>NZ_CP085256.1:1868815-2180284 GCF_044790185.1 Oceanobacillus kapialis
AACTGCTGCGTATTGGATTGCAACTGCGCCGGAGATAGACGAATCTAAATTATCTGACCCACTTGCTTCCCAAGTTTTAGATATGAATGGAGAAGTATTTGGGACTTTAGGTGAAGAAAAGAGAACGAAAATCAGCTACGAAGATTTACCACAGGTTTTAATTGATGCTGTAACAGCTACAGAGGATGCAAGGTTTTTTGAGCATTCAGGGATTGATCTTCGCCGTATTGGTGGAGCAATTCTTGCTAACTTTAAAAATGGCTTTGGATCAGAAGGTGCAAGTACGATTACCCAGCAGGTTGTGGAAAAATCATTCTTATCTGCAGAGAAAAAGATCAGTTTAAAGGTTCAAGAGCAATGGCTAGCACTAAAATTAGAGCGTGAGTACTCCAAAGAAGAGATATTGGAGATGTACTTAAATAAAATATTCTATGGTAACGGTGCGTATGGTGTCGCAAAAGCTGCAGAGATCTATTTTGGCAAAGAGGATCTGAGTGAACTTACCTTGCCAGAGGCTGCTATTTTAGCAGGTCTACCACAGAGGCCGACTGCTTATAATCCATATGAGAATCCTGATTTAACAAAGGAACGTATGGATACAGTGCTTACGTTAATGGTACGTCATGGCAAGATTTCGCAAGAGGAAGCTGATGAAGCAAGAGCAGTAGACATCCCTTCCCTACTAACAGGAGAGAGCGACAGTTCTGTTCCATACAGAGCGTTCTTGAAGCAAGTACAGCGTGAAGTGAATGAAAAAGTAGATGGTGCAGATATTTATACAGACGGTCTTAAAATCCATACAACCATTGATACTAGTATTCAGGATCATGTGGAGTTTTTACTAACAGATAGTGAAGAAAATCCTATTCCGTACCCTGATGATGAAATGCAAGCAGGTATGACAGTTCTAGATACAAAAAATGGTGCTATCCGAGCAATTGGTGGAAGTAGAAATGGAAACGGCACAGGTTACAATTATGCTATTCAAGGTGGACAACAGCCAGGTTCTACAATGAAACCAATTGTGGCTTATGGCCCAGCGATCGAATATAATAAAATGTCCACTTACCATCAGATTAATGATGATAAGCCATTTGATTATGGTGGAAGTAGCCCGATTAGAAACTGGAACCGGAGTTATGCAGGTTGGATGACCGCCCGACATGCACTAAATCAATCTCTCAACGTTCCTGCAGTTAAAACGTTAGAAGAAGTGGGTTATGATCAAGCACAAGGTTTTGCAGAAAGTTTAGGTATAAACTTTGCAGATGATACTGTTAGGATAGGTGACGCAATTGGCGGAACTGGGACAAATGTTAACCCACTACAAATGGCTGGTGCATACCGCGCATTTGGTAATGAAGGACTATATAACGAACCGTACGCAGTCACAAGCGTAGAGTTCCCTGATGGTAGAACAGTGGAATTAAAACCTAAGGCTGAAGCAGTAATGTCTGATTATACAGCTTATATGATTACTGACATGCTAAAATCGGTCATTACAGATGGAACTGGTACTGCTGCAAATGTTCCGGGAGTTCCAGTAGCAGGAAAAACTGGAACAACAAGTTTACCTGATGAATCAGGTAGTCCTGATTCATGGTTTACTGGCTATTCCACAAATTATACGATTTCGGTTTGGACTGGTGGTTATACCAACGATGAAGGACAGAGAATGGCCATTCCTAATGGGCAAACGAAAATTCCGCACGCCCTATTTAGTAATACGATGGCTGAAATATCTCAAGGAATAGATAACCCAGACTTTGAAAAGCCAAATTCAGTTGTAGAAGTGGAAGTGGAAGAAGGCTCTCGTCCTGCAGCTAGGCCGAGTGAATACACTCCATCTTCTCAAATTGTCACAGAGCTCTTTGTTAAAGGAACAGAACCAACGGAGACTTCTGAGAAGTTTGATGAGCTCGACCCTGTAAGTGGCTTATCAGCTAGTTACAATGAAGATAATAATTCAATTGAGGTTGCATGGGATTACGAAGAAGATGCAGATGTCTCCTTTGAGGTGAGCGCCCAAATAGATGATGGACAAATGCAAGGTCTTTCAAATACAGAAGAAACTTCCATGGAAATTACAGAAGTAGAACCAGGTGCTGACTATACGATACAGGTAGTTGCAGTAAGCAATGACGGGGATATGCAAAGTGAAGCTGCTACTACTTCCGTCACCGTCCCTGGCGGCGACGAAGAGGAAGAAGCAGAAAATATACCGGCTGTAAGTGGACTATCAGCTCAATATAATCAAGAAAACTCGTTAATTGATGTATCCTGGAGCTACAATGGTCCCCCTGCCGCCTTTGAGGTCTCGGTAAATGGCCAGACTCAAACAGTTGAGTCTAACGGCATCGAAATTAGTGGTGCAACACCTGGAGAAACATATGAAATTGTTGTAACTCCAATTGGTCAAAATGGTGCGAATGAAGGTGCTGAAGGTCAATCACAATCCACTAGTATTACTGTTCCTGCAGAAGATGGTGGTGACACAGGAGAAGGATCTGGAGAAGGATCTTCCGAAGGCCAGGGTGACGCACAACAAGAAGGTGAGGAAGACAACCCCGATGGGGAAGATGAAGAAGATAGCCAGAATGAAAGCGACAGTAGTGAGCAAGACGCCGAAAGTGAAGAGGATCAAGGTGGTGGAGATGGAAATTAATTAGTTTCCTCTCTACAAGAAAGTAAATAAGATTATAAAAGAAGGGCTGGAACATAACTTTCTAGCCCTTCTTTAAGATGTGAACAATAAAAATACAAAAGACTCTACTGAATCACCGCTACGGAAAATACTACGCTTTCCGTGGGCACGGCCTCAGCCTCCTCAGAAGCAAAGAACGCTTCTTCCGGGGTCTTCAGACTCGTGCTGTTCCCACTGGAGTCTTCGCATTTTCCTTCGCTAGAATGAAATCCTAATAACAAAGATAACCGGACGTTTCCAAACTATTTCTTCCATAGTTCGGATGACCGTCCGGTTTTTCTTTATTTGTATATTAATTTTATCGTCAATTACCTGATAGTTCTTTTTTCATTCGCTTCTGTCCTTCTCTACAAATGTCTAATAAGGGGCATGTGGGGCATTCTGGATTTCTCGCTTTACAATGATACCTGCCAAAGAAAATTAGTCGGTGGTGTGTATCAGTCCATTCCTCTTTTGGAACTTTTCGCATTAATGTTTCTTCCACCTGTATAACGGAATCCTTCCATCTGCAAATTCCTAGGCGCTTGGAAACCCGTTCTACGTGTGTATCCACTGCAATGGCCGGCTCATTAAATGCCACAGATGCTACCACATTTGCGGTTTTACGGCCAACACCTGCTAATTTCTCCAACTCAACTTTTGTTTTTGGAACTTCTCCACCGTAATCTTCAATTAACATTTGACAGAGTTTGCGAATGTTCTTTGCTTTGTTACGATACAACCCAATAGAACGAATATCTTGTTGAAGCTCCTCCAACGATACAGCAAGATAATCTTCCGGTGTCTTATATTTTTTAAACAAATCAACTGTCACCTTGTTGACTAAAACGTCCGTACACTGTGCAGATAATAAGACAGCAATAACAAGTTCAAATGGGTTCTTATGCGTTAATTCACAAGCAGCATCAGGAAACATTTTGGCGATTTCATCAAGGCAAAAACGTACTTGCTTTTTGTTCAACATTGGCTAATCCTCCCCTTCTAGCCAGTTATAATAAAAGGATGTATCGCGTTTTGGACGCGGACTTTCCTGTTTAGTAGTCTGGTTTCCGTGAAATTTTTTGCTAGCATCTCTCGCTTGTTCTACACTATGAATACCTTTCTTTTGCCACTCCCTCAGGATACGGTCGATATATTTAAAATTTAGTTTGCCCATAAGGACTGATTCCCTTAGTGCTGCTTTGATTAGTGATGCAGCCTGTTTATCCTCATCAAGCCAGCCATTAATCATTTCAATCTCAAAGGGAGATAATGGTCTACCAAACTCTTGTTCAAAAAGAATAAAGATGGTACCATCCGCTTGCTCTTCTACTTTCTCCTCTTTTTTCTCGCCATATAAAACTTCCCATAGCTTGTTTAGTGAATAAACTTCACCAATTTTCTCCGTATTTTCCTCTGTATTTTGCTCGATCTCTAGTAATCCTTTTTGAATGAGCTTACGTAAAATACGGGAGCATTGTTCCTCATCAATGGTTAGATGGCTTGAAAGCTCAGCAGGTGTAGGAAAATCAATTCCTTTATGCTGGAATTGCTGGATTTGCAATAGTAACATGACATCTTTTTCATCAAGCCCCAAGGTTTGAAAGGAAGTTAAAAGCTTAACTGGTATATGGACTTGATCCAGTAATATCTTCTGAATCTGTAATGATCTTTTCATAAAAGCACCTCAAATATAAGTATAGCATGACAATATAAGAAAAACTCGCAATCAGATTAATGAATGAGGCTTTTCTTTCGTCTTTCCGAATTAATAATTTCGTATCTTTTGTTAGAGTCCAGTGGAACAAAAATCCCTTGCACTATAAACAGGCAAGGGATTACTTTTATCTTAGCAGTCAAACAATTACTTATGGATACAAACGATTTAGTAAACGAGGG
The DNA here is from genome assembly GCF_044790185.1 of Oceanobacillus kapialis. Taxonomy (GTDB): domain Bacteria; phylum Bacillota; class Bacilli; order Bacillales; family Amphibacillaceae; genus Oceanobacillus_B; species Oceanobacillus_B kapialis. The sequence goes on from NZ_CP085256.1 coordinate 1,873,398, forward strand.
AACGGAATCGTTTCTCTTACATGGTCAACACCTGATAACCAAGCAACCGTTCTTTCCAAGCCCAGTCCAAATCCTGAATGTGGCACACTTCCATATTGACGAAGCTCCAAATACCATTTATAAGCTTGTCCTGTAAGGCCATGCTCTTCATATCGCTCTTGCATTAGGTCCAAATCGTCGATTCGCTGTGAACCACCAATAATCTCTCCATATCCTTCTGGTGCAATTAAATCAGCACATAATACAACATCGGATCGATCAGGGTGTGGCTTCATATAAAATGCTTTAATCTCTTTTGGATAGTTGGTAATAAATACTGGCTTATCAAAACTTTCTGCGATTGCTGTTTCGTGTGGCGCACCGAAATCCTCGCCCCACTCAATGTCTGTAAAACCTTTTTCCTTTAAAAGTTCAATGGCATCATCATACGTAACTCTCGGGAAAGGCGCTTTAATTGCTTCAAGTTTAGACGTGTCTCTTTCCAAGACATCTAATTCTAGTTTACAGTTCTCCAATACATTTTGGGCAATGAAGCTTACGTATTGTTCCTGTATTTCTAAGCTCTCCTCATGATCTACAAACGCCATTTCCGGCTCAATCATCCAAAACTCAATAAGATGCCTTCTTGTTTTAGACTTCTCAGCCCGGAAAGTTGGACCAAAGGAGAATACCTTACCAAAAGCCATGGCAGCTGCTTCCATATATAGCTGACCACTTTGAGAAAGGTACGCTTCTTCGTCAAAATACTTTGTATGGAAAAGTTCTGTTGTACCTTCTGCCGATGAACCAGTCAAAATTGGTGGATCTATTTTTACATAGTTATTTTCATTAAAAAATTGGTACGTAGAACGAATGATCTCATTACGTATTTTCATTACTGCATGCTGACGTTTTGAACGTAACCACAAATGCCTATGATCCATTAAGAATTCTGTGCCATGCTCTTTCGGTGTAATGGGATAGTCCGTAGCTTCATGAATAAGTTCTATATCACTTACTTGCATTTCGTAGCCAAATGGCGATCTCGTATCCTCCACAATTTTCCCTGTTATGTACATGGACGATTCCTGTGTAATATTTTTAGCAAGCTGGAAAGCTTCCTCGCTTACATCGTTTTTAACAACGACTCCTTGTATAAAGCCGGTTCCGTCGCGTAATTGTAAGAACGCAATTTTACCGCTTGATCGTTTATTTGCGAGCCACGCTCCAATGGTGACAGTTTGTTCATTATAGTTTGGTGCTTGAGAAATAGTAATTTTCACGTTTCTTTCTACCTCCTACATCTATGCTTGATGTTTAATAACAAAATCTTTTATTCGTTTGGCTGCTTCCTGAAGTGCTTCGGTTGATGTTGCATAGGATAGCCTTATGTTGTCATTTGACCCAAAACCAGAGCCTGGAACCACTGCAACTTTTTCTTCTTCAAGCAAAGCGGCTACGAAGTCATCTACGCTGGAAAAGCCACATTTCGTCGCTGCTTCCTTTACGTTAGGGAATAAGTAAAAAGCTCCTTTTGGTTTTATGCAAGTAACACCAGGTATATCAAGTAATAAATCGTATAAAAGTTCCAATCGTTCTGCAAATACTTTCTTCATTTCACTCAACTCTCCACCCTGTTCATATGCTGCCAAGGCTGCATATTGAGCAACAGATGTAGGATTAGATGTTGAATGGGAAGCAAGATTTGTCATGGCTTTAATGATTTCCTTAGGTCCAGCCGCATATCCAATTCTCCAGCCTGTCATAGCATGAGATTTACTGACACCATTTATAATAACAGTCTGCTCATATAACGCATTCGATAACTGCGCTATGGAGACATGTTCATCACCTGTATAAATAAGCTTCTCATAAATTTCATCAGACACAATAAGTACATCATGCTTGAGACAAACCTCACCTAATGCTTGCAATTCTTCCTTACTGTACATCATACCGGTTGGATTACTTGGAGAATTAATCACAACAGCTTTCGTCTTTTTTGTAATCGCTGCTTCTAACTCTTGTGGTGTTAATTTGAATTGATTTTCTTCCCTGGCTGTTACAAATATAGGTGCACCACCTGCTAACTTCACTTGTTCAGGATAGCTTACCCAATAAGGTGTTGGAACAATGACTTCCTCTCCCTCATCTAACAGTACTTGAAAGAGGGTGTAGAGTGCATGTTTTGCCCCTGTGGTCACAACAATTTGGTCTGCGGTGTAATGAAGTTGATTATCTTCAGCAAACTTCTTCGCAATTGCTTTCTTTAATTCCGGAACGCCACCTGAAGGAGTGTATTTCGTTTTTCCTTCATTCATTGCCTCGGTAGCAGCATCAAGTATATACTGCGGTGTATTAAAGTCTGGCTCTCCAGCTCCCAGACCAATTACATCATGTCCTTGCTGTTTTAACTCCTTTGCTTTTGCCGTAATGGCAAGCGTAGAAGATGGTGATAATGTTTTAACTCGTTTCGCTAAATTCATGCACTTTTCACCTTTCTATTTAAACATTTGGTTTAAACGATACTGTTCATATTGACTACCATCTGCAATTGCATAGTAGTCTAACACGTAACGATCTACTGCATCACGATACGTAATTTCCCAAAGAACTTCTTCCTCGATAATTCCAGGAACAATTTTAATTAGCTCACAATCATTACAGCTATTTCTCCATTGTTGCAGCATTTGGTCCTCGCTGATCATTTCCTGTTCAGTAATGGTTGTTAAGGTTTTCTCGTTGCCCTTAAGCGGATAAAATATAAGCCTTCCCTCATTTTCTTCTGTATGGCCGAAAACAACATGATAACTCTCCGCTCCATTAAAGGTTACCACTTTTTCTACCTCCGTTACAGAGGTAGCAGACAAAACCTGTTCCTTCGTCGTATCGTAGCCTGCCGTTCTGCTCTTATTCAAATCCTGATATAAGAAGGCAGCATAAATGCCAACAGCAATTACTACAATGCCAACTAGCAACAAGCTCCATATTAGCCATCTAGGTCTTGTATATCGTGAAGATTGCCTGATTCTCATTGTTTTCATCCAAGGTTAGACCAAACATTAAATCTTTTTCTTTAAGCGTACGATTTAATGAATCGACGATTTTATAAAGGTCTGAGGAATATTGGAGCTTGACTGTTGACAGGGTTTGTATTTTATTATCCATCATTTCCCCTCCAGTTAAAGAACTGCTTGTTTTATCAAAATTTGTTAGACATAGTAGGTTACTCATTGCTTATACTATAAGTATGTTGATGGTAATGAAGCACAGTTACAGTATACCAAGTAATCCAAAGATTGTGTTTTATTTCATTCAATAAATTAATTCCAACCTATACCATACCATCTTTCCTACTGATGCACAATTAGCGCATCAGTAGTTTTTTTACTCCCTAAAACCATTCCTCTGCTTTTTGCATAAGCCGTTGTGTTGTGTCTTTTGTTAGCGGAATATCAGGAATGGAATCAATAAAATATTTACCATAGCGTGCATGAATAATCCGTGAGTCGCACACAAAAACGATTCCCCTGTCACTGGTAGATCGAATAAGTCGTCCAAACCCCTGTTTAAAACGAATAACGGCATTCGGCAAAGAAAGCTCCATAAAAGCATTTTTGCCTTTATCTTTTAGCATTGCCGATTTAGCTTCATAAATAGGATGATCTGGTGGTTGAAACGGCAGTCTGACAATAACAAGACTCGATAAATCATCCCCAGGTATGTCGACGCCTTCCCAAAAGGAACTTGTTCCAAGGAGGATGGACTGATCAAATGTTTGAAAGTTCTTTTTTAGTCTACTCCTGCTTCCACTGGATATCCCTTGAGCAATTAATGCATATGTTGACGTGTCCAAAATTTCCTTTAGCAAATAGTATGATTTTTTCAGCATATCATAAGAAGTAAATAAAACAAGCATCCTTCCACTTGTTATTTCAGCAAGTGAATAAATGGCTTCACATGTGGCATAAATAAAATCGTCCATCTTTCCATGTTTAATGTCCGGAAAATCAGTTGGAACCATTAATTGTACTTGATCTTTATAAGAAAACGGAGAAGGTATCTTTTTCGTTTCAATCTCCTTGTTGTCAAGACCTAGTCTTTGTTGAATGAAGGAGAATGAGTTTTTCATCGTCAATGTAGCACTCGTGAGAACAATACTCTCTTTTTTTGCAAAAAAGTCTGTCGACAAAAAGCCGGATATATCTGTTGGCTCACTGTATAGATACACTGCGTTCTTTGCTCCGTATGTTTCGATCTCTACCCATTTCACATAAGTAGTTGAATCATCCGCTAAGAAAAAGCCTTCCAAGTGATCCATGAATGTTTGTAATTGATCCATATATTGTTCAATTTCATTCTTATCATATTTATCTACATACTGCTTTTCAAGAACCTGATCCAATCTAGCTAAAATATAAATTAAATCTCTAAGGAAAAACATTAAACGATTTGCCATTTCTAAGATGGTATTCCATCGGTCAGTATCTTCCTTCTCTTTTTCAAAACGATATTGTGTCCTACCGATATCGCTTAAAGACTTTTGATGCTTATTCTGCTCAGCAACATATTGAAAGATCCCTCGAAATAAATCATCCGTTTCATATTTAGCATCTATCATGAGGTCATCCCATTTATCTAAAATTGATTCCTCGATAAATTCATTGTATTTTGTAATGAATTGGCCAACAAATTTTGGATCGTTCGTCTCTCCGATTTGATTTAACGTATACTGCATATTCATATAATCAAGCTTTAGCCCGTAATGCTTAGAAGCTGTTTCCTCGAAGTGATGAGCTTCATCGATAACAGCTTTATCATAAGGAGGCAACAGTTGGTAATCTCGAGAAACGTCTGTTGCAAGCAAAGCATGATTTGTTATGACAATATCTGCTTGCTGTGCTGCCTTTCTTGCTTTTTGATAATATGACCTTGAAAACCATGGTGACTGAGGATCAATATGCGCCTCAGAATCTGTTGATACACGTTTGAAAAACAGATAACCACTGGCGGGTAATTGAACCTCGTCAATGTCTCCTGTTATTGTTTCCGTCAACCATACTAAGATCATAGCCTTTGTTAAAGCTGTATCATAGTTCTCATTTTCAGTAGACATTACTTCCCTTTCGAACTTTTCTAAACTAATATAATGGCTTTTTCCTTTAAGCAAGGCCACTTTGAACGGAAAAGGAACAAGATTACGGACCAGGGGGATTTCTTCCTCTAATAGCTGTGTCTGTAATTGTGTAGTAAAGGTACTAATCACAAGCCGTTTTTGAAAACGCACAGCTTCGTATATACTCGGAAGTATGTATGCAAGTGATTTTCCTGTCCCTGTTTCCGCTTCAATTAAAGCATGCCTATTTGTCTGGAACGCATCAAAAATGGTCTCAGACATTTCACGTTGCCCGTGCCTTTTTTCATAACGAGCCATTAGCTTTGATAAAGCTCCATCTTCTTCATAAATATCATCTAAAAATTCACCAAAAGAATCTAATTCAGATGGCGGGGAAAGTTTGGTTTCGGGCACCTTTTGGAAAGCAAGCCCTTGGAAGGTTTCTATTCCAGGCTCCTCTTCCATAGAAAAAGCAAGCGATTCTTCTCTAGTTGCTAATAACTCATAGAGATCTGACTTAAACATTTTTTCAAGACGCATTAAATGTGTAATGGTTTCAAAGGGGAGGTTATTCAATTTATCTCTCAGTTTCAAAAATAGCTTTGCTGTTACATAAGCATCAGACAAAGCACGATGTGGGTCTTCATGATGTATACCCAAGTGCTCTGCCAACTGGCCTAATTTATAACTCGGTGCTTTCGGGTATAAAATTCTTGCCATTTCCACCGTGTCTAAAACAGGGTTTTTAAGCAGTTTCATTCCTACAGCTGCAAATTCTGCATTTATAAAACCCATATCAAAGGGAACATTATGCGCAATTAAGTAACTATCCTCAAATAATGCTTGAATTTCTTCTGCTCTTTCTTCGAATGTAGGTGCATCTTTTACATCCTTATCTTTAATACCTGTCAAACTGGATATGAAGTCAGGTATAGATTTACCAGGATTTAGAAATGTTCCGTAACTATCAACGATTTCATTCTGCTCAATTACGACGATCCCTACTTCGATGATTTTATCTCGTTTTGCTGCTGAATGGCCGGTAGTTTCTAGGTCAATGACGACAAACCGCTCCACTCTACCACCTCACTTTCCTTCTAACTGTGTGTCTTGTGGTAAGTGCTTATAGTATTTCAGTTTATTATTCCACAAACCAGTCAATTTCAGCTGAATAAATTTTCTCTTTGTTACCATTTGCTAATTCAACTAGCAACGCACCGTCCGCTGCAATCCCAGAAAAGATAGCCTGCTTGTTCTCTCTACCTTGATGGTAAGAGATCTTTTCACCAATTCTAAATCCATAGCTTTCCCATTTTGTTTTAATTTCGGAAAAACCACGCTTTAAAAAAGTATCGTATTGGGCTTCCATTGCTTGCAATATTTGTTGAACAAGCGTTATGATCTGCCATTCATTAGCCGTTTCTTTTCTTAATGAAGTAGCTCTATAATGAATGGCGTCAGGTAATTCATTATCAGCTTGATTAACATTCAATCCCATACCAATCACCACATACTGAATACGATCTTGTTCAGCTTGCATTTCTGTAAGAATTCCTGCTACCTTTTTATTTTCAATCAAAATATCATTTGGCCATTTAATCTTTGGATTTATTCCATCATATTGGTCTAAAACATCAGCTATCGCTGTTGCTGTCATAAGCGTTAGCTGTGGTGCCATATATGGCGGGATTTCTGGACGTAAAATAACACTCATCCATATACCTTTTCCTTTTTTAGAATGCCAAACACGGTCCATTCTCCCCCTGCCACTAGATTGTTCATCTGCTATTATCACCGTGCCATGTGCCGCATTAGTACGGGCTGCTTCATGTGCAACAAGCTGTGTAGAGGAAACCGTTGACTTATGAATAATCTCTTTACCCAACCAGCTAGTGTTAAGACCCCATTTGAGCGTATTTGCACTTACGTTCTCTGAGAAATGCTTTATACGATATCCCGTTTTAGGTTTTGCTTCAATCACATAACCATCTTTCTCAAGCTCCTTCATATGTTTCCAAATTGCTGTTCTGGAAATATGTAATTGCTCTGATAGTTGCTGACCTGATATATACGATTCTTTTGCATCTGCAAGTAGTTTAATTAGTTTGCTCCTGGTGGATTCGATTGTAACCACTCCTTTAAACGGTCCTTATCATTAGGTAATTCCCGCATTACTACTAGATACTCCAATTCATGCAAACGTTTTTGGATCCAAGGGCCTTTATCCACTCCAGGAAATTGTCCCACAACATCATTTCCATTTAATTGGAGTTGGTTTCTCGTCTTTATTGGGAGATCTGTCGCAATTCTTTCTATTTCTTCATATGATGGTCTCTTTTCCAAAAGAGCCTTCAATAGCCGTCTAAAAGCTCCATATAAATGACGTGGCAATTGATAAATAGTCCAATCATTCAGATCGTACGTTCGGTAATTAATCACAGCCCGAATTAGCAGTGTTGCTTCCTGTTTTGTTTGATTGGATGCCTTCCATGCTTTAATCCAGTACTGTATAGTGATTTCCTGTTTTAATAAATGGAAAAAAGCAAACACTTCTGCAAGACTATGTAAGGGAGACTGCTCTCTAGGCAATCGTTTTATTAGGTCTGAATGTTCTTTAAATACAGGTAATTGGTAAACAAGTTCGGTTGTTTTTAATTCATCAAATGCTTTAGAGACATACGTACCTGCAAAGAACTTTTCCATTTCGTTAGAGATTCGCTCTACTGCGAGTTTATTCACTTCATGTTTCAATGTATTAATCTGTTCTTTCGTCTCTAGATCGAGTGAAAACCCAAGCTGACTTGCAAACCGGACTGCACGGATCATTCGAAGCGCATCTTCTCTAAAACGGTCGTATCCATTTCCGACAGTACGAATAATCCGATTGGCTATATCTTTCCGTCCATCGAATAAATCAATAATTTTACCTTGTTTGTCCATTGCCATTGCATTTATGGTAAAATCCCGTCTTTCTAAGTCCTTGTCAATTTTATTAATAAAGGAGACCTGGTCAGGATGCCGTTGATCTGAATAAGCTCCATCAATACGGAAAGTAGTGATCTCATAAGACGTGTGTAAATGTCGAACGATGACTGTACCATGTTCAATACCTACCGGGATGACCTTTTCGAATATTTTTTGTATAAACGTTGGAGTTGCAGAGGTGGCGATATCCACATCCCTGATCTCTCTACCAAGTAAAAAGTCACGTACACAGCCACCAACGAAATATGCCTCATGTCCGTTATTTTCAATATTTTCGATAATGGCAGTTGCCTCTTTAAAAGGATGGTCAAGCATTTTTATCACCACTACTATTTAGTCTAATACTTTATAATAGAGTTGCACATATTGTTGTACGATGGACTCTGAATTAAAGTAGCCTTTCGCTCTTCGTAAAGCATTTTTTGAAAATTGTTCTAACTTTTCTGTGTCCTGTAATAATGTGATTGCAAGATCTGCAGCTCGCTCTGTGTCTCCAAGTTCTACGATATAGCCGGTCTCCTCATCATTCACCACTTCTGGAATGCCACCAATATTTGTAGCAATACAAGGAACTTCACAAGCCATGGCTTCAAGAAGAACAAGTCCAAAGCTTTCTTTTTCAGATAGAAGTAGTTTCAAATCAGAGATTGACAATAGATCACGGATGTTTTTTTGTTTTCCGAGAAATAGTACTTCATCTTCTATATTTAGATCTTTTACAAGCTGTACGGCATTCATATATTCTGGACCATCACCGATTAATAATAATTTACTAATCACAGAAGAACGTATACTATAGAAGGTTTGAATAATATCCTCCAGCCGTTTTACCTTTCGGAAATTAGATATATGAATAATGACTTTTTCATCTGGTTGAATTCCATATTGTTCTTTCAACTGCGGCACTGTATGCTTATAATACTCTTTTTCATTTACAAAATTATAAATAACCTCGATTTCTTTGTCCACAAAAAGCATTTCCTTCGTTTGTCGTACTAAATCTGCGGAAACCGCTGTAACAGCATCGGACTGCTCGATACCATGTCTTATCATTTTTTGAAAAGTATTATCTATTCCAAGTACCGTTATGTCTGTACCATGTAGTGTGGTTACAATTTTAACATCATGTTTTGCAATGTCTCTCGCAAGTATGGCACACACAGCATGGGGCATAGCGTAGTGAACATGAAGAATGTCAAGCCTTTCTCTATCGATCACCTCTGCCATTTTCGTTGCCAGAGCAAGATCGTAAGGCGGGTATTGGAAAACAGGGTAATGATTTAATTCCACTTCATGATAAAAAATATTTGGGTAAACCTTGTTTAAGCGGAAGGGCAAGCTTGATGTAATAAAATGGATTTCGTGCCCTTCCTCTGCTAAGCGTATCCCAAGTTCAGTAGCAATAACGCCAGAGCCACCAACTGTGGGATAGCAAGTAATACCTATCTTTTTCATTCCTGTTTTTCCGCTTCCTCTCTATCCTTTATAATCTTTCTCCAATCTAACTCCCCTTCATTTAATCCACGAATGAAGATTTCAGCGGCTGCAATATTTGTTGCAAGCGGAATTTGATGCACATCACAAAGGCGCATAAGAGCACTTACATCTGGTTCATGTGGCTGTGCCGTCAATGGATCCCTGAGGAATATAACCATATCCATTTCGTTACTGGCAATCATAGCGCCAATTTGCTGGTCACCACCAAGCGGACCTGACTGAAATAAGTTTACAGGTAATCCAGATGCCTCTGTAATCTTCCTGCCTGTTGTACCTGTTGCAAACAATTCATGTTGCTTTAAAATGGATGTATAAGCTATTGTAAATCCAATAATTTCTTGCTTTTTCTTATCATGTGCAATTAAAGCAATATTCATTTCTATTTCCCCCTACAAAACATTTTCTAATCCATAGATAACTTCTTCAATTTCCATCACCTTATCTGACGCTAGTTTAATTCCTTCCATGAAAGAATTGCGGTTAATGGAATCATGTTTAATGGTTAATGTTTGTCCAGCGCTCCCAAAAATGACTTCTTGGTGAGCAACCAAGCCAGGTAAGCGCACGCTATGGATGCGCATCCCGTCATAATCGGCACCTCTTGCTCCAGGATAGATCTCTTTTTCTTTCGCATGTCCTTGCTCTTTATACTCTCTTGACGCTTTAATCATCTCAGCGGTCTTAACTGCTGTGCCTGAAGGAGCATCTAACTTGTTATCGTGATGCTTTTCAATAATATCAACGTCTGGGAAATACTGTGCTGCTATTTGGGAAAACTTCATCATTAAAACAGCGCCAATTGCGAAGTTTGGTGCGATAATACAACCGATCTTTCTCTCACTAGCTAGCCATCTTAATTCATCGAGCTGTTCCTCTGTAAAGCCAGTAGTTCCAACAACAGGACGAATCCCGTGTTCCATCGCTGCTTTTGTATGTTTGTAGCCTTGCTCAGGTACGGTTAATTCGATTAGAATGTCTGCTTCAATTTCTGAAAAGCATTCTACTGCATCTTCAAAAATTGGGACCTCTAAATTAGGCAACCCTTCTACATCTTGAAGTGTTCTTCCATTATTTCTACGATCAATACACGCGACCAGGTGCATATCTTCTTGTGATTGTACAAGTTTTATTGCCTCTGAGCCCATCTTCCCACGGGGACCAGCGATAATTATTCTTTTCAATGTTTTGTTCCTCCTTTTGATTAAATCTTAGCTGCTCAGTTTTTTGTCCAGCGATCTTTGTCTCTTGTTTCTATTTTTGTAAGGGAGGTATTAAACGCTTCTGACAAGTCAATGTCCAATGAATTAGCGAAACAGGAGAGCACAAATAATATATCACCTAATTCATCCTCCACTGTTTTTGTTTCTTCTGTTTTCTTTTTAGGTTTTTCCCCATAATAATGATTCACTTCACGTGCTAGCTCACCAACCTCTTCGGACAAGCGAGCCATAAGACTCAATGGTGAGAAATATCCTTCCTTGAATTGGGAAATATAATCATCAACACGTTTTTGCATTTCTTTTGTGGTATAGTCATGAGTAGTAATGATAAAAACTCCTTTACCTTTTATCTTATCTCATATGTTAGCTAATAGGCTGTAATTTGACAAACTTTTTATTCTGACATACCTTTATTGAGTCAGATGATAGAAGTGCAACTATATGTAAGGAGGTATAATTGGCATATGTTTTTAGGGTTAAAACTAAAAAATATTCTGTTTATCTTATTAGGTTCTGCAATCTTTTCATTTGGTATCGTTCATTTTAATATGCAAAATAACCTCGGAGAAGGAGGATTTACGGGGATAACGCTTCTTCTCTACTTTCTATGGGGTTGGGATCCAGCGATAACAAATATAATACTAAACATCCCCCTATTCTTAATAGGTTGGAAATTTCTTGGGCGTACCACATTTCTTTATACAATTATTGGTACGTTTGCAGTGTCTGCTTTTCTAAGTATATTCCAAACATATCAATTTCAAATTGGCCTCCAAAATGATATGACACTTGTCGCTTTATTTGCCGGTGTATTTATCGGAGTAGGGTTAGGTATTATATTCCGGTTTGGCGGTACTACAGGTGGAGTAGATATCATAGCAAGGCTTGTAAATAAATATGCTGGCTGGAGTATGGGAAGGACAATGTTTCTCTTTGACTTTGTGGTCATCACCACTTCCGTATTTGCTATTTTAGATTTAGTGGAAGGGATGTACACACTTGTTGCTGTATATGTTGGTGCTCGGGTAATCGACTTTATTCAAGAAGGTGCTTATTCTGCAAAAGGGACAACCATTATTTCCGCACATAGTGAAGAAATAGCGAAGAAGATCTTAAAAGAAATGGATCGCGGGGTAACAGTTCTCGATGGGCGCGGTAGTTTCTCTGGTGAGAAAAGAGATGTACTTTATTGCGTAGTGGCTAGAAATGAAATTGTTCGGCTAAAGAGTATAATTAATTCTGTTGATCCTCACGCCTTTGTAGCGGTTAGTACTGTGCATGACGTATTAGGGGAAGGATTTACATTAGACGAAAATAAAAATCCTTTATATGACAACTAAATTCAAGTAATTAAAAAGCAACCGAGCGGTTAGTAAGGTAGAACTTACGAGATTCGCTCGGTTGCTTTATCATTAGATGGCCAATTGTGAAATATTATTCTCTGGATGCGGCGTACATAAGGATGAAACGTAGTAATTCCGCAACAGCTACAAGTGCTGCAGCTACATAGGTCATTGCGGCAGCATTTAACACTTTCTTAGTCTCACGTTCCTCATTATTACGAATGATCCCAGTAGAGACTAGCTGCCCCATTGCACGGTTGGAAGCATCAAATTCAACTGGTAGTGTAATTAACTGAAATAATACAGCGGCCGACATGAAAATTATCCCAAATAGGAACAGTTCCATTATACCAGTAAAAAACCCGATAAGGATTAAGAAGAACGACATATTTGATCCTAAACTAGCTACAGGTGCAAGTGCACTTCTGAATTTCAAAAAGGCATATCCCTGGTCATCTTGAATAGCATGTCCAACCTCATGGGCTGCTACTGCTGAAGCAGCCATAGACGGACTATGGAAGTTTCCGGATGATAAACGTACTACTTTCTTTCTTGGATCATAATGATCGGATAGCATCCCTTTCGTTTCCTGGATAGAGACATTATATAAGCCGTTATCATCTAAAATTTTTCGCGCAACTTGTGCACCTGTCATACTGGATGAAGTTGCTTTATTTGAGTATTTTTTATACGTACTTTTAACTTTAGATTGTGCCCACAATGGGATAATCATAATGAGCGCAATGTATATTAGATACCCACCTAACCCACCAAACATCTTTACATTCCTCCATGTTTTTAAAAGTGAATTCCTTATGGTCAATTTTAGTCAAAAATGCGCAATTAGTCAATCATCTTGTCTTGGTCCTTTTTTCTTTCTTCCCCTTTATATTTTCTCCAACTTACATAAGTTAATGTAATTGCAATACAGCCACCCACTATACCAATTGTCCAAAATAACAGGGAATAATTAGTTGAATCTGCTGTTTGCTGGGCTTCTACAGCTGATGAATAAGCCATTACATGCAGGGATGTAGTCAGTAGTGTTATTTTAATCCCTATGAGGAGAAGTAAAAACCAGCAAATTCCTTTCTTAGCCATAGAGATCACCTCACACATATATCTACAATTACTATATGGTTCAGCGGATCAATATATAACAACTACTCAAGCGTTAATGGACTTATTTTTAGTTATTGTAAATTTATAAGCGATTAATATGGAAAGAATACTTAGCCAAAATGTGAAATATCCAATTTCATTCATATAATTGGACAAGGATGAATAAATCGGCATCATTTCAAATACATAGTCAATAACATCATTATGTAACGTCCATATAGCAGCTACAACAATATGGCGAAGCTTCAGTTTATAATATGGAGCATAGAGCAACCCCTGTAAAGCCATCGCGCCATGAGAGAGCATCAGCATATATCCAGCTGGGGAAAGAGATCCATCAACTATAAGGGTGAGAATATTCATGACCACCGCCCAAACACCATATTTAAAAAGTGTTATAATCCCAAGAGCTTCTATATATGGTACGTTTTTTCCAAAGATAAAAAATAGTAGAAACACCGTGAAGAATAAGCTGGCTGTAGGGCTATCCGGTACAAAGATAAGAAAGATTTCAGGAGTAATGGCAAGCTGGCTCCCGTACCACATATACCCATATATCGTACCAAATAAATTAATAACAAATAATAAAATTAAGAAGCGTTTATCTCGTAATATGTAGTTAACCATTGTTTCTCCTTTACACTTTAAGGTGATATAGATAAAAAAACACCTTCACCAATAAATTTCTATGGCAAAGGTGTTTAAGTTAAAAAAGATTATTCAGCTTGTTCATTTACCGAAACAATAAAGTCTACAAGCTGCTGAAGTTCCTCATCATTTCCTTGAAACTGTTCAGGTGGCATAGAGCCAACCCCTTCCACTGCAATGGTAGCAATTTCTTCAGCTGAGTATTCTGTTCCGATAAGCCCAGGAGCAGCTGCACCACCTTGTAGATCTTCACCATGACACTGCAAGCAATTATTTTCATAAATCGCATAGCCTGGATCTTCTGTATCAATTTGTACATCAGAAGCTGGTATCGGCTTGTTTGCTTCCGCACGTTGTTCCCAATCAACATGTGCTGCAGACTCATAAGTTAACCAAATTACAGATGCTAAGCCAAGAAGCATCATACCAACTGCAACTGGTCGCTGATGTGGCCTTCTTCCAGGGCCATTATCAAGAAATGGAGCTAGTAATAGTCCACCAAATGCTAGACCAGGTAAAACTAGGATACCCATAATGGTCCAATCACCACTGGCAAATTCATATTTAAGTAGCTCATACAAAAACAAGAAGTACCAATCCGGTAGTGGAATATATGCCGCATTTGTAGGATCAGCCACACCCTCAAGTGGTGATGGGTGAGCCAGGGTCAATGTTAAAAATCCAGCAAGGAAGACAGCGCCTACCAACCACTCTTTTAATAAAAAGTTAGGCCAAAAAGCTTCTGTTCTTCCGGGATATTCAGAATAATCTTTAGGTACATTAGGCTTCCTCTCTGCGGAAATACGAGAGTCACCTACAAATTTCATGCCTTTTCCCTTATGCACAGCTTTCCCCTCCTTTTTATAATGGTCCTGAAATGCCCTGTCTTCTTATTAGAATAAAGTGTGCTGCAAGTAAACCAAATAGTGCTGCTGGCAAGAAGAACACATGAATAGCAAAGAATCGTGTTAATGTTTGTGCACCAACAATCGATGGATCACCAGCCAGCAATGTTTTCAACTGCGTTCCAATAAACGGTACCTGTTCCGCAATTTCTAAACCAACCTGGGTTGCAAAGTATGCTTTATTATCCCAAGGTAGCAGATAGCCTGTGAAACCAAGGCCGAGCATGATAAAGAAAATTAATACGCCGACAATCCAGTTAAGCTCACGCGGTTTTTTATAAGCACCTTGGAAAAATACCCGCAATGTATGTAGAAGTAACATGACAATTACAACACTAGCTCCCCAATGGTGCATCCCCCTGACAATTTGTCCATGCGCTACCTCTGTTTGCAAGTAGTAGACGGATTTCCAAGCATTCTCGATATCAGGAACATAGTACATTGTTAGAAACATTCCAGATAATATCTGAATCACGACCACAAAGAATGTGAGACCGCCAAAACAGTATACAAACGCAGAGAAATGATGGGCAGGGTTAACATGTTCAGGAACCTCGTGATCTGCGATATCTCGCCAAATTGGCGTAATATCTATACGATCGTCGATCCAATCATAAATTTTTTGTAGCATAAATCATTACGCCTCCCCTTTAGGAATTGCATCACCAAGGAATAACATACCATCTCTAACTTCATGTTCGTAAACATCTAATGGCGCTAATGGTGGTGTCCCTGGTACATTCTCACCGTTCTTATAGTAGCGTCCATTATGGCAGGGACAAAAGAACTCATTTGGATAGGATTCATTCCCTTCCCAGGATACGACACATCCCAGATGCTTACATATCGGGGAAAAAGCTTGAATTTCATCATTTTCATCCCTAAATACCCACGCAGATCTGCTAACCTCAGATTCGTACCAACCATCGACTTGTTCAATTTTCCAATCAATCCGTTGAGGCTCTGTGGTAATATCCTCAACAGCAAGACTAACATTGGTCAACCCACCATGTTCAGACTCTTTAAGGACTGGATCAACAGCCATACGTACCATTGGCATAAGCATACCAGCAGCCATAAATCCACCAACGCCTGTAAGCGTATAATTTAAAAACTGTCTACGGGATACTTGTTGCTTTTTTTCACTCATCTGTTTCCCCCCTCTTTCCAATAATCACGGGTCAATTATTCGTTAATTATTATATTACTAGGACATTACCATGATAGCGTAAACTGCTTGTCCGGTCAATAAATATTCAGCCTAATAAAAAAATTATCTGATTAAAATGTAAATGCATACATTTTTATTATACCCAATAGGAACGAATCAATTCCCCTAACTGTTCGACCTGGTCTTTTATGACAGATCGCATTTCTGCTGACTGCAGATTACCAGATTTACTTCCAGGTAACCAAAGAAGTGTCCCATCCATTTCCTTCTCTGATTTTTTCCAAGTTGCATCAAAGGTAAGGAAGAAAATGTGCTCAAAAGGCTGTTCTTTGGCATCCTGCACCCACTGGTTAAGACGGTCTATTTCCTTATCTTTGTTACTGTTTTTCAGGTAATGTAAGGTTGGTGCAAGCAATACCCTCCCTGTTAACTCTTTCTCTATTTCATTTGCAAGAATATGGATAACTTCCCCTTGAAACGTACTGGACCCCAATGTATTATCATTTGATAGTTGAAAAGGCACAAGCGGGATTAATACACTATCAATATATTCTTTTGCCTCCATATATTGTTCCATATCGCTTTTTTTCCACTTCATTGTTCTCCCTCATCCTCTCCTGAATTTAGCCAAATAAAAATGATAGCCTGTCAAGGTATCTTACTTCTTACAATACATAAATCTTATCTTATTAGATTAAAAAAAATCAACCTATTGCTCCTGCAAAGGTTGATTTTGGGAAAACGAGTCTTCTAATTCCTTTAATTCGTCCGAAAGCGTAAGAAATCTTTCTTGGTCCATCTTATCTAGTGCGATGTCAATTTCTTTTATTAAGTAGTTTCGTTTGAAAGTGTAAATGGATCTTTCCAGAAGTTCCTCTGCAAGTTGCTGGTCTTTTTCGGTTATAAAGTATTCATCAGGAATATATGGATTTTCTTCTAATACAGCTACATATGCTGCGTTTTGGTAGGATTTTTTGAAATTTAACTGTAAATATAAAGGTTCATTATGATTAAGCCGGATGTCATGGAACGATTTTTCAGCATCTGTGGTCACCAATTGATTTTTATAGAATCGAAACGGTGTCTCTTCGGAACAGTGGCTGGTCATGATAATCCCTCGAGGGCAAAATTTTGCTTCTCGAACAAAATGAACATTTGCCAGGATTTCGTCATGGTTGACCAAATAATTTAAGATCCATACACTTTCTCTTTTTTTCAGTTGATAATGATTAAGAAACCACTGAAGAAATCCTTTTTTATCTTGTATGGAAATCGGAGTTTGCATCTATTTCAGTCCCCCTTTAATTATCTGTTCTTAACATGTATTACACATCATTACTGGCTTGTTTTAAACGACTTAAAAATCCTTCCACGTCATCATCCAATGGTTGCTGGGCCATATAAGCATCCAACACAGTTATGGCTTCTTGAATCCTCCCTTCTTCTGTAAGAAAATAACCGTATTCCTTCAAAAAGTCACTATCTTGATTAAGGCTATTATATGCTTCCTTATAATGGTTTAATGCATCTTTATATAATTCTAGTTCATTATAAGCTCTGGCAAGTTCCCATTCGTATAGTGGATCGTTAGCTCCTGTACTCTTTATTTCGCCAACAAGCTCAATAATCCCTTTAAAATTCTCGTTATTTTTTAAGAGTTCAATTAAAAATAGGACTCCTTCCTTATAGTCTGGGTCTATTGCCACGGCTTCGCGCATCCACTTTTCGCTTTCCTCATTTTTATTAAGTTTGTGTGCTAATTGACCAGCCATAAAATAAAGTTCTTTATTGAACTCATCATACTTTAACCCATTTTTAGCAGTCTCATAAGCTTCCTGTTCTAGTCCTTCTTCTTCATAAACCCCGGCAAGCTTATGATAAACCGTATGGTAGTAGGGATCTGTTTCAACTACTCTCTCCCATGCTTTTATTGCAATGTCTTTACGATCAGCTTGATTTGCAGTAAATCCGTATTTAAAAAGGGAATCAGAGTTTTCCATTTCTTGATCCTGATAAATTTCTAATGCCTTTTCGTATTCACCTGAAGCAGCTAATGATTCAGCGCGTCGATCATTTATTGAAACGTTTGCGATTTCTTTAATCTCCATACTCGCCACTTTATCATAGTAATTTGTTGCTCCCCGATACTCCCCAATAGAGAATAGAAGCTCCGCGAGAGCAAAATCAATAATGGGTTCATTTGGAGCTACTTGCTTGGCGTTTAATAGTTTTTGCTCCGCCACTTCAAACAGACCTTGTGCTTGATAAAGATCAGCAAGCTGGATTAATACCTGAACATAAGCCTCATCTTCTTCGTCTACTTCATTCAATAACTCAATAGCATCTTCATCTTTTTCCAATTCTATATAAATATCAGCTAATGATATCTTTAGCTCACTTTCTTGTGGAAATAAGTGGAGTAGTTCTTCTAAAATTACGGCTGCCTCCTGAAGAAATCCCCACTGAATATAAAGTTCGGCTATCGTGTACTTTTCTTCATGGTCAGCTGAGGGCAAATACCCTTCTAAAAGCTGTATCGCTTTTTCGGATTGTTTAGCCTCCATCAAACGGACAGCTTCCATAATAGTTTCCATCTACTTTAGCATCCTTTCTTTCCGTACCTTATCATTATAGGCAAACATATTGCTCTAATACAAAAGAATCCGCTATAAGCAGATTCTTTATTAATCAAAACATAGGTGATTCTGATAAAACACTAAATTGTTATTTTATACGGTTTAAATCCTCAAAAAAGCTTGGATAAGATATGGCGATTGAGGATATATCATCTATAATAACATCCTTTTCGGTAATTAATGAAGCAATTGCACTCATCATTGCAATCCGATGGTCATGATAGGAAGCTGCTTTTCCACCTCGTAAGGATGTTTTTCCATGGATAACCATTCCATCCTCTGTAGCTTCAATGGATGCTCCAAATCCGTTTAATACTGTAGTTACAGCGGAAATCCGGTCTGTCTCTTTAACACGTAACTCTTCAGCATCTCTTATAATGGTTGTACCTTCAGCTTGGGTTGCTAATAAAGCAAGTATGGGAATTTCGTCAATAAGTCGCGGAATAATATCCCCTTCTATGATAACACTTGTAAGCTTTCCAGCCTCAACCGTAAGATCCCCAAAGCGCTCTCCACCAATCTCCTTTTCATTTTCTATCGTTATATAGACACCCATTTTTTGCAGGACATCAAGTATTCCTGTACGGGTATCATTAAGCCCCACTCGTCGTAAAGTCAATTTACTTCCAGGGACAATTGCAGCAGCAACTAAAAAGAAAGCAGCAGAGGATATATCGCCAGGCACATGAACATCTGTAGCAATTAAACTTTTTTCACTTGTGATAGTAGTTGTGAGTCCATTACTTTCGATGGAAGCACCGAAGGCTTTAAGCATTGTCTCGGTGTGATTACGTGTTAAGCTAGACTCCGTGACAGTTGTTTTCCCCTCAGCATGTAATCCCGCAAGCAGTACCGCAGATTTAACCTGAGCACTTTTGACTGGGAGCGTATAATCGATAGCTTTTAATGGCTGACCAATGATAGATAAAGGTAAATATTCTCCAGAATCTATGCCTTCTACCCTAGCCCCCATTTGTTTTAAAGGCTTCATGACTCGATCCATAGGTCTTTTCGTTAAGGAGGGATCGCCATATGCGTGAGTTGTGAAAGGTAAGCCGGATAGCACGCCTAACATTAATCTGGCAGTCGTACCAGAATTTCCAAAGTAGAGCTTCTCAGCTGGTTCTTTTAGAGCTAAGATTCCCTTTCCATCTATATGCAATTCATCCCCATTCTTATCAATGGAAACACCCAAAGATTGAAAAGCTTTAACAGTTCGCATACAGTCCTCTCCATCGAGAAAATGACGAACACGCGTTACACCCTGTGCCATTGCTCCGAACATAACGGCACGATGGGAAATAGATTTATCTCCAGGGACATCTATTTCACCATGTAACGAATGATCGGCTGGTTTTAATCGTTTCTCCATTGGGTAACCCTCCCTGTTTATTAAATTATTTTTCTACCATTGTTTCATAACCTTGCTCGGTTAATAACTTACTGGCATTGTTTAAGAAGGATTGCGAAGAAAAAGATAAGCGTAATGCCCCAGTTATCCCTTCCCTTATTTCCAATATTTGAATGTTATTAATACTTATCGAGTTTTCTGCTAAAAGTTGGGTTACCTTGGCGATCGCTCCTGTTTGGTCACGAATATCAACGTATAGATCATAGAAGGATGGAATTACTCCTCGTGTCATACTGCCGAGACCGTCCCGATAATCTTTGGCATCTTCTAGATAGGAGGTCATCGCCTGCTTATCTTTATTTTCAACAAGTTGCTTTAAATAGGTCATTTCGGTTATCCATTCATCCAGTAATTGAACCATTTTTTCTCGGTTATGATGGAAAATATCCTGCCAAAGTACTGGATTGCTAGAGGCAATTCGCGTAATATCTCGAAACCCCCCAGCAGCAAGATTTGGCAAATATTGATGGGCTTCTTCCCATTTCCTCGCCTGATGAACAAGTGAGGAAGCGATGAGATGGGGAAAATGGGACACAACTCCCGTCATTTCGTCATGCTCTTGTGCATTTAATTCGAGAAACTTACAATTGGTTGAAATAAGTATTTCCTTCAAACGTTTAACATAGCTTTCTTGGTTTGGTTCACTTGCCACAAGGACATAGATAGCATTTTCAAACAAATGGGCTTTTGCTGCCTGTACCCCTTTTTTATGAGAACCTGCCATAGGATGGCCACCAATAAAGTATACATGCGGGTTATTTAAACTAGAAGCAGCTTCCATTATTGGCCTTTTTACGGAAGATACATCTGATACGATAACATCCTTCTCGAAAGATACTTTATCAAGCTGGTTCATTAAATTTATGGTTTGGGTGATCGGGGCTGCTAGTATAATATAATCTGCTCTTTTTGCTACTTCCATTAAATGATTGGTAGCCTCATGGATCATTCCCATTTCTAGGGCAAATTGCAATGTTTCTTCGTCTGTGTCGTATCCTATTACATAATGATCGTTTTGGCGAACCACGCTTTTAGCAATCGATCCACCAATTAGACCAAGTCCTGCGATTACGATAACTTTTTTCACACGGATAGCCCCTTCGTTAATTGTTCATGATAGTTCTTCAAAATTTGTTTTAAGGACGTCATATCTTCTTCCATACCAACCGTCATTCTAATTGTATTTGGACAACCTAATAGTTCTCCAGGACGTACGATAAATCCTCTCTCAATTAAGTGTTGGAATACATCCATCCCACTCACAGGGGTAGAAACAAGTAAAAAATTGGTTTGTGAAGGAAGGTAGTCCCAGCCCAAGTCATCAAGAAATGCTTCGAACGATTTCCTAACAGCAAGGTTTGCGGAATAAGTTTCCTTAATAAACGTCTGATCTTTCATCGCCAAAAGTGCAGCTTTTTGGGCGACAGATGTTGTATTAAATGGGCCACGAATGACATCCAGCTTCCGAATCAGCTCAGGATTAGCAATTCCATAGCCGACCCGTAACCCCGCTAGACCATATGCTTTGGAGAAAGTTCGTAAAATAATTACATTAGGATAACGGGAAAGAAACTTGATTGCTTCAGGGTCTTCCTCTTTCTCCATATATTCATAGTAAGCTTCGTCAAGAGCTATCACTACGTGTTCAGGACATTTATCCAAGAAATCGTATAATTGTTCTTTTGGTATGACACTACCAGTGGGATTATTTGGTGAGCAAAGCCACATCACGGTTGTGTTCTCATCAATTGCCCAAAGCATCTTTTGCAGATCATGATACCCGTCCACGGTTGGGATTTCCTTTATCTCCGCACCTTCAATTAATGCATTATGTTTATATTGCGGAAAAGAAGGTGTAGGCATTACGACGTTAACACCAGGGTAAAGAAAGGCTCTACTGATCATTTGTACAATTTCTTCAGATCCACTTCCAAAAATAATCTGATTTTCAGTCACCTTATATTTTTCAGCGACAGCTGTCCGAAGCTCTGCCGTATAGCCATCTGGGTAAATATGAAAATCAAAGGGGTTCTCTTTAAAATAAGCTTTTACAGAAGGCGAGAAGCCATACGGGTTTTCATTCGAAGAAAGCTTGACGATTTTTTCTAAGCCGTAAGCTTCTTTAATCTCTTTCATTTGCTTTCCTTGTTGGTATGGAGTTAACGTATCTAGTATTTTTTTTCCCTGCATAAACTCACGAACCGCCTTTCGCTGTTAAATCTGGTCGAAGCTTTATTGCTTCATTATGGAAAATATGATGGATGGAAGATTGTTCAGTGTCTGTATTGACAACCATCATAATGCGAATGCAATTAGGCAGACTACCAGGAACGTCTATTTCTGACATGCACATAACAGGTACGTATGTATATCCAGGTATCTGTCGAAGAGCTTTAGCTGGAAAAGCTGCATTTAGATCTCGCGTAACTGAAATAAATACATGAGAGATATCTTCTGGGGTTATTTTATTGTTTCTAACCATCTCTTCTATAAGTTTACGAGTTTCCTCAATCATTACATCTGCTTCATTTTGTTCTACGGTAGTTGCTCCCCTTATTCCACGTGTCATGAGTTCACCAGCCTTTTAGAAAATGAAAGTAAATAATTTTTTAATTCCTCATCGGAGATTGTTCGATTGATGGGTTTGCCGATATTTTGTAGTAATACCATTTGTATGTTCGTGTCAACCGTCTTTTTGTCTGCTTTCATTTTATTAATAAGGGCATCTGTTTCTACTAGTATGCTAGAATCGAGGGGGTACCTATTAGCTTGTAACCAATTGTATACATCATTAAAAGGAAGTTCATTGTTAAAGATATCCTCACTAACATGCAAGGCAAACAATGTACCAATGGCTACAGCCTCTCCATGTGTAAGTTTCCCGTATCCATAATTGGACTCAATAGCATGACCAAGTGTATGCCCAAGATTCAAAAATTTCCGTACACCAGCTTCCCTCTCATCTTGCTGGACAATAGAAGCTTTGGTGGCAATACCTGCTTTTATGTGCATCCTCAGCTGATTGGAGGAAAGTTTATTCAAATCGGCATCTAAGACACTTGTTACAGAAGCCTCATCTGTGATTAAAGCTTCTTTGATAAGCTCTGCGTACCCGGAACGAATTTCTTTGCCAGGTAAAGTTGCCAGTGTTTCCGTATCATAAATAACAGCTACTGGAGGATAAAAGCTGCCAATAAGATTTTTGCCAAACGCATGATTGATGGCAACCTTTCCTCCAACACTGCTATCATGTGCTAATATTGTGGTTGGCACTTGTACATAATCAATTCCTCGCATAAAAGTAGCTGCCACAAAACCAGCCAAATCTCCTACTACCCCTCCACCTAGAGCTACCACTAAAGAATTTCTGTCCAATCCGTTTTCTAAAGCTGTGGTGTGTAAACGATGAAAGGTTTCAAAGTCTTTCGATTGTTCTCCTGCATGAACTTCTGTATAAAAAACGTTCTTTTCTTCTTCCAATCCACCTAATACATCTTTTAAGTATAACTTCCCTACTGTATCATCCGTAACAATAAAGATAGAGGAATATTCTTTCTTTAAAAATGCTTTAAGTGTAGAGCGTATCCCTTCGCCCATTGTAACGATATAATCATGTGAGCTTGATTTTATATGGATTTCCTCCATTAAAAGCACCTGATTTCTTCTCTGTATTCCTCCACTGCTTTCTTCAATTGGGAGAACTGATCGCTGGTAAATTGTTCTGTTATCGCGTTGGCTAGTTCAAATGCTACTACATGTTCCATTACGACAGCTGCTGCAGGCACTGCGCAAGCGTCAGAACGTTCCACAGTTGCTTTAAAAGGTTCCTTTGAATCAATATCAACACTTTGTAATGGCTTTTTCATAAGTGTCGGGATTGGCTTCATTACACCTTTAACGACAAGTGGCATTCCAGTCGTCATTCCACCTTCAAATCCACCAAGGCGATTCGTTTTACGATAGTAACCTTGTTCTTCATCCCATGCTATTTCGTCATGTACTTTACTTCCATTAAGGCGAGCTGCTTCAAAGCCAAGTCCGAATTCGACACCTTTAAAGGCGTTAATGCTAACAACTGCACCCGCTATCCTACTATCTAATTTTCTATCATAATGGACATACGATCCTATTCCCGCAGGCATACCTTCTACATAGACCTCAACTACTCCACCAATAGAATCTCCTTCTTTTTTGGCTTGATCAATTGCATCCATCATAGACTGCTCTACTTCCTTATCAAGCACTCTTACAGGAGAGTCCTCTGAAATGCTCTGTTTTTCCTCAATTGTTAAACTAGGCTTCTCCTCAGCTTCTATCCCTGCTATTTCTCTAACGTAAGCAGCTACTTCAATACCTAACTCTCTAAGTAATTTTTTCGCTACGGCACCTGCAGCAACTCTGGCAGCAGTTTCCCTGGCAGAAGACCTTTCCAATACATTTCGAATATCTCGATGACCATATTTCAATGCTCCATTTAAATCTGCATGTCCTGGTCGTGGTCTTGTAATAACTCTTCTTATTTTTGTATCTTTTTCAATTGGATCGTCGCCCATAATATCAACCCAATGCTTAAAATCATCATTATGTATTACTAAAGAAAGTGGGGAGCCAAGTGTATAGCCATGTCTAACACCACTCGTAATTTCTACTAGGTCTTTTTCAATTTGCATTCTTTTCCCACGTCCATAGCCTTTTTGTCTACGTAATAGGGATTCATTTATGTTCTCTTTTTGTAGAGGCATGCCAGCCGGAACATTTTCAATAATGGTAGTAAGTTGTTTTCCGTGAGATTCACCTGCAGTTAAATAGCGCATATACATACTCCTTTAAGATTTTTCTAACTACTATAACACATCTTCCAATCTTATGGTTAAAAATCTGCAAATAAACCAAAACATTCTTGAACCTTACACTTTTTCATAGAAAAAGGTATCTTTTAGACTTAAATGATAGGAACCGGGACTAAAAATCTGTTCTGTACTTCCAACGAATAAGACTCCACCGCTTTTTAGAGCTGTACTAAAATTTTGGTAAATGATTTCTTTTGCCGGATCTGTAAAGTAAATTAACACGTTCCGACAAACAATTAAATCCATGTTTCTAGGGTAGCTATCCGCTAATAAATTATGTTTTTTAAAAACTATTTTATCTTTTAAAGAAGAATTAATTGCGTATAAACCATGGTTTTCCGTAAAGTATTTAGTTTTTAAATGTGTAGGAAGCTCCTTAAGAGATTGCTCACTGTATACACCTTGCTTGGCTTTTTCCAATGCATTTTGGTCAATATCTGTTGCTATTATTTGAAAATCAATTTTTGGAAAATATTCATTTAAAAGGATCGCAAGACTATATGGCTCTTCACCAGTAGAACATGCAGCGCTCCAAATTGATAATTTATTTGTGTTTTGAAGTAATAAAGGCACTATCTCTCTCTCTAATACAAACCAGCGTTTGGGATTTCGATAAAATTCGGACACGTTTATGGTAATACGATCAACAAACTCATTTAATAATACTTCCTCTTTATTCATCGCATCAAAATATGTTTTAAACGTAGTAAAGCCCCGCTTGTTTCGCAAAGAGGTGAGTCTTCGTTTCATTTGGGCTTCTTTATACAAATTTAGATCAATACCTAATTTTGTTTTAATGTTTTTCGTAAATCCAATGTATTCATCCATCATGTTCATTCCTCTTTCAGATGCCATATCGGTTAATTTTTGTTAGATCAGTCTGAAAATATAATTACGCTTTTTATATGAAAAACCTCCGCATAAAAACGGAGGCTTTTACTTCTGCTTAGTTAATAAATCCAAGCACTATCTTGTTTGTCGTAAGTAGTGATTTCGCTTTCATTGAAGAATAACCCAATTTCTCTCTCGGAACTTTCTGGTGAGTCAGAGCCATGGATAACATTTTTCCCAACTGTTATGCCAAAATCACCACGCACTGTTCCAGGAGCTGCCTCAAGTGGATTTGTCTTGCCCATCATTTCTCTTGCAGTGGAGATTACCTTTTCCCCTTCCCATACCATTGCGAATACTGGGCCAGAGGTAATAAAATCGACCAATTCCCCAAAAAATGGTCGTTCCTTGTGTTCAGCGTAATGGTTCTTTGCCAGATCTTCAGAAACCTTCATTAGTTTCGCTCCAACAAGTTTAAACCCTTTCTTCTCAAAACGATTTACGATCTCGCCAATTAAATTGCGCTGCACACCATCGGGTTTTACCATTAAAAATGTTTTCTCCATGCTTACACCCCTCTATTATGTATCGATTTAATAGACTACCGTAAAGATTCTATCAAATTTTTCGAAAAATAACAATAGATGATTAAGAGCGTCTTTTCCCAATGTATCGTGCGATATTTTGTAATGTGAGCTTGGCTCGACCTTCTGGAAGATCCTCCAATGCTTGTAAAGCTTTTTGTAAATATAATTCACTTAATTGATAAGAACGTTCTATAGCGTCCGTAGCTTTCAAAGCATGTAAGATGTCACCAAGTTGTTTTTCATCTAATTGTATATTATTTTTTTGGGCTTTATTAATAAGATGATAAAAATCCGCACGCTGCATTGCAAATAAAATGGGTAATGTTATATTTCCTTGCAGAAGGTCACTTCCAGATGGTTTACCCAACTCTTTTTCTGTAGAAGTGAAATCTAAAATATCATCAATTATTTGATAAGACATCCCAATATTATAGCCGTATTTGAAAAGCTTGTTTGCCTCGGCCTCTGTTAACCCAGAAGCTAGCCCACCTAGTTGGCAGCTTGTTGCAATAAGCAGAGCAGTTTTTCGCTTTATACGTCGTAAATAATCACGAAGTCCTTGGTCCCAATTATATTTATCCTTAATTTGCTCAATTTCACCAATACATACTTCCACGATCGTACGAGATAGATGCTGATGAATAGTAGGATCCTGTATTTGGGTAATTTCCTCTAGAGCTCTGGCTAATATGTAATCACCCGTATACATAGCAACCCTATTACCATAGAGTTCTCTTATTGTTGGTTGCCCTCTTCTCAAAGAAGCATCATCAATCACATCATCATGAACCAATGTGGCCATATGTATGAGTTCAAGGGAAACGGCAACTGTTTTTACACGTTCGGCATGATAATCACCTAATTGGCCTGCAAGAATTACAAAAACAGGCCTAATCCTTTTCCCGCCTGCTCTTAACAATTTAGTAGAGGCATCATGTAATATGGGATGCTCTGTTTGAAAGACCTTATTTAGAGATTCTTCAATAATGTCCAAATCTTTTTTTAAAAAACTATAAATTCTTGCTAGCTTCATGTGTGTCACCTTTTACTTCACTTAAAAAGTATATATTTAGTAGTCCATTTAAAATCTTTATTTATATCCCATATGCATAGCAGCTACACCACCGGTATAGCTTTTCACATCCACTCGTGAAAAACCTGCCTGAAGAAACATGCTTTTTAACTTCTGCTTATTGGGAAAATCCTTTGCTGATTCGTGTAACCAGGCATATTCCTTATAGCTCTTTGCCATCATCCTCCCGAGAAGTGGCATGATAAAACGGAAGTATAGATAGTAAAGCTGACGAAAACCAATTAAAGTAGGCTGTGATGTTTCTAAGCATACGACCTTCCCACCAGGTTTCACGACCCTATACATCTCTTTGAGCACTGTTTGATAATCTGGAACATTTCTCAAGCCAAAACCAATTGTGACGTAATCAAACGAATTATCCTCATAGGGTAGCTCCATTGCATTGCCGTGAATCAGTTCTAATTGTTGTAATTGCAATTCACTCTGTTTTTTCTTAGCAATAGACAACATATTTTCGCTAAAGTCCAGACCTACTACTTTTCCATTTGGCCCCACTGCACTTGAAGAGGAGATTGCCCAGTCGCCTGTTCCGCAGCAGACATCAAGTACATGGGCCCCTTTTTCAATGTGCATCCGACGCATTACATCTTTACGCCATGATTTATGACGTTGAAAGGAAATAATGGAGTTCATTTTGTCATATTTGCCGTATATCTTCTCGAATACATGATGTACGCGTTCTTCTTTTGATTGTTCTGGCTTCATATCATTATCCTTCTTCCACTAGCTTACTATTTTCTTGTAGCAGTTTTTTTATTGCTAATCCCAGTATGGTTTCCCTCTTTGGATTATTTTCCAAGAAAAGAGAAAGCTCATGAAGACCTCTTTCGATAATACTATCAACAATAAAAAGTGCTACACCTATGTCACCGGTATAATGTGTTCCTGATTCTATTATAAAAGATTTGCCATGTTGCAAGTAATTCTGTCTTTCATGCAAAAGTTTATTGGTTATAATCCATTCTCTGCTTACTTGGTTATAGTGATCAAGGCCAACATAATTTGCCACACTTGTAGAAAGCAAGGATTCTACCGTAGTTAAGATGCCAAGGTGTGCTTTAAAGGACACTGCCTCATTATAGTATAATGTCATTTTATTCTCATTAATTTCTTTGATGGCACTTGCTAATGTATGTATAAGACTAATTTCCTTCATCTCGGACAGTAGTAAATAGTAGAGTCCGCTATAATAATCTCCAGCCAATACGTTTAACTGCCCTGAAACTTTATTTGCTTTATCTTCATTCATTTCATTAGTACTTGGAACCTTATCATGAGTATCTAGAGCTATTTGGATTAGCATTGCCGTTATAATAACATTTTCTTTTTGAGCTTTAGACAAGGACGTTTCCTCTAAAATTGTTGTTAGCAGGATAAGCTTTGCTTGATCTATTAATGGCTCCTCGATATGTGTATACAAGTAAGCATGTTTCATTTTTTCACGGATTAGCTTTTCTAGATGGAAATTGTCCAGTCTTGCAGTCATCAAAATATCACCATAGCCCTTTCCTTAGTTCAATAATGCTTTCGCTATTATAGCATAAGTTAAGCGATATCGATAATCAAGCAATCCACTAAATGCAAACATTCCTATATATTCTCAATTTCTCCATGGCTTGTCTGTATGATTGCTTTGCCTCTAACTTTAACAGCTGAGGTATGTTCCGTAAACTGAGCAATCATTACTTCGTTTCTATCAAGTTTTTCAGAATGGTGAAATCTAGTATCGGTTCCTCTGGTAAGCCCAATAACATTCACGCCATCTTCTAATGCTTTTATTACAAAGAAATCTGACTTTGCTGTGGAATGGTCCATAATTATTCCTCCTTTTCACTCTCATTAAATCATCTACCATCTTAAATACATTGTCAAACAACAAAAGTAAAGATAACCGTGAAGTAATTATGTAGATGGAAATTTTATAAATATGTCTTCTTCTTATAAATGTAGCAGTCTATGTAAACATGGGAGAAAAAGAACCTCTAGCTAGATATTTTATTATTTTTAGAAAGGATTCACCTAGCTTCTGGATGCGAGCAGCACGTAACTAACCGCACTCATTTACTATGTAATAAGAAAAAAGGATACGCCTGCGCGTATCCTCTCCCTATGCCCTATGTAAATTATTTTACACTATCTTTAAGGGCTTTTCCTGGTTTGAAAGCAGGAACTTTGCTTGCAGGGATTTCAATCTCTTCTCCAGTTTGTGGGTTACGCCCTTTACGAGCAGAACGCTCACGTACCTCAAAGTTACCAAATCCGATAAGTTGTACTTTCTCACCGTCTTTAAGTGAATCCATGACAGATTCAAAAACTGCATCAACTGCTTTAGTTGCATCTTTTTTAGAAAGATCGCTTTTTTCTGCTACAGCGTTAATAAGGTCTGTTTTGTTCATGACATTCACCTCCTCCCAGAACGTTTCAATCGAGATCAGATCACAAAATGAAACTATCATCATTTGTTTACCAATCTGCCTATTTTTATACTTAAAGCCATCACTTTCTTTTGATGACAAGGCTTATATTAACCGAGTTCGCTGCAAAATTCAACAATTAGCGCTGAATTTCTGTGTTTTTATTTGATAAAAGGGCAAAATAACCAATTTCTAAGGTATTTTTTACCAAATAATTCCTTTTTGTCAACTTGTCTGATTTGCGGCTAAACTCTGATTTAAGCTTATTATATATATACGACATAGTTCATAAAAATCCTTCTGTCGTAAGCAAGATATTGGGAGGAGAAAAATATTTGTACGTTTTTTAAAACAAAAAAGCAGCTAGAGTTTAGCTGCTAAAGAATAATTGCGATTAATCCACCAGATCCTTCATTAATAATTCTTTCCAACGTATCTTTTAATTTATATCTGGCATTTTCAGGCATTAGAGCAATTTTGGCTTGAATTCCTTCTCTGACTATTGAGCTTAACGATCTGCCAAAAATATCAGACTCCCAAATAGATAGCGGATCTTCCTCGAAGTCTTGCATGAGATAACGTACAAGCTCTTCACTTTGTTTTTCTGTACCAATAATTGGTGAAAACTCGGATTCCACCTCTACCTTTATCATGTGGATGGATGGGGCTACTGCTTTAAGACGTACGCCAAATCGTGAACCTTGACGGATAATCTCTGGCTCATCCAGAATCATATCTTGAAGAGAAGGTGCTGCAATACCATAGCCGGTTTGCTTAACCATTTGCAGTGCTCCAGAAACCTGATCAAATTCCCTTTTTGCATGTGCGAAATCCTGCATGAGTTGGAGCAAATGGTCTTTTCCACGGATTTCTTCTCCAACAATTTCTTTAAGAATGTCATCATACAAATAATCCGGGGCATGTAAGTCGATTTCTGCGACCCCTTCACCCATCTCCATGCCTGCTAAGTTTGCCTTATCAATGTATTCATATTCCCTAAATTCGCCAACTATTTGATCAACATCTCTCAAACGCTTTATGTTTTTCACTGTCTCTTGGATAGCCTCTTGGTAATTTTTTCTCAGCCAATGTTTTTCATCTAAGACCATCACCCAGCTTGGTAGATTGACATTAACTTCAAGTACTGGGAATTCATATAGAGATTCTCTTAAAACATTATAGACATCGTGTTCTGTCATCGATTCTACACTCATTGAGAGAACAGGAATATCGTATGTTTCTGCTAACTCTTGTCTAAGCAGCTCTGTTTCCTGACTACTTGGTTTCACAGAATTTACAACCATGATGAATGGTTTTCCTACTTCTTTTAATTCTTCTACCACTTTGGCTTCAGCTTCGATGTAGTCCCCTCTTGGAATTTCCCCGATAGATCCATCTGTTGTTACTACAACACCTATCGTTGAATGCTCCTGTATAACTTTTCGTGTGCCGATTTCTGCTGCATCATGAAACGGAATTGGCTCTTCATACCACGGAGTATGGATCATTCGCGGGCCATTTTCGTCTTCAAATCCTTTTGCTCCTTCTACTGCATAGCCTACACAATCCACCAGTCTGACATTAACATTAAGCCCTTCTTCCACATTAATAGAAACAGCCTGATTTGGGATGAATTTAGGTTCTGTCGTCATAATGGTCTTCCCTGCTGCGCTTTGTGGAAGCTCATCTAATGCTCGAGCTCGTTCTGTTTCTTCTTCGATACTTGGAAGTACAACCTGCTCCATAAACTTTTTTATAAATGTTGACTTTCCTGTTCGGACAGCACCTACAATACCGAGGTAAATATCTCCATTCGTCCGTTTCGAAATATCTTTAAAAATATCAACTCTTTCCAAAAGATCCCCTCCCGATCCTTCATGCATTTAATTACGTACAGACTGCGATTAATTGACATTACAAGTCTATGATGTTGTCCTATCAAAATATGACTTAAATATGTGTAAAAGAATTATTATTCATTCCCTTCATTCTAATTATCTGGCGGCATACAAAGAAACCCTTGCAACAATATATGTTACAAGGGCATGTTTATGCTATTTATTTGTCATTCATAAAGACTGGCTCTCCTGAATGTATGGTATATGGCAGGGAATATGCTGGAACAAACGGGCTGTTCTCAGCGAGCAAGTAGCGGATATCATCACCATTTTGATAATTATGCTCGTACTCCTTTAATGCATTCAAAAGGTCTATTCGGTAATCCACATACAAATTACCCTCCACATCCATAATGATAGGAAGATTTTCTTTTGAGTACGGACTAACCACATGGGGAGAAGTATCTAGTCCTAGTTTTTCATAATCTATAGTATAGATTCCTTCCCCAATCTCCTCTTTAAAAGGTGGATAAAGGTGTTCGTTTCGGTATATATCCAGTTTCACATTCACACTTCTTATTTCCTCTGTTATACGTAAGTCAATTAGCTTTACTTTAGGATTTTCTTCTGGTGTGATAAGTGTATATTGATAAAGTCCACCATTCTCATAGGCCGTTCCTGGAATTTCGGTAATCATGTTATTCTCCTTGAGAAGAGAAAAGTCCACCAAGTATTTTTGGAATATAGGGGTATCATTATCCTTTGTTTTAATTGGCACCAATCCTTGCTTCATCTCTCTGTACTGATCTACTGCGCTTTGAACCATTTCTAGCTGTGCTTCATTAGGTGATTGGTTTTTCGCAAGTTCACCCTGGGGGTATAAGCAACCGCTTAACACAGCAAGAACACAAAGCATAAGAAATAAACGTATGTATTTATACTTCATCTTAACCCTCCCAAAATGCTACGCCGTTGGTCCACTTAGTACAATGTAAAATATAATTAGTGCGCCTATTATTAAAAATATGTATGCAAGAATCGAAACAATCACTGCCAGGGCACCTTTTAGTTTATAACGACTTAACAAAATGAACCCAATTGCTAGAAATAAAAACAGCATTCCCGCAAAAGAGATGTACATCTTAAGCATTGATAAAGACATTAGCTTCACTCCTGTATGCGTTCTCTAAAAACTCATGCATCACGTATTATACCATACAGTAATCAAACAAGGCATAGAATTGCGTTTTTCAGAATAATAAGTCGAACTGGTAAAGTTGAAACACTTTTATAAAAGAGGATAACTTGTATAAAGAACAGGACTCACTATTGAGGTGGTTGTAGAGGCTAAAAAAAAGCCGGGATAAAGAGGGCTAGCCTTATCCCGGATGACTAAATAACGTCCACTACAGCTCTATTGTGAATGCTTGTGCGATTTAGTGTATGCAGTTTGAAGCATTACGGTATCCTCAATTGCCTATACAGCTGTTACTTTTTAAATAATTTGTTCAATGATTGCATATCCGCTGGAACGTTGTTCTTCGTAATCGACTCTACAATTTTGTCTTCCTTTTCCTTTGGAATTGGTTTGTTAGCTAATTTTGCTAAGTGACGAACCAGTTTTCTTACCGTTTGCTCATCAGAAAAATCTGCATTTTTTACAGAATCCGCAACCTTGAATACATCATCAGGGTTAATATTGGCATTCTTTTGTAATTTATCAAAGAGACCTTTTTGAAAATTATTCACCTATTCTCCTCCTTGCATGTGTTCTCAACTTAGTATATGCAAGGAGAAATAATACGTGTTATTGGGTATAACGCTCATTTAATAATACGGCAAGGTCGTCCATTTCTTCTCTTTTCGTTCTACTCATTAGTTGTTCAACCACATTTTTAGGATCTTGTTCTTCAAAGAGAATTTGATAGATTCCTTTTGTAATAGGCATTTCCACATTTTGTTCCTTGGCAAACTGATAGGCTGCCTTGACCGTTCTTACACCTTCTACAGCCATCCCCATCTGTTTAAGAACATCATCTAATTTATAGCCTTTACCTAATAAGTTTCCTGCGCGCCAATTTCTACTATGAACACTCGTACAGGTTACGATTAGATCACCTACTCCAGGCAACCCAAGAAAACTCAGCGGGTTAGCACCAAGAGAAGTTCCGAGTCTTGCGATCTCAGCTAACCCTCTTGTTATTAGGGCTGCTTTTGCATTATCTCCATAACCTAATCCGTCAGAAATTCCTGCTCCCAATGCAATGATGTTTTTTAACGCGCCACCTAGCTCAATTCCAAGTATATCAGGACTCGTATAAACTCGAAATGCATCATTAATAAACAGGTCTTGGGCAAATAAAGCATTAGCTGCATTTTTAGACGATACTGTAACTGTAGTTGGCTGCCTTAATGCCACTTCCTCTGCATGACTCGGACCTGATAATACAACGATCTCTTCTTCACTGTATTGCTCCAGTTCCTCGCTAATCAGCTGTGAGACTCGTTTCAATGTTACAGGTTCAATCCCTTTGGAAGCATGAATAATCGTTACTTTTTCTTTTAATATAGCTTGAAGCTGTTTACATACTTCACGTATAGCTTTAGTAGGTACTACCAGTATAATAGCCGATACACCTTCTACTGCCTCCGCCATATCATGATAGGCTTGTATCTGATCTGGAATGTTGACATCTAAATATTTCTCGTTTCGATGGGTAGTGTTGATAGCTTCTGCCTGATCCACTCTATGGGACCATAAGCGTACATCGTGGCCATTATCTGCTAAAACGATACTTAACGCTGTTCCCCAACTTCCTGCTCCGATAACTGCTACTTTCTCCATCTGTCGTTCCTCCTTATTGTCTTCTCCTTGCAAATAGCTTTATAGGTGTCCCGACAAAACCGAATGCATCCCTGATCTTGTTTTCTAAAAATCGCTCATAGGAAAAGTGCATTAATTCAGGATCATTTACAAACACGACAAAACTTGGTGGTTTAACAGCAACTTGCGTGGCATAAAGAACTTTTAGTCTTTTACCTTTCAAGGTAGGTGTTGGGTTCATGGCAATTGCATCCATAATGACATCATTTAACACATTGGTTGGAACACGTTTAGCATGGTTCTCACTTGCTAATTTCACAGCCGGTAAAAGTGTGTGTAATCGCTTTTTAGTCTTTGCGGATAAAAATACAACCGGTGCGTAATCCAAGTATTGAAAATGAGCCCGTACTTTCGTCTCAAAATCCTTCATGGCTTTTTCATTTGATTCGACGGTATCCCACTTGTTTACCACAATAACAATTGCTCTTCCTGCCTCATGTGCATAGCCGGCAATTTTTTTATCCTGTTCCCGAATACCTGTTTCAGCATCAATTAACACCAGGACGACATCAGAACGTTCAATGGCTTTCAGTGCACGTAGTACACTGTATTTCTCTGTGGTTTCATATACTTTCCCTCTTTTACGCATACCGGCTGTATCAATAATTACGTAATCTTGACCTTCCCGGTGTAACGTAGTATCAATTGCATCTCTTGTTGTTCCTTCGATTTCACTAACGATTACCCGTTCTTCATTTAGCATGGCGTTTACTAGGGAAGATTTCCCCACATTTGGACGACCAATTAAACTAAAATAAATGGTCTCTTCGTCATGTGTGTCCTCAGAACGCTGCGGAAAATGCCCTACAACGGCATCAAGCATGTCACCCAACCCTAAACCATGTGAACCAGAAATTGGGTAAGGCTCACCAAACCCTAATGAATAATATTCGTAAATAGACTGGCGCATTTCTGGGTTATCAATTTTGTTAATACCTAAAACAACTGGTTTGTTTGATTTAAATAATAGCTTGGCCACCTCTTCGTCAGCTGCTGTGATTCCTTCGCGGCCATTTAACATAAAGATAATGACATCAGCTTCGTCTATAGCGATCTCAGCTTGCTGTCTCATCTGGACAAGCAATGGTTCATCCCCGATCTCTATTCCACCAGTGTCAATCAGATTAAATCTGGAAGTGAGCCATTCGGCTTCTGCATAAATTCTGTCACGTGTCACCCCAGGTATATCTTCAACAATTGAAATTCTCTCTCCGACTAGTCGATTAAATATTGTAGATTTCCCTACGTTGGGTCTTCCTACAATTGCTACAACAGATTTCCTCATGAAAGGAACATCCTCTCTCTATACGATCTTATTTTCCTAACAATAATTCATTCTAGCAAAAGTAGCACATATTAACAATTTATTTTAATGTTTTACAATAATGTACATCTCTTCTGAAAGTGCATGGGCGATACCATCTGTAATAGCTTCGAGGTTCGCGGCTACCTTTGCTGATTCTTCTGCATCGTTACAATAGAAGATAGGAGCACCACCGCCAATTTTGGATCTGTTTGTGGTGATAACTGCGAGAATTGCTTTTTCAATCTTCATTTTTAGCTTTTCTCCTTACTATGCGATTTGGATTCAGATGGCATGCGGATAGCATTTTCTAGCACTGGTACAGCACCAATTACTTCCATTGCTTTTTGTTTATCTCGCACTTGAGGAAGAATAAATATTCCAATACGTCCATCATCCAAATCTCTTTTAATTAGGGGTGTCAATGCGGGAGTCCCGGAATCCCTTACCACCCCTAACGAAACGGAAACATCATGCAAAATAGCTTGACGTTGACCTAAATTTCCTATTGTGGTTATAATATTTATATTTTTGGGTGTAAGAATGAAACCCATGCCATATTTAAGAATCTCCTTCTGCCTTTCTGGTAGTCCTATATTCATAATATAAATATTATCTACATAAAGGCCTGCACCTTCAAAATGTAATTCACGGTTCTCGATGTTCACAATATCTTTAATGGTGGAACCACTCATAAGTCCTTTACTTAAAATCAGACTGAGGATAGCACCTACAAAGGCAACATAAACATTAAAAACAAGATATAATAGTGTGCCAATAAATGCTGTCATAATAACAAGATAGTTTCTACTTTCAAACGAGATTGCAATACCCTCTATATATGTATTCCCACGGGGGACCAGCTCAAACTCATCTACTTCGGTTAATGTGTTTCGTTCCATGTTGCGTACTTCTCTAAATTGAGTAGCCGCAACTGTTAAAAAGGTTACTGCTGTAAATTCCATTTCCATAATAGCTGGTACAGCAACCGCTCCTAATGCAGCTGCAATAAACCCAAGTGATAAATGAATTACTTTACCATGTAGATATGTCGGATATTGACGATAATCTGTTCGTAACATGAGGACACGGGCTAACGTCCCTATTAAGACACCGAAAATAATCGGGTATGTATACTCATTCATTTTGCTACCTCCAAATCAATAGAAACACGATAATCCTTTACTTTTTTTGTTTTTCTCCTAACTATTATGTCTAAAAATAAAAGAATTACTATGGCTTCTATCAAGTTTGCTAAAAAAGGTAATTCTCCAGTGTCTCCGTTTATCCCATAAGAAGACAGAGATAGACTAAACAAGCATTCACCTATGGTCGCACCTAATAAAAGGACGCATATTTGCTTATCCAGCCCCCTAATAAGTAGCATTGTTAGAAAGCATAATAAAACAGGTATTAATATTTCTCTAGGCCAAAAAAGCCATACTGGAGCTACTTTTTCCCAAAAAAGTATGGAGGAATAACCTATCATTATGGTAAAAGAACATATGATTAAATTAATATGGCGTTCTAAGTGAATTAACAACAATACAGAGCCAAAAATTAACAAAAATATGGAAGTAACAATTACAAGGTTCCCAATTTGAATTGTGGTGTTAGAAGTAATTATTACACCTAAAATCCATATTGTGAAAAAGTCTCTTCGTCTTCCTTTTTTCATAAAAAAAGTAGAAATGATCCAAAGCATCCATCCGACCCAATAAAATAATGCGGTATTTACCATCAGTACCTCACCTGCCCTTACCATTATGGTTATTTTAATCATTAAATATACAGGAGAGCTTTTTAGAGGTAACTCTAATATTAATGGTAACTTAAACATGTCTAGCGAGGCGAAATATCCTATATTGGTTGGCTTAATTGATATGAAATATAACAACTATTTGTTTTATTAAATACTAAAAGGACGCCCTCCGTATCGGAAGACGCCCTTTCATGTAAAAGGCTTATTTATATTTATTTAATTTATCCCCAATAAAATCACTTAATTGGAAACCAGTTTGTTCGTCATCTTTCTCGTACTGCTTATACTCTTTTTCTTCTTGCTCTTGTTCAAGTTCTTTAATACTTAAGGAAATACGTTCTTCACTTTCATTAACATCCAGTATTTTAACTTTTACGTTTTGTCCGACTTCAAGCACTTCTTGAGGTGTACCAATATGTCTATTGGCAATTTGCGAAATATGCACAAGACCTTCTACCCCTGGCTCAATTTCAACAAAAGCACCGAAGTTTACAAGTCGCTGAACGGTACCTTCTACTGCATCTCCTGTAGAAAGCCTTTGTTCAATATTAGACCACGGACCAGGGATCGTATTCTTGTGAGAAAGAGAGATGCGTTCGTTATCCATATCTACTGAAAGCACTTCTACTGTTAATTTTTCTCCTTCTGACACGACATCAGAAGCTTTTTCAACATGTTTGTGAGCTAATTGTGAAATATGAACAAGACCGTCCACGCCACCAAGATCTACAAAAACACCGAAGTTTGTAATTCGTTGAACAGTACCTTCTAATACTTGGCCAGCTTCTAAGGATTGAAGTAATTCTCCTTTTTTTGCTTTTGCCTCTTCTTCGACTACTGCACGGTGAGAAAGGATAACCCTATTTTGCTCTTTATCTAACTCAGCGATTTTCACCGTTAACGTTTTATTTTTATAATCTGAGAAATCTTCTACAAAGTAGGTTTCGACCAAAGATGCAGGAATAAACCCTCTTACCCCAACGTCTACCACAAGTCCACCTTTAACAACCTCTTTTACTTCTGTTTCAAAAATTTCACCGCTATTATATTTCTCTTCAAGTTCTCCCCATGCTTTATCCGCATCAATTGCTTTTTTAGAAAGAACAACTTCATCATCGTCTATTTTCTTTACTTTTAATGTGACCTCGTCACCCTCTTTTACTACATCTCCTGCCTGCTCAATGTGCAAGCTTGATAATTCACCTATCGGAACGATCCCTTCCGTTTTGTAACCAATATCGACAAGTACTTGCTTTTCTTCGACTTTGATTACAGTACCAGTAATAGTGGTACCTACTTGTAGTTCTGGTAATTCATTACTTTGTTCTGTCATATCCTAGCCCTCCTAAGTACATATCAAAAAAACAATGAACGTAACAACATTTAACTCTATCTTATAAAATTTAGAATTAAATAGAAAGTTCCTTTTCTATAACTTCTAATAATTATAATTATTTGTCAAGTAATGTTGTCTGATTCTAA
Source organism: Oceanobacillus kapialis (assembly GCF_044790185.1). Taxonomy (GTDB): domain Bacteria; phylum Bacillota; class Bacilli; order Bacillales; family Amphibacillaceae; genus Oceanobacillus_B; species Oceanobacillus_B kapialis. The sequence continues at coordinate 1,912,475 of NZ_CP085256.1, forward strand.
TCATTTTATTACACTAGTGTATATTACAATTTATAACCAAGTTATAAATGTGTACTCACTATATCTGATTAGATCAATTCCCCGTTACGTATTATTCAAAACAATTTATAGCATTACATATCCCTGTTAATTAACAGGTCTTTCCATTATTTTATATACTTCAAATAAAATTTTCTCCGCTACTTCGTTAATTGAAAGAGATGTTGTATCAATTTCTATCGCATTTTCTGCTTTTATAAGCGGTGCTGCTTCACGTTGCGAGTCGATAAGGTCTCGTTGCTCAATCTCTTTCTTTAATTCTTCTAAATCAACCTTGTACCCTTTTCGTTTATTTTCCTCATATCTTCTTTTCGCTCGTTCTTCTACCGAAGCAATAAGAAAAATTTTAACTTCTGCTTGTGGCAAAACATGTGTCCCAATATCCCTTCCATCCATAACCACACTAGTATGGGCAGCTAACGCTTGCTGACGAGCCACCATTTCCCTGCGAATTTCTGGATGCATGGCTACATAGGATACATTATTTGTAACCTCCTGGGAGCGAATTGCCTCCGTAACATCTTCTGTGTCTAGCAAAACCAGTTGACCAGCCGCACTTTGCTTCAACTTAATAGTCGTATTTGCTAATAAACGAACTAATTGCCCTTCATTTTGCAGATCTACTTGTTTATTTATTGCTTTTAAAGTCACTGCTCGATACATCGCACCTGTATCAATATATACACAGGAGAGTTTCTCGGCAACAATCTTTGCTACCGTACTCTTTCCAGCAGCTGCGGGTCCATCAATCGCGATGGCTATCATTTCATTATTCATTTATAAAGCTCATTCCTCTCACATACATTCACTATCAACAATCGTATCCGTAAAGTTTATATGTATAGGCTACTCGTTGCTGATTATATTAACCTGAAAAAAATCAAGTTCTACCTTTTTCTATATAAATCATAACATATCCGCAAAATGAAGGTCTATTCGAACATGACATTTAACGCTCTAAACAGATAACTCTTTCTTTCTTGCTTCCCGCTGCTTTTCAAAAGAATAACGAACAATTTTATGCTGATCCTCTTTTTGGATATTGATAAACTTAAGAGAAGCTGTATGTAACGTAGAAGCCTTATTTGTAAAAACAAGTTCAGCCATTGTATTAATATAGAAATATTCACCTGATTGCATATCTAAAGTTAGCCATAAATCAAGCGGTCCTTGCTCGTCCAAATTAATACCTTGTGGTAAAATTGCGGAGAGGCCACCACCACTGATATCTGAAGTTACTGTCACGATTGGGGGAAAAGCATTATTCTTAGAATGGATAGCAATATCTACGGCTGCAGGAACCCGGACAAACTCTCTCCTCTGTATACGCTTAAGGTCATCACCAGGGAGTTTAATAGCCAGACCTGGAACTGTTAGTTTTACTTTCGCAACAATTTCAGTTTTAAACGCATACAAATGCTGCTTTTCATCGACAAAGGTTGCCTTCAACACCGTTCCTTTTGGAAGAAAAGATGTCTTCTTAGATTTTTCATTTATTGGATAATCGATAAATAAATAATGCTCACTCTTCTCAATGATTTTACATCGATACGACTCCGTTTTCATTCCAGTTTTCTTTAATTCGAGGGTAAGTACACTCCCTATCTTCATTTATAATTCCTCCCTTACTGGTCAAAATAACTAAACTAATTCGATATACCTATTATCACAGAAAACGATAAAAAGAGAAAGGCTGATGCCTCTCTCTTTAGCTTGTCGTTGCAAAATTGGCTTCTGCACCATCTAATTTTTCTACTTTTTCTTCTGTTCCATCCGACGCGTTAACAAAAATGCGATATGTTTCATTGCCCATCACACCCAGAAATTCATAGGTTAATACCTCTTCCCCAAGATCGTTATCGATAACAGATAAAAACGATTCCTGAATGTCAACACTTTGATTAACAGCTTTTTTTGCCTCATCTTCTGTAATTTCAGGTTCTGGGATATCCCTTTGAGTATGGTTCATTAGATAATTTCGAGCAGTAAAGCCAAGTATGTCCCCTGTGTCTAATGCTACCTTTATTTCCATGGCGTCTGAGTATACCCTCACGCCGTCCTGATTGTATAGAAAAGAATATACGCCAATATTATCGTATTGGTTACTTTGGAAAATTTCCATGTCCTCAAACTTGTATTTCGATAGGTAATCTTTTGCTCTTTCCATACCTTCATTTAAACTGATTTCCTTTTCCTTCACTGGCCTTCTTACTAACACCGTTATTGGATGACCGCCCTGTTCTGTCATATCCATGTAAGCACTCTTCTTGTTATCTTTATAAGAAACACTATATGTTGGAACGTCTGCCCCTTCTCCGCTCTTTGTCACATGCAATTTGCTACCATCGTTAACCTCTAAAATATCTTTAGCCTTTTCTCGAACTTGCTCCTCTGATACTTTTTTACCATTTAATGATTGAAATGAGTGTTCTTGTGAGGACGTGCCAACTATTGGTGAATCTACATTACTTTCTGAGTAACCTTCTACTGTTTTCTCAACTGTTTGGAATCCATCTACAATCGTATTATCAACTTGTTCATCTTCATTTGCTAAAGCCAGTTGAACATCCATCCAACGTAAATTATTATCCAGGACCACATGTTGCACCTGACGTAATTCATCTTTTATATCACCGGATTGCTCGTATAATTCTTCAAAGGACTTTGTCTCTTCATCAGATAAGGGTTCATCATCCAAATTTCGTACCGCTGTACGGTAGGTAAAATCCCCTATATTTGACAAAAATTCCTCCGTTTTATTAAATGGCAATAGTCCTAAAGGTAATTGTCCGACATTCGATAGTGCCTCAGAAGTTAACCGCCAAATATCCACCATTTGTGGAGAAAGACGTTGTTCTGAGTTCATAGCTAGCGCTGTTCCTATTTTATCGTGGAGCAAATCAACGTGGTAAGAGAGCTCATGAAATGAGCGTTGATACGTATTTTCAGCTTGAATTAATACTGCGTTTTTCTCCTGATGCTCCTGGTAGCCCCAAAAGGCAGTTCCAGCAACCCCAACACTCAAAACTGCGATGATAATCCACCTAATCATTGCTTACACACCTTTCTATTTACAGAATATATGTTTTCCGATTTTCTTAATTTGAGGTCTTGTCCAAATCCAGCTGGATGTTGCGGTGTCTGGATTAAAATAATATAGCGCATTTCCGGTAGGATCCCACCCATTAATTGCATCGAGGACCGCCTCTTTTGCCGTATCATTCGGCGTAAGCCAAATTTGTCCATCTGCCACAGCAGTAAACGCTCTCGGTTCAAAAATCACACCGGAAGCATTGTTAGGAAAAGTAGGACTTTCAACCCTGTTTAAAATTACAGCCGCAACAGCTACCTGACCAACGTAAGGCTCTCCTCTCGCTTCCCCGTAAACGGCATTTGCCATTAATTGAATGTCATTTTGTGAATAACCTTGAGGTACATTAACCGCTGTGCTTTCTCCCCCAGTAGTGCCGCCTTCATTTGCATTTTCTTGATTGCCTCCTCCTTGATCTGTCTGTTTCTGGTTATCTGTCCCACCATAATGGGTAAATTTATTCCCTTGATTGATTTGTTCTTTCACATATTGCTCATCATAGTTGCTCGCTTTTACCAGTTTATCCTTGGTAGTTTGGCCTGCAAGACCGTCTATCTCCATACCAAATTCATATTGGAAATTCCTTAACGCCCAGTATGTTCCCCAACCAAAGACACCATCAATCTTCCCATTATAAAAACCTAGGTATTGTAACCTAGCTTGCAATTCAATTACGTCATCTCCAACTGCACCTTGCTGAATGACTTGGGAACTAAAAGCATGTACGGTTTTGTCCGGATGTGTTGCTTGAAGGGTAATGCAAAAAATAGGTATCATAATGATGAAAAGGAAATGTTTATACTTCATATGGTATCCTCCTGGTTATTTCATAGTGTTATAAACCTATTTTCTGGAGAAATTCGCATTTTATTCACGATACACTCTGAATGAAGGGATTTCATTTCGCTCAAAACCTATTTATTGTTGGAAGACTAAATTAGAAAAGTAACAACAGAGGTAGGTCGTATAATTGGAAGATAGCTAACAAAAATTGTCGTAATGGCAAATAATAAAAAAACATCCTTTGCCAATTAACTGACAAAGGATGTTAAGCACCTTGCTTCTTCTTTTGAAACATAGTAAGAGGGGTAGCTTCACTAGCAATCTTGACTCTGCGTAACCCTACTATCCATAAAATAATCATGAAGGGAATTAAGAATAGAAGCCAATTACTCGGTACTATATTTAGAATATAATTATAGGTTCCATGGAGAATAAACGGTATAATAAAAGCTAATGTAATGTTTCGTTTCTTGTGTTCAGATGTTTTAGCCTTTCCGAAATAATAACCCATAATTACACCAATTAACGCATGGGAGGATACAGGAAAAATAGCCCTGCTAAAGGCATATTCAATTCCATTTGTAAATAGATACAGAACATTTTCCACTGTAGCAAAACCAAGACTAATTGCTACAGCATAAACAATCCCATCATAATGGGCATCAAATTCAGAATGGTGATAAATGGTATAAATAAATAAAAACCACTTAAAAAACTCTTCAGTTAACGAGGTATACAGAAAAGATTCAATAATAGGATTACCTGTTAAGCCTTCAGTAGTTAGAACATACTGGATGAACATAATCGGAAATACCAGCAGGCATCCTATGATGAATGTACGTATCAGCAACGGAAGGGGCTCTGAATACCGGTCTTTTAAATAAAAAAAAGACATGAGTGCAAAAGCCGGTGCAATTCCGGCTGATAAAATAGCAAACATCCAACAACCTCTTTCTTATTTTACTACTTTCATGTTATCACTAATAATGAATAAAGAAAACAACATTTGTAAGGGAGAAGATTATGAAAAAGAAAATACTTATTGTACATACAGGCGGTACGATTTCAATGGCAGAAAATAAAACAACAGGAGAAGTTACGACTGTTACCAAACATCCTTTATCTGAGTTAACCTATTATTTTAATCAATACGCGGATGTAGAAGAAATGATTGAATTTTCCCTTCCCTCTCCGCATATAGAGCCACGGCATATGTTACAGCTTGCCAACCGAATTCAACGTGAGCTTCCTTACTATGAAGGAATTGTCGTTACACATGGTACGGATACGTTGGAAGAGACAGCATACTTTCTTGATCTAATTGTTCATACTGATAAACCGATTATTTTAACAGGAGCTATGCGATCAAGTAATGAGATTGGGTCTGATGCACTGTACAATTTAATTAGTTCAGTTCGTGTAGCTGTGGATGAGCAAGCAAGGAACAAGGGTGTATTAGTTGTGATGAACGATGAAGTACATACAGCAAGAAATGTCACGAAAACATCAACCAGTAATGTTGCAACTTTTCAGAGCCCGCAATTTGGCCCTTTAGGAATTGTTACGAAAGATTCCATTGTTTTTCACCATACGATTACTTCAAGATATTGTTATAGTGTGGAAGCAATTAATCATCGTGTATTTTTACTGAAAGCATATGCGGGTATGGACAATGGCCTTTTAGAGGCTATTATAGATGCGAAACCAGACGGCCTTGTGGTGGAAGCCCTCGGACAAGGAAATCTTCCAAAGGAGTCTGTTCCTTATATAGAAAAAATAATCGAATTAAATATACCAATCGTATTAGTTTCCCGGTGTTTTCAAGGCATCGTTCAACCAACTTACGGGTATGAAGGTGGAGGACGAAGGTTGAAAGAATTGGGAGTAATTTTCTCTAACGGTTTAACAGGGCCCAAAGCACGGATAAAGCTTCAAATAGCTTTAGAGAAAACATACGATTTAGCAAAGTTAAAAGATATGTTTGAAAATGAAAATTAGAGCCCATGTTAAATTAATACTTGGAAATTTCTTAGACGAGAAAAAAGGCGAATGATTCAAATATCACTCGCCTTTTTAAGGCTCAATTTTATTAAGCCTTAACTTCTTCTCTTTTATTAATTGTGGAGGCAATCGCTCCTCCATGAAATCGGCCATTCTCAATAAAAATCTTATTATTGTTATACCCAGCTGCCACCACACCTGCGATAAACATGTTTTCCACATTGGTTTCGTAGCTATCTTCCTCAAAAGCTGGTGTACCTCTTTCTACATCTACATCTACGCCAATGCTATGTAGAAAATTTAAATCTGGCTTATACCCAGTCATGGCAAACACAAAATCATTGTCCACTACTTTCTCTTCACTTCCAACACGATAGCGAAGACTGTTATCGGTTATTTCCACAATTTCTGCATTAAATTCCATTTTTACGATTTCTTTTCTTACCAATGAATCGAATTCAGGGAGGATCCACGGTTTAATACTCTTCGAATATACTGCCCCTCTATAGAGCACTGTTACATTAGCCCCTGCTTTGTTCAGTTCAAGAGTGGCATCAACAGCAGAATTTTTACCGCCTATTACCACCACATTTTTATTAAAGTATGGATGTCCTTCTTTAAAATAGTGTGTAACTTTCTCTAACTCTTCACCTGGTACATTCATATAGTTGGGTTGGTCATAGTAACCAGTCGCTATAATAACATAGTCAGCTGCATACTTATTCACTTTGTCACTTCTTGTATTTGTGGTCAAGTAGAATTTTCCGTCTTGTTTTGTAATTTCAGTGACACGTTCAAAGGAATTGATACGTAATTGTTCGCGCATGGCTACTGATCGGTAATAAGCAAGCGCTTCATTACGTACAGGCTTTTGTTTTTCGGTAATAAAAGGGATGTTTCCAATCTCAAGCTTTTCACTTGAACTAAAAAATGTTTGGTGTGTAGGGTATTGATGAATGGTATTAACAATATTTCCTTTTTCAATAATTAACGGTTTATAGCCATGTTTTTTTAATTCGAGAGCGCAGGACATGCCACATGGCCCTCCCCCTACAATAATTACTTTTTCATGTTGCACACTATGCACTTCCTTTAGGAGAATTCTTAAAATAGCCTCTTAACAGAAGCTTTTAATCTAGAGGTAATAAAGCGTAAAAAAACTCCTATCTAATGATACAGGATAGAAGTTTTTTTGTCATACATTTGGTTTTTTAATGGGATTATGCAAAAATTAAACCCAGCCACGGAAACGTGATGCTTCCGCCATTTTTCTTACACCTACCATATAAGCAGCAAGACGCATATCAACCCTTCTCGTCTCAGCTGTATTGTAAATTGAATTAAATGCTTTAATCATAATTTCGTGGAGCTTTTTGTCTATTTCTTCTTCCGTCCAATAGTATCCTTGATTGTTTTGTACCCATTCAAAATAAGAAACCGTCACGCCACCAGCAGATGCAAGTACATCCGGTACTAGTAATATTCCACGATCACTCAAAATTTTCGTGGCTGCCATCGTGGTTGGACCGTTAGCTGCTTCGACCACAATACTTGCTTTTATATTATTGGCATTTTGCTCTGTAATTTGGTTTTCTACAGCTGCTGGCACTAGTATATCACAGTCTAATTCTAGTAAGTCCTGGTTGGAAATCGTATTATTGAAAAGCTTTGTAACGGAACCAAAGCTGTCTCTTCTATCAAGTAAATAATCGATGTCTAACCCATCAGGATCATATAAAGCTCCATAAGCATCAGATATCCCTACTACTTTTGCCCCAGCATCATTTAGGAATTTTGCTAAAAAGCTTCCAGCATTACCGAATCCTTGTACGACAACTCTTGCGCCTTCTACCTCTATCCCTTTCTTTTTAGCTGCTTCATTAATGCAAATTGTAACCCCTTTGGCTGTAGCAGATTCTCTACCATGTGATCCACCAAGGACGATTGGTTTACCAGTAATGAATCCAGGATTATTGAATTCATCTATGCGGCTGTATTCATCCATCATCCACGCCATAATTTGTGAATTTGTAAAAACATCAGGAGCAGGAATGTCTTTAGTTGGACCTACAATTTGGCTTATTGCGCGTACATAACCTCTACTAACACCCTCTAATTCTCTAAAGGACATCTCACGAGGGTCACATACTATACCGCCTTTTCCACCACCATATGGGAGATCAACAATTCCAGCTTTCAAGCTCATCCAAATGGACAAAGCTTTTACTTCTGTCTCAGAAACGTTTGGATGGAATCTCACTCCACCTTTTGTGGGGCCTACAGCATCATTATGCTGTGCGCGATACCCTGTGAAAATTTTAATTGAACCATCGTCCATCCGAACAGGAATACGCACCGTCATCATGCGGATGGGCTCTTTAAGTAATTCGAAAACCTCATCAGGGTAACCCAACTTTTCCAATGCAGTTTTTACAACAGTCCTTGTGGAACTTAATACATCCGGTTTTTCATTACTTTCTCTGGTAGAATCTGCTGCGTTATCGGCTACCATGAATTTACCTCCTATAATATCTGTAAATAGTTTATAATAGCTGTACTCAGAAAATAGTATACACGTTCATCGTAATTATGCAATAAAATATATGCGAAATATACGATTATGATAGAGACAAATTTAGTCTTTTTTAGCCATTGAACGTTTAACAAAACTTTCGATCATGGAATCGTAACTCAACCCTACTTCCTTAGCGGCATCAGGGAATAAACTGGTTGGCGTCATACCCGGAAGCGTATTTACTTCTAATAAAATAGGTTGGTTTTCTTCCGTTAATATGAAATCCACTCTAGAATATGTTTCGCATCCTAATACTTTATGAGCTTGAACTGCCAACTCTTTAATAGTCGTGGTTGTCTGTTTATCAATTTGAGCTGGTACAATGTGCTCGCTGCCACCAGCGGCATACTTAGACTCATAATCATAATAAGCATTCTTAGGAATAATTTCTATAATAGGTAACGCTTCCTCGCCTAAGACTGCTACTGTCATCTCTCTACCCTTTATAAAGTCTTCTACTAAAACCATATTATCACTTTTAGCAGCGCTTTGTATTCCGGGAATTATTTGTTCTTTAGCTTCCACTATCGTCAAACCTAATGTCGATCCCTCACGATTTGGTTTAATCACAAATGGCATCGCAAACAAATCGTTTATTTCTGTTTCCATTGCGTGTAAATCTGTTAGGTCATCAATTCTATACATTTTACTTTTGGCGACAGGAAGATTGTTTAATTCGAAAAGTTGCTTTGCTTTTGCCTTATCCATTGCGAGTGAAGAAGCCAGCACTCCTGAACCAACATATGGTAACCCGAGCATTTCGAGCAGTCCTTGAACACGTCCATCCTCTCCGAACTTGCCGTGAAGGCCAATAAACACTAAATCTACATCCAATTTAAGGATCTCTTCCAGTTTATTAGGATGAAAGTCAATACCAACCACTTCATGCCCATTGTTGTTAAGTGCTTGCATAATTCCTTTTCCAGATGAAAGTGAGACTTCACGTTCCCCGGAAACTCCCCCATATAATACTGCAATTCTCATTCGGTGCACTCCCTATCTTATAGCTGTCAAAACACTTATCATCTTATCATTTTAAAGTAGTTACTTCTATCAATTTACGCATTAATTTTTTAACTTTTAATCATTATAACTTTACTTGTATGAAAACGTTCTAAGAAATCTCTCCAATAGTATCTAATTTCCATTATATATGAAAAGTATTAATTATATTTTCTACTGCGTCTGATTTATAAATTTGTTTTCCATATTCTATCAAACGATACGAAGTAATAATACTCGGACTTGAATACTCTGACATGATTGCTATGATATCTTCTTTGTTCATTTCTTCTAAATCATCATCGTCTAAAAGCATATAATAGGTGTCTTGCATAAAATATACCTGACCACCATTCATACCGATTTGGTGTAAATAAGCAGACACTTGAATGATGTTTTCAAAGTCAGAGAATGAAAAAATTAACTCTTTACTTTCATCCAATGTGACTTTCATCTCGATATAGTCCTCATCCCAATCCATGTTTTCAAATTTTTGTGTAACAATAACGTGCATGCCTTGTGCTTGCATTAGATGAACTTGTACAAGTAGTTCACCCTCCAGCTCAAAATCAAGTTCTGAACTCGCTTCGTACATCATATCACTAAATAGGTTTTGGACGCTTATTGCATCATGCCACAAATTTTCTTTCGTAAACCCGCGTTCAATCAAATCATCAAACGTTAAAAAAATGGTGAACTGGTTATCAGACACTCTTTCTATCCGCATATAGCATCCTCCTCCAAATAATCATCTGTCTAAAGCGATTTTATTGTTTTCTTTTATAAAGTATATACGTTTAACCACATGGCATACAACACCATAAAACCGTATTAAATAGCTAAAATTATCCTGGCTAACGCTGTAGTTATAAAGCCGGTTCTCTATACTATATGCTAATGGTGAGCAAGTTGAACTTGACAGTTGTATTTTTCACCTTTTCAATCATTTGCCTAATACGAGTCTCTTACACAAGTGGGTATAACTGTAGTATAGCAGGATTGTATCCAACAATTAATGAACTAGTAAAAAATAATTCAATTTGCTCCTGTCACAGCAAAAGCGCGGGGTGCCCTAACCTGCAAAATAAACCCCGGCCAATATACACAGTATTAGGACTATGACAATTGTCAGCCTTAACAACGACCTACTGAATTTAAGTTTGGCCCGTTTTTGGCTTTTATTGTGTATTTCTTTTCTAGGAGGTAAGTTTAACAAATCTATCTCATCTTCTCTAGGGTGACTTTCATAAACTTCTTTTTCTGCAGGGTCAGGTGCATCTGAATGCTCTAACTCCAAGAAAATCTTGCGTAGCTCGTCTGCTTGATCTTCGGAATCTTTTGTTTGATGACTCATTGATTCATCCCTCCCTTGTAAAAGCGAATAGTCAAACCTAAAAGAAAATCTACAATAAAATGTGCTGTAATGGTTACAATCAAATTCCCGGTTTGCTCAAACAAATAACCAATATAAAAACTGACCAAAAGAACGGAAATAAAAAGAACTGGCTTTTTCAAATAGCGTATATATGGACCAATGCAAATAAAATACTAGCAATGATATATCCAAAAGAAGTCTGTATGACCCCTCTAAAAAGTAGTTCTTCACTACATGCAACAAAGAATGAGAGAAGAAAAATAAAACCTACGGACTGCTTTTTAAATAGACGCTCATTTATTCCACCATCATCGAATGCTGCATGTGGCAATGTAATGAAAAGCAGGATGTCTATCAAGACGATTAGTATCCCTGGGAGCATACCGAAATAGACTATTTCCTCAAGATCCCACTTAAAGTAGTGCATCCAGTCGGTGAAAGAATCAAATAAAAACAAGCTAAGAAAGATTGCAATCGCCACAAGAAGGAACTGTGAAATCATTACTTGTTTCCTTAGTTCCTGATCAGTCAACTTAGCTATGATATCGCGTTGGCTCATGATAATTGTTCCACCAGTAATAATTTTTTAAGCTTTTCTTCCCAAGAATATTGGCTTTCCCTTGTTTGCTCTAATTGTTCAGGTTTCCAGTTTTCCCAAGAAAATCCGCAATTAGTACAACATTGCTCCTTTGCTGGGGTAAAGGTCTGTTGAAAATCTTGATAAAGCTTTTTTCGTAAGCAACCACCTGTATGGTATACCCATTCCATTACTTCCTTCAGCTGTTTATCCTTTATGAGGAAACGCTCTTCACACTTCTTGCAAATCGCATGATAGGCTTCTTTCCACTTTTTATCACTATACAAAATTTCATTCTCTTCAGTTAGAACCCCGTGTTTTTCTAATTGATATCGTAAGAATCGCCATTTGGATTCTGTAAGCTGGAATAACAATACATTTTCTTGATTACTTGATGGTAAAGAAATATTCTCTTCAACCATTCCTTTTAAGTGGTTAAACACAGATGAAATCTCGCCTTTTGTTGGGAGTTCTCCTTTTATAATATTTCTCGGTAAGTAAACGTCTCCCTCAGAAAATAACAACAAGCTCACACAAGCTTTGTTATCACGGCCTGCTCTGCCAACTTCTTGGATGTAGGCCTCTATCTGTGGTGTTAAATGGTAATGTATAACCAAGCGAACGTTCTTTTTGTTAATTCCCATCCCAAAAGCACTGGTACAACAAATAGCATCTAACTGACCATTCATGAATTGCTGCTGAATAATAATGCGATCATGTGACTCCATACCTCCATGATAAAAAGCAACACGGCGGTTTGTCTGACTACTTAATAAAGCTGATATATTCTCTGCTTCTAGTCTGCTAGAAAAATAAATAATGGTGGGAACAGAATAGGAGTTTAGCAAAGAAACGATTCTTTCTTGCTTTTCTTTGTCACCTGACATATGTTCTACGCAAAAAGCTATATTTGGTTTATCTATCGGGTATAAATGCTTTGTCATATTCGGTCTATTTAAGAAGGTTAAAATATCCCGTTGAACAATCTCTGTAACGGTAGCACTAAGAGCAAGCACAGTGGGGTCTCCTAAAGAAGAAATAATTTCTTTTAGCTTTAAATAATCGGGTCTAAATTCATGCCCCCACTGGGAAATACAGTGTGCTTCATCTACCACAAATAGGCGAACACCTACCTGATTTAGCTTTCGTTGCAAATTAGGACGTTGAAGCAACTCTGGTGATATATAAATTAATTGATACCTATGTAACTCGTTCCATATTTTCTTTCTTTGCTTTGGTTCCATAAAACTATTTATCGCAACCACGTTTTTTATATTTAATGCTTTAAGTTGTTTTACTTGATCCATCATAAGGGAAATAAGTGGCGAAACAACCACTGTGAGACCTTCTTGAAGCAAAGCTGGTAACTGATAACAGATAGACTTACCAGAACCAGTTGGAAGCACCCCCATTACGTCCTGTCTATTCAATATATCCTCAATGATTTCTTTTTGTCCTTGTCGAAATGATGAATAGCCAAAGTATGTTTCCAACTTCTTCTCTAAGTCTAGTTTAGACACTAATATCCCTCACTTGCTGTATATTCTTATAACAGGCAATCAATAAACGTATTTGAAAATAACTTGTTTCTTTTTCAGTAAGTCCTTTTATCTCTTTTAGTTTGTTAGAGGCTGCTTTCTCAATTGCCTGTAAAATATCTTCCTGAATATGAAGAGGGACATAACGCTCAATTGGGAAGTCTGTTTGATAAAGTGCAATCTCAACTACATGATCTTGAATGGTATTAATACGTAAATTCCTAACAATAGCGATGTCTTCCATAGAATAATTTTTGTGAAGTAATTCTGACGTTTTGTAGGCAGAATCGGTCAACAATCGCTTTTTTGTACCTTCCACTACCATGTTAGAAAGTAGTGGAAAGGAATCATGAGTTTGTTTCATTTGTTCAAGTATAGCATGTGAAATACCTGTTACGTAAAGTTGCGAATCTTCAATTCTCATATGGTAGGTTTTAGCTAACTGTTCCCAACTCATGCCATAATATTGATGCCCGCTCAATCTGTCAATAAAGATGGAAGCTTCTTCTTCTTTAAATTTCTGCAGAATTTCAAATAACTCGTTATGTAATTCTTCCAAATAAGAACGAAGGCGATCCTTTTGTAATTTATATTGGTCTTTTACCCAGCTTTCTATTAGCGGGTTATCCACTACAGGTATAAAGGAAAAATGCTTCATTGCTACGTTAGAGAAGGTTTGGACAAGTAAAGTTAGTCGGTCTAGAAAGATTGTTGCTGCATCTTTATATTTTAAGCCGTTAAAATAATGAAACGGGAGGCGGTCTTTTTGTTCAAGCAGCCAAGACTTACCCTTTTCGGTTATTTCTAAGGTGAATGTACTTGAATGCTGTGTTAATAAACCTTCGTCACTAAGTTCTGCTATTGTTCGGTTATAAGCAGTACGATCTAATTTCTTATGGATGCTATAGTACTTCGTAATTTTATACAAGTGAATGTCCTGTACGGTTTGAACGGACTTTTTCCCCGTGATAATGTGGTAGATTGCCGATTCTGTTCGATCGGTGGACAATCTACTACAACAAGCTAGCACGATTCCTTTAAGTAACAATGTACCTCCCCCTTCCCCATAAAACGATGTCTAGTACCATTATAATAAATGGTAGCTTGAAAAGAAAGATAAGCCCACCTGTTGTAATATATAGAAATCAGGCTTAAAATAGATGAAGTAAATTTACTAGTGGAGGTGGAGTCGTGCCAAAATACACCATTGTAGATATTGAAACTTGTATAGCCTGTGGTGCGTGTGGTGCAGCTGCCCCAGACATATATGATTATGATGATGAAGGCATTGCATTTGTTAGACACGATGATAACAGTGGTACCATCAAGATAAGCTCAGAACTAGAAGATGATGTGTTGGATGCTTACGAAGGATGTCCGACTGATTCTGTTAAGCTTTCTTCAGAGCCTTTTTACGGAGACCCACTGAGATTTGAAGACACTTAATTTTCGTTAAGGTAAATAGAGATTTTTTTTAATGAGGAAAAGGGTTTATAGAGCTCCACACATATAAAGTGAAACTTCATTTGGTGAGAGTGTTCCTCTCTCCCATCCAAATGTTAGTTGAACAAATCGAACCTCTACTGGCTGTTGCCCTCCACTTAGAATGCTTGAGTGCTTTCCACTTTCTTGAGGTAGGGATCTTACTGGCTGTTAAGGCGGGATAAAATCTTTAAAGAGCCGAATGAGATTAACATAACCATTCGGCTCTTATTACTGGTTTTAAAACCACAGGCTCTGCCTGTGTGAGAATTCAACTTGTAGAGTTGTAACAGAAAAAACTCCTTTCGGTATAATAGAGTTGGCCGTCAAACCGACTCTATATACAGAAAGGAGATCTACTCATGTCGAGTGACAATAGTTTATCACACACCCGATGGAATTGTAAGTATCACATAGTCTTTATACCCAAGTATAGAAGGAAAGTAATTTATGGCAAATTAAGAAGAGACATCGGGGTGATCTTAAGGCGTTTATGTGAGATGAAAGATGTAGAAATTATCGAGGCTCATGCCATGCCCGACCACATCCATATGCTGGTGAAAATACCACCAAAGATGTCAGTATCTTACTTTATGGGTTACTTAAAAGGTAAAAGCTCTTTAATGATTCACGACAGACATGCAAACCTAAAGTACAACCATGGGAACCGCACATTTTGGGCAAAAGGTTACTATGTCAGTAAAGTGGGGCTCAATCAAAAAACGGTGGCAAAGTACATTCGTGAACAGGAATCTGAGGATAGACTACGAGACAACATGAGTAAACGTGAATACGTCGATCCATTTAAAAAATAGATAGGAATATAAACGGTTGACGGTCAATTTCGAAGCCCCTTTAGGGGCCTCGTTGGTAAAGTGCCCTTATAGGGCGAAACTAAAACCGCCCGTTTTACGGGCGGATAGTTACTTTTAAGATAATTCTTCTCTCTAGCTATTATTGGAGCATAATAGGATTCACAGCATCCGGCACCTGGAGAGGTTCAGACAAATCATAATATCCTAAATTATCGTCAGGAACATTACTGAATTTTACTGTATCATATCCGAAGCTATTGGCAGTCATTAGAATAGATTCAACCATAATAGTCGCTGTTCGATTATCTTGAAAATTAAATGCATTCTCTATCGTAATTTCAAGTTGCTCCTCTTGTCCTACGATGGAAAATTCGACTTCTTCTGGAATCGTTGGAAAAACATGATAGCTCTGATCCCCACTCTTCATTTCTGTTAGAGCTTGCTCTATTGTTGTATACTCGTCAAGCGGGACCTGGACAAGCATATTCACATTTTCATTGCTGTACAATTTATACGCAGTATTTTTTTTATTTAACGGAAGCTCCTGAATCGTACCGAATTGTCCGAGGCTTATACCTGCAGGATTCGTAAACACAACTTTTTCCAAACCATATGGTGTAAACATCGTACTCAGTTGGTCTTCAAACATATTTGCTACGGAAGAACCCCCTCCTAGACTAAAGTCGTCCGGGAGAGCCACGTTTACTTGTTTATTTTGCTCGTCTATTTCGAACGTTGCCCCTTTAAATAAATAATTAGGAACAACAGGAACGTGTTTGTTCATATAACTCTCCAGCTCATTATAATATTTTTCTTTTGTTTCTTGTGCTGGTACGATAAAGGAAACAGGTATCACATATTGTAGTTGAGGATCACTTGTTACAGCATGAATAATTGTAGAATGATCATCCGTGTGCTGTACAAACATCCCTGCATTTCCTGCCATGCTACCCTGCTCAGTATTCATTTCTCCTTCTGCTGTAGAACTTTCCTCATGAAAAGCTTCATTCTCCGCCGTGTAAGTAGCCGTGTCTTGCTGTTGGCTACTTTCCATTAAATTATTCTGTAGAAAATTTCCATTCGAAAAGAGAAAGGAAAGAAAAATTAAGACACTTACTGCAAGCACTGTACTTGTAATAGGAATCCATCGTTTTCGTTTAGGGGGTTTGAAGTGTGTTTTGTTCTGATGAATCTTTGCGTATATCTGTTGTCTTATTTCTTCTTTTTCTCGTTGGTCCTTAACTTGAGGCATCTCTGAAAGTTGCTCTGTGAGTTTATCATATTTCTGCTGATCTGACGGCACTACAGTTCCCCTCCTTTCTCTTGATCTTGCTCAATATGCTTTCTTAAAGTTTTTAATCCTCTATGTTGCGTTGTTTTCACTTTACTGGTAGTGAAATTCAGTATTTCCGCTGTTTCCTGAATGGAAAATGACTGAATATACCTTAATACCAGGACACTTTTTTGATCAATTGTGCAATAATCAAGGTATGTATAAAGCTTCTTTACTTGCTCATTTGTGATTGCAAATTCTTCTGGAAGAGGCTGATTATCCGGAAAGTAATGGCTCTTTTTACTCCAGTCAAAATACTCAGCAATTCGATCACGGGTACGTTTTTTTCGACGAAAATAATCAAGACAAACATGTCGCGCGATAGAGAATAACCATGTTTTCACAGTACTATCCCCTCTAAATCGCTCTGAGGATTGAAGCACTTTCACATAAACCTCTTGTACTAAATCTTCCGTTAACTGCCTATCCTTAACCATATAAAATATAAATTGGTATAAATCCTGATGATGATGTTCATAAAGTTCATCAAAAACGACCTTCATAAAAGATCCCCCGTTCAAATAGTTAGTCGTTTGTCTAGATTAAAACGTTACAGTCTAGCTACACTATATGCCAGCAGGCAAGTTTTAAGCAAGTTAATAGAAAAAAGATGATCCGTCTTATTCGTAATCATCCTTTTTAAAACAAAAATAATATTCTTAAATATCCCTAGTCATATTAGGGAAGTTACTGTTTATATATCTTTTAAAGAGAAAGTTGAAGACAGGGTAAAATAGCAAAATAAATAATGCATTGCCTACAGCATGTTGAGTATCGAAGGGTAATCCAGCAAGATAATACGGCCAAAAATGCCCACTTATTTGGTAGCTTGTCAAAGAGATAACCAATCCATACAAAAATCCACAAAGAGAGGCATAGACAGCAAGCAAGGCAATAGGAGCATTACTTAACTGTTTTCTTAGAATGCCACTTATTAATCCAATTAATGCCCAGGAAATGAACTGCCAAACGGCCCAAATTCCCATACCGAGTAACATATTTGAAAGAAAGGTAACTAAAATTGCTAACAGCATAGCGGATATAGGACCTAGTAACAAACCACATATAATTATAAGTGATGTTACTGGCTGCACATTTGGCAGGAATACGAATATATACCTGCCGAGTACAGCTAAAGAAGCTAATATTGCTAACAAGGTCAACTTATAGCTATTCACGCTGTTTACTTCCACTTTTGAAAGTCAAAATTCACTTCATCGCCAGGTTGCAACTCATAATCTGCCGCACCGACGGTAGCTTCTTCCCCATTTACAGTATAGATCCATGCCCTTGATTCATCATCTTCGGAAGATACGCGTTCTATTGAGGTAATAAACTTTCCAGTTTCATCTGTTTCCACATAAAAATTATCTTGTAATACCTCTAATAAAATGTCTCCTTCTTTTACAGGTATCTCTTTCTCATGAATATATTCTTCCCCTTGATCCTTTGTTAAGGTAATTCTTACAGTGTCTTCTGCTTGTTCTGTAGTTTGATTACTTTCGGATTGTTGAGAATTAGAGTTAGGAGTAGTATCCTGGTTTGTTCCAGAACCACAGCCAGTTAAAAGTAGAAAGATAAGTAAAAATGTCGCTGTTTTCCATACTATTTTGTACATCGTATCTCCTCCAATCAAACTTTCATTCAGTATCATTATAAATAAAACAACTTAGCTATTTTCTTTATGAGGAAGTCTAATTGTAAAGGCAGTACCTTCATTGATTTTACTTTTTACTGTAATTATGCCTTGGTGGGAATCCACAATATTTTTAGCAATTGCCAGGCCTAAGCCAGTCCCTTTCTTCTTATCATTACGGGCTCTGGACTTGTCTGCCTTATAAAATCTCTCGAAAATAAATGGAAGATCTTCCTCTGGTATCCCACTTCCACTATCTTTTACGACAATGGAAAATTCACTAGTATCATTACTAGCATAAACTGTTACATGCCCTTCTTCACAAGTATGTCTTATTGCATTGTCAATCAAGTTTATTAACACTTGTTCCATACGATCAGGGTCAAATCGGGCTGTTGGTTTTTCTAAGTCTTTTTTTAGTTCAATATTTATATTTCCTTCACTGGCTAATCCGCTGAACTTCTTCACAATGCGGTTGAGGTAAGGTTCTACCTCAATTTCTTCAACTTGTAATTGTTGATGACCTGCTTCCATTCTTGCAAGGTCTAATAGTTCATTTACTAATCTTCCCATTCGCAAGGATTCCTCATATATAATTTGACCAAGTTCATTCTTTTGCTCTTTTGTCTCTGCAATATCGTCAACAATAGCTTCACTATAGCCTTGAAGCATCGATATAGGAGTGCGCAATTCATGTGATACATTTGCGATAAAATCTTTTCGCAATTTATCGAGGCGCCTCTCTTCTGTCATATCCCGAATTACTGCAACTGCTCCTCTAACAAAAGACTGGTCGTAAAGAGGAGTCATTAACATTACCCAATTGCGTCCTTGAAGACTAATTTCATGAAGTACTTCCGTTTCTCCTTCAATAACTTCAAGCAAAATTTGATTCAGTTCATCAGGTAACTTTCGAACCTCACTATTTTCCATAAGGTTATTCTCATAATACCAGCTCTCAATAAACCTCTCTGCTGGTTTATTGGTCACGATCATGTCGCCACTTCGATTTAATGTAATCACTCCATCAGCCATTGAACTAACAATACTGGAAAGTTGTTCTTTTTCTTGTCTTAATGCGTTTATGTGGAATTTTAACTGCCTGCCCATGCGATTGAAGGCCAATGCGAGCTCCCCTATTTCATCATGTGTTAAAATAGGTACCTTTGTATCAAACTCTCCTCTTGTCAAATCGAAAGCTGCCTCACGCATCTTAATAAGGGGCGAGGTAATCCTTGTAGAGAGAAAGAAAGCAAATATTACTGTAAGTATAATAGCTATTCCTGCAGCAAGAAATATAATCTTCGTAGTTTCTGCTTTTGTCTGGTCTATCACATCTAAAGACTGATAAACAAAGATTGCTCCTTGATTATCTGCAGTTGGGATGCCCACTATCATTGCCTCTGTCTCACTGTCTGGCAGGAACATTTGCTTACGAATTTCCGAGTTATTTGCTAGCTCGCTCATCAAATTTTCTTTCTCAAGCCAATTCTCCTCGAGTCTTGATAAATTTTCGTCTACACTATTAGATACCCATACGTCATTATCCTGGTACAGTATGGCAACACGACTGGCAGGGTCCTTTACTCTTTCAGTAGTCTCCGCAATTAACTCTCTACTATCATGCTGCTCTAAGAGAACCGAAACCTTAGTAGCTGTCTGAAGCATATCGCTTTCAGCAGCTTCGATATGGAAATTCTCAAAGAACTGTAACAGTAAGATCGTTAGTATGAACAAAACGAATGAGACAAGTAGTAAAATAGTTATTGCCAGCTTACCAACAACACTTTTCCAAAACATTAGTTATCTTCAACCTCAAACTTGTATCCTACTCCCCATACAGTAACAATCATTTTTGCTGCCTCTTCAGAAACGGTATTAAGTTTTTCTCTTAAACGTTTCACATGGGTGTCGACCGTTCGTAAGTCACCAAAAAATTCATATTGCCATACTTCTTTTAACAAATGTTCCCTGTTAAATACCTTGTCAGGAGACTTTGCTAGAAAACATAGTAATTCATATTCTTTTGGTGTTAAGTTAACTTCTTGTCCATCGGCGGTTACACGGTGAGCATCATCATCTATTTCCAGATGCGGAAAAACGAGTACATTTTTTGAAGTTTCTGTTCCATGATTAACAGATGCAGGAGATACTCTACGTAAAAGTGCTTTAACCCGTAGTACCACTTCTCTTGGACTAAATGGCTTCACGATATAATCATCTGCACCGATTTCAAAACCCTGTACTCGATTTGTTTCTTCCCCCTTAGCGGTAAGCATCATAACAGGAGTAGTTTTCTCTTTTCTTAATTCTTGACATACTTCAATACCATCCATTTCTGGCATCATGATATCCAGCAAAATAACATCATATTCATTCGACAAAGCAAGTTCTAATGCATCTTTTCCATTATCTGCTTCTTCAACTTCATATTCCTCGCGTTCTAGGTACATACGGATTAATCTTCGGATCCGCTCTTCATCATCAACAACCAAAATTTTTCCTACTGTCATGGTTTTTAAGTCCCCCAATCAAATTGTTAATTTCACCGTCAAATTTAGTTGGTAAATTAGTGCACTTTTTTAAACGGAAACAAGGTATCCATCATGGAATACCTTGTTTCCTTCTTTAGGCGTAAGAGTGCAGCCCTGCAAGTACTAAATTCACCACAATAAGGTTGAACATAATGATGGCAAAACCTACTGCAGCTAACCATGCAGATCTTTCTCCATGCCATCCTCTTGAAAGGCGTAAATGTAAAAACGCAGCATAGAAGAACCATGTTATTAAGGCCCAAACTTCTTTTGGATCCCAGCCCCAGAATCTCCCCCATGCTTCCTCTGCCCATATAGCAGCAAAGATTAAGCCTCCAAGTGTGAAGATAGGAAAACCAATAGTAACCGCACGATACGTAATTTCATCCAGCAGATCCAGTTTCGCATTTTTTAATAATGGTTGTATCGCTGCACCGATTCTCTTACGTAACACTAACCTTAGTAATAAATAAATCACTGATCCAGTTAGGAACGACCAAATCAAGGTGTTAAATTTTCTACCGGAATCAGCACCATGCATCCAAGCCGGAGTTTCAAACAATGGTTCCATCACATTTTCGGTTAGCAGTGTACCATCCGTAGGTCCAGCTATAGCTGGCAAGTGATATTCTGTTGTGACGGTGGCACCACCAGCTGTAGGGTAATCAAATTGGGCACTATAGTTCATAAAATTGAACACGACGGTAATGACAATAAAACCGACAAATAAAATTAATGAATATAGTACCACTTCTAACCATGTAGTGTGCTTACTCCTAGCTGACTGATCTATTTTTTTAATTAAATAAATCAAACCTGCGACAAAGCTTATCGTTAAAATCCCCTGACCTAGAGATACAGTGGTTACATGTATGTATAGCCAATGGCTCTGGAGAGAAGGAATTAAAGGAGAAACTTCTGTTGGGAACATACTCGCGTAGGCGATAATAATCAAAGCAACTGGCAAAGCAAATAATCCCAAAACAGAAAGCTTGTAAATAAAGTAAATCACGATGAATGCCAGAACGATTGTCATTCCAAAAAAAGTCATGAACTCAAATAAATTACTTACAGGTGCATGGCCACTTACCATCCATCTCGTAATAAAATAACCAATTTGAGCTAGAAGACCAATAATTGTTAACGTGATTCCAATGGTCCCAGCTTTCCCCTTTTTATCTTTATTTCGTTTATCTCGAATAGTTGCTGAGAAAAAAATAGTTGCAATTAAATATAGAATAAACGCAGTGTATAATAAGGCACTGCTCCATTCAATTAACCCATTCATGACAGACCTCCTGTTCCATTATTTTTCTCATTTAATTCTTCTTGATCTGTTACATTATTAATTGATGTACCTGAAATAGCTTTTTCAATATCTTTTTTAACACCATACCAATTTTTATTCGTATGCGCAGCTAACAGTACGCCACCATCTTTTGGATTAATCCATATTCTCCTGTGCTGCCAATACATCCCCTGTATGACACCTATCATAAAGATTGCCGCTCCTAACCCAAAGAAAGGAAGAGAATAATCTTTACGTACAGTTAAACCACTTGCATCTCGCATTTTAAAATCAGTAATCCCAACATTGTACTCATTCTCCCCTGATGCATCAATATTTTTACCAATGCCGAGAAAACTAACTTCCGGTTCCTCACTGTCTGGAGGATATACAAACATTACAAAGGCTGGGTTTCTTGAATAATTCGTCTCAGAAGCTGGTGTCCCATCTTCTTGTAAAAAGTAATCCGGATAGTAGTTTCTTAATTCTACTTTAAACCCGTTATCCAGTTCATATACTGGCTCAGGATCTGCCAAATCAACTGTAAAGGTATCAAGTGCTTCTTCGTCCGGGTCGTCTACCCTATGAACCTTAAACGACATTTGATCAAATTCGTTCGCCTGGTACCCTGATTGATACACAGAGTAGCCATCAAACTTTAAAGGATGGTTCATTCTTATGGATCCTTCTGTAAGTTGGTTAAGTTCAGGTTCGGCTCCAGGCAAGGGATTATCAACCGCCTGGTAAATAACAGCGTCTGTTTGGTAGTTACTAGGAACAGCTTCTCCTTCTAACGAGATTGCATCACGAAAACGTTCATCATTCTCATCATATGTTTCTAGCGTAAAATTCTTATTTTCAATGTAATACTCTCCATCTGTTCCAGGTATAACTAATTGTTCCCCTTCCCTTACCCATACGTATTCGTTGGTATAGAAAAAGGGAGTAGACCGTAATATTGCAGCAAGTAAAATGATAATTAATCCAATATGGTTTACATATGGGCCCCATCTTGAAAATCTTCCTTTTTCTGCTAGCAAAAAACCATCTTCATCTCTTACTTTGTAACGTTGTTTCTTTAAATTTTCTTTTATGGTATTCAATTCTTCTGCCGAAGCGCTTTCTGTTTTACTAAACAACCGTTGTCTAGTTAAAAAGTTTACGTGGCGTTTTGCCTTTTGATTTCGAAGTGCTTTGAATAAAGGAACAAACCGATCAAGACTTGCGATGACGAGTGAAACGCCAATTAAACCAATAAGAACCATATACCACCATGAACTGTAAAGATTATGGAATCCCAATTGGTAATAAATAAGCCCGAATATACCATATCTTTCCTCGTAAAACACATCTGGATTCCTATTTGGAGCATCTACAGGTATGTACATTTCTTGCGGAAAAATAGATCCGATCGCCGAAGCCACTAATGTAATAACGATCAGCCAGACGCCAACTTTTACAGAAGAGAAAAAGCTCCAAATTTTATCTACGATTGATTTATTATAAGTTTGAGACCGCCTAGCGCTACCGTCATAACGCATATTCAGTAACTGTTTCTTATCGTTTCCTTCTATGTGCTGGTTTCCTTCAATAGGCTTCCCACAGGCTTCACATAGAATTGTCCCCTCTGGGTTTGTATGCCCACATTCACACTTAAACTTTTTCATGAAAATCCCTCACAATTTCTAATCCCTGTTACAAGGAGCTTGGTTGAATATCCTGTAAGTGCTTTTCTAAAGATTCTAGTGATAGTGCCCCTTCTACAATATGCTCTATCGTTCCATCCGGGTTAATAAAGAAGGTACTCGGGATAGGCCCTATTTTATAGAGGTCTTTCACCTCTCCTGAAGCATCATAGGGAATAGGGAAGGTCAAGTTGTAATCATCGATAAACCTGTCAACAACTAACTCCGTTGAGTCAAGGCTTACCGCAATAATTTCGACCCCTTTTTCCTTATATTCAGGATATAATTGTTCCATATATGGCATTTCTTTTTTGCAAGGCTTACACCAGGTGCCCCAGAAATTAAGCATGACGCCTTTTCCTTTATAGTCACTAAGCCTAAATGTGTCCATATCATTATTTTGACTAATTTGATTTAACATAAAATCTGGTGCCTGATCTCCTGCTTCATAAATTGTATTGTCCTTTTGCAAATTAGAAACCAATGCGAAAACAAATGCTATAACGAGGACACTTAAAATACTAATGCGAAAAATAAAGCGGTTTCTCTTTTTGTTTCTTTTTGTCTTTTTTGCTCGTTCTACGCTCAAAGAGATCACTCCTCTAAGTCCCTATTATACCATCCTAATTGGCAGCAAATTTTGACTATTATCTTACAATTTTAACGCTAAATTTCGCATTTGTTTAACTTCCTTTGGTGTAAGGGCGCGATATTTGCCTGGCTGTAATCCATCTAGGGTTAAAATACCGTAAGATTCACGTTTAAGTTTTTCCACTGGATATCCTAGGCCTTCCATCATTCTTCTAACATGTCGGTTCTTTCCTTCACGTAAAGTTAATTCAAGTAGCATGGAATCTTTTTTCTTATCTACAGAAAGAACATTATAGTGTACCGCTTTTAATATATCCTGTCCTTCTTTTACTCCCTTTTTAAGTTCGGCCAAATCTGTTTTGCTCGGTATTCCTTTAACTTTTGCAACATAAACTTTATCAACTTCATATTTGGGATGCATCAGCATATTAGCAAACTCACCGTCGTTTGTTAAAAGCAATATTCCAGAAGAGTCGTAATCCAATCGGCCAACAGGGTAAACCCGCTCTGGTATCTCAGCTAAAAGGTCTGTAACAACCTTTCTGCCTTTTTCATCTTTCACACTAGAAATGACACCTCTAGGTTTATAAAGCATGTAGTAAACAAACTCTTCTTTTTCTACAGGTATCCCATCAACTTCAATCGTATCACTTGGGGCCACCTTTGTTCCCAGTTCAGTGACAACCTGTCCATTTACTTTCACTTTTCCATCCGTAATATATCCTTCTGCTTTTCTTCTTGAGGTGAGCCCGCTTTGTGCGATCACTTTTTGCAACCGTTCATTTTTATCTGTCATTTTCCATCACCATTTCCTTTTTTAGAACCATCATTAGGAGACAGTCATAGACTGCTACCATTCTAATATAATGTTGAGTATATAAGTTCCCAAGCAATTGTACCATATATTATAAACTAAAAATAATTCTTAATCACAAAAAGTACTCTTAATCACCATATGACTAGTTATTTAACGCTTAGTCTAACTATCTTATCTTGAATAACTGTATCCAAATAGAAAACCGAATAGGATTGAACCCTTTTTTACAAAGTTTCAACCCATTCGGTTAAATGCATACTTCATATAGAATTTATCTGACTTTAGTAATATATTGTTGTTAACCAAATACAAGTGTAACAATTATAATAGATGCAATAATGCCAATGACGTCAGCTAATAGTCCAACCTTTAATGCATAACGCATTTTTCGAATTCCAATCGCACCAAAATAAACAGTTAAAATATAAAGAGTCGTATCTGTACTCCCCTGCATGGTGGATGCCAGTCTACCAATGAAGGAGTCAGGTCCATGCGTCTGGATTAACTCTGTCGTCATACCTAAAGCTGCAGTACCAGAAATGGATCGAACAAGTGCTAATGGTAAAACATCAGGAGGAATGCCAATTAACGTTAATAATGGGGCGATTAGTCCAATAAATGCTTCTAGTGCGCCTGAAGCACGGAGAATGGCTATAGAGACAATCATTCCAACCAAAAAAGGAAGTAAAGAAAAGGCCATTTTAACCCCCTCCTTTCCTCCCTCAACAAATAGCTCATAGGCTGGAATTTTTCTCCACGAGGCGACTAACAGGACGATTAATATAAAGGATGGAATAAGCCAAATACTGACAGAGGTTATTACGTGCATTTAATCACCCCTCCGCTTACTTCTGTAGAAATAGAACCTATCAATTAAGATCGCACTAATCGTTGAAATGATGGTCGCTACAATCGTAGTCCCAACGATCTCAGTTGGCGAAGCAGAACCATACTGCATACGAATAGCGATAACAGTTGTAGGGATAATCGTAAGGCTGGATGTATTAATGGCTAGAAAAGTAATCATAGAGCGTGAGGCTGTATCTGTTCCACTTAATTCCTTCATTTGTTCCATAGCCTTTATCCCCATTGGCGTAGCAGCATTTCCTAGTCCAAATAAATTAGCTGTTATATTGGAAAGGATATACCCCATTGCTGGATGGTCTTTCGGTATTTCTGGAAAAAGCCTACTTACGAGAGGACGAAACATTCTAGCCAGCACGCGTAGAATCCCTGCCTTTTCAGCAATTCGCATAATGCCTAGCCAAAATACTAATACACTAATAAGGCCAATGGATAACGTGACTGCTTCACTAGAGCTTTTAAAAATCGCTTCATTTACTTGATCCATAGTACCGGCTATCATGGCATAAAGGATACCAATTACAGCCATCCCTGCCCAAATGAGATTTACCATGTTAATTCCAACCCATGACGTGTTGCATTATGTTTAACGTACTAGATAACAGATTGTCTTCCTTCTCCATACCATCTTCTTTGTAAATGAATACCTCGGCAATCTGTTTCTTCTGAATATAATAAATCTTTTTCCCAATAACATTACTGTCTAATTTTGTTAGGTCTTTTAATATGAAGTTTTTACTTGTAATTTGCGTTTTTTCATTAGCAGATAAAGGATACTTCAAATTAGATGTAATTTTACCTATGACTGGTTTCTCCTTATTTGCTAATGTGTACGCTTCTCTTCCTTCTTCACTTATTGTTTCAAGAGAGAAGTTTTCAAATCCCCATTCAAACATCCCTATATGGTCACGCCAATCATCAGGGGCGTTTAGCGTGACGGCTATTAATTTCATTTCACCTTTTTCCGCAGAACTAACCAGTGTTCGCCCTGTTTTCTTTGTAAAACCAGTTTTTCCACCTGTACAGTATTCGTAAAATTGAGTAAGTAGCTTGTTTTTGTTTTGCCAGCTGTACGATCTGTTAGTAGATAGATAGGAAGTAGAGCCAGTAATCTTCTGAAAAGTTTCATTCTCCATGGCGTATTGCATGAGAATCGCCATATCGTAAGCACTGGAGTAATGCGTTACTGAATCAAGCCCATGTGGGTTGTCAAAATGCGAGTTCGTCATCCCTAACCATTTAGCCTTTTCATTCATAAGATGTACAAACCCCTCCTCGCTACCTCCGACATGTTCCCCAATCGCAACTGCTGCATCATTACCAGATCGTAGCATTAAGCCGTAAACGAGATCCTCTACAGACATTTTTTCCCCTTGCTCTAGATAAATAGAAGAGCCTTCCGTATGTATTGCATTTCTGCTAGCTGTAGCCATTTCTTGCATTTTCCCCGACTCTATTGCAATAATTGCCGTCATGATTTTGGTTATACTTGCGATAGACTGCTTTTCATGCGCCCCTTTTTCAAAAAGAACTCTTCCGGTCGATTGTTCAATTAATATGGCATTATTGGCTGAAACGCCAGGTGTTGCTTGTCCAGTAGTTGGATAAACTAATCCAGCAATCAATAACACAAGTAGTAACGATATAAATCTCATAGCAGGCTTCCTCCCACAGATTAGGTGTCTTGTACAGTCTATGCACGCCTACTTCAGTTATGAATAGTTTATGTGCATATTGGACCTAGCTATAGGAGGGTTCTGCTACACATTTTGGAAATGGATAAAATATTCCTTCGTTATGGGATGATAACGGCACGAAAGGCTGCTTAAAAAAGTGGCCACTTTACCTTCTTTGCTTCTGTAAATCTTTTTGTTACATTATCCCAATTAACAACATTCCACCAATTCTCAATATAGGTATCTTTGTCTGTTTTATATTGTAAATAATAAGCATGCTCCCAAACGTCTAAAACTAGTAATGGAATAATGTCTGCTAGTTGAAATAGTTGATGTTTTTCAAAGGATTGAACGCCTAGTCTGCCATTTCTCGGGTTCCAATACAAAATAGCCCAGCCATCTCCTTCAACGGAAGAAGCCGTATTAGTAAACAGGCTTTTGAATTCCTTCCATGAACCAAAATCATTTTCCAGCTGTTTTAGTAGTTGACCTGAAGGCTTTTTTGTAGAGTTTGGAGTCATATTAAACCAAAAAATGGTATGGAGATTATGGCCTGATCCGTGGAATGCCTGTTCGCGAAGCCAGTGCTTTAGTAAGTTCTTATTAGGTTGTTTTACATAAAGCTCATTTTCTGCTTTATTCAGCCCATCTACATATCCTTGATGATGAACATCATGGTGAAGTCGCATAATCTCTTCACTTATATATGGCTCAAGTGCGTTGTAGGCATAGGGTAGTCGCGGTAGGGTGTGCTTTCCATAGCCGACCTGGTCCTTATTACTTTTATTGTTTGGATTCATCGAAAATACAATACGTTGAGCTTCATCTTGTAGTTCCTTTAAGGTAGCCTCATTTGGAGAATTTTCTCTAGTTGTGGTATCTATAACGTTCTCTTTCCAGCTTTCTAGCTTGTGTAAAAGTGCATCTTTTTCTTCTGTACTGGTTTCTAGAATATTTACACGTTGCTTTACTTCATCTCCCCAAGCAATTAGCTCCTTTAAGTAATCTTGTATTTGGTTGCTCATGTCATCACCTCGCTGTAGCATATGCCCAGTTACTAGCATAAGTGACAGAAGAACAACTTATTGATTTTAATCAGTTTCTAGGAAATGATTGTGTAAAGATACGATCCTTAGAACACATGTGCAGCTCAAAATTTAAACTAAAAAAACTGGCTAAAGTGCCAGTTTTCATTCGTTGTTTGTTTCTACTCCATTTTCCAGATGTTCATTAAACCGTTCAAAAAACAAGTCGGCCTCTTCTTCAAATTCATTATTTGCTTGGCCTTCTGGTAATGGCGGAAGGTCATCAAGAGAGGTAAGTCCAAAAAATGTTAAAAATTCTTTACTTGTGCCAAATAATATTGGCTTACCAACACTATCCTTTCTCCCAACCTCTTCAATCAACATTCTTGCAACAAGCGTTTGGACAGGACGATCGCTTTTAACACCGCGAATCTCTTCGATCTCGGTTCGAGTAATGGGTTGTTGATATGCTATTATCGCTAATGTCTCCAGGGCAGCCTGAGACATTTTAGTAGGGTTTGGTGTTTCAATAAATTTTTGATAATACCTACTATGCTCTGGCTTGGTGGTAAGGTGGTAAGCCCCGTGGGAATGCATCAGCATAAGGCCTCTCTCCTTGTGTTCATAATCATACTTCAGTTCTTCAAGTATTGTTTTCACAGAAGCCTCTGTAATCTCAAGGATATTTGAAACTTGTTTCACAGTAATGCCTTCGTCCCCACTTGCAAACAAAAGTCCTTCCATAATTGCCTTTAACTCGTAAATTTCCACTCTTATTCCTCCATATAGTGTACAAGTAACGCATCAAAATGCCTCTCTTGTTCACAGAACACTTTCCTTGACTTCATTAATTCCAGCACCGCCATAAATGTTACAACGATATGTGTGCGAGACTGGTAAGTGAAAAGCTCGTCAAAATAAATACCATTTTGCCTTTTCCGCACAAGTTCTATTACTTCTTCCATCCGTTGTTCAATTGGTATCTCAGCTCTTTGAACTTTTGTTTCTAAAGGTTCTTTCCATTTTTTTCGTTCCATCATCTTTCCTAATGCTCCAAGCATATCATAAATGGTTAGATCACCTTGGACAACTTTTGTTGGGCTTTGTTTTAGCTCGCGAAAGACGATTGGAGATCTTGTAAACAGCTGGCTAGAATCGTCTTCTTTTTCTTTCAACTTCTCTGCAGCATCTTTATATTTTCTATATTCGATTAGTCTTTGCATTAGTTCCTCTCTCGGATCCTCTACATAGTCATCCAATTCTTCATCTATTTCTTGCTTAGGTAATAACATTTGACTTTTAATTGCCACTAAAGTAGCGGCCATTACAAGATATTCACTAGCAATATTTAAATCCAGCTTTTGCATGGTGTGTATATATTGCATGTACTGCTCTGTAATTTGTGCGACAGGGATGTCGTTTATATCGATCTCATACTTATTAATTAAGTGTAATAACAAATCAAGAGGTCCCTCAAATGCCTCCAGCTTAACCTGATAAGCTTCGCTCATGTGCAAACTTCCTCTCTGGAGAATGAAAATAACAAAATAATATAGCATACGCCCAAACAAGTTGAAACATATCTTCATACGTTATTAACGTAAGATAAATGTTACCATAAAACATTTATGTTAAGAAGAAAAAGGAGGAATTTCATTATGAGTGGTAGTTATGGTGGAGGTTTCGCGTTAATCGTCGTATTGTTTATCCTTTTAATTATCGTTGGTGCTGCTTGGTTGTAAGAAATAGCGGAACCCGATTTAGCATCGCTAAAATATTTTCCTATTAGGAAGAAGAAAAAGGCCAGCCCTACAGGCTGGCTTTTTTCTATAGATAAGAAATTATAAGCTTTAGTGCTCTGTTTTGTACCTTAGTCGAAACAAAGCTCCAACACCAAGAGCCTAGCAAGGATTTACTCGCCTCAGCATGCCTCTAGACGATCCCACGCACTTTTGTTCTTATTCCGTGCCTTCATCACACTTCGTGTAAAACTGTTGAACCTCATCAGCAGCACAAACAGCGTATTTTCCTTCATAGAGCTTTGTCACTTCGTTTACCATTTTCTTGCCAATACCTTGATTCCGATGGGAAGGGTTTACAGATACATGCTGAATTACCGCATTAATATCTTCTTCAAGTTTAATACCTATAGCACCCAAAACATCGTCCTCTTCTTTCCATAAGAAAAGATTCCAATCAGGATTTGTTTCATATTCTTTTATGGTTTGCTGGAGCTTCTTTACATCCTTTTCCTCAGGCATAAAAGATAAAAGACCCATCGCAATTTTCTCCAGACTTTTTTTGTAACGAATTAACATAGATACCCCTCATTAACAAAACGCTAACAAGCTATTTATTTGTTAGCTATTTGGCTGTTATTTTTAGCACCTTTTTGAACACTAATTTGGTTATTTGTATCCACGATTACGGTGTTTCTATATATATTTATGCATGATATGACAACAATTGTCAAATCAACTAATAACAAAAGAACTATTTATGTATTTATTTTAGACAATTAACAATAGATACATACTTTAAGCTGACATCTTAACTATCGTAACATCGCCTTGAGTATATTGTAACCATCTGATTTCTTGTTTTTCCATTTAAATGGAACCACATTTATCGCTGCTAACCACAAATTAAATAATGCAAGCAACTCCATATAGTGATTTGGATAATACGCTAATAAATTCCAGCAAAGGAGAAACATTAAACAATTTACTAGCGGACCAAAAAAGCTTATGATAATAATTTCCACACGCTTAAAAGGCATCTTTCGCTCACTTTTTGCATATCCACCCATAAAGTAAACGGCATAAAGTTTAAAATGAATAGTGCCAGAGGAATAATCAAAAATTTTCTTCCCCCGGCCAATAATTAGATACGTATACTCTGCTTTTAATAAGATACCCGCTGCTGCATGTCCTGCTTCATGCAAGAAAATACTAATTGGTGCTACAGCAAGCAGGAGAAAGATAAATAGATAAATATCCATTATGTCAAACTCCCTAAACTTACACCCTGTGCTCTGTCATTTTTATTCGGAGAATACCTTAACTTCTTTCATAACATCGCCATTTTTCATCGCTTTTGCATGTTCAATTCCTGACGTCACTTGACCAAAAACAGTATGAACACCATTTAGATGCGGCTGTGGCTCGTGCACAATAAAGAACTGGCAGCTTCCAGTGTTTTTCCCGGCGTGAGCCATTGATAGGCTACCTTCCACATGTTTATGTGGGTTGCCTTCTGTTTCACAGTCAATTGTATATCCGGCAGAACCCGTCCCATTCCCAACAGGGCAGCCACCTTGACTTACAAAACCGTCAATTACACGGTGGAATGTTAGCCCATCATAAAAATTATCGTTAACAAGCTTTTCAAAATTAGCTACCGTATTAGGAGCTTCATTTGGGTAAAGTTCAAATTCAATTTTATTACCATTTTCCATTAGGAAATATCCTTTTTTAGCCATCGTTGCATCTCCTTTAGATTTAATAAATCAGGACAAGTTTATCATTTAATCTAGTAATTGAAAAGTATTATAAGTATGATAAGTCATTCTGTACGACATCTTTATAGCTCTCTCTTCTCACCACAAGTTTGGCA
Source organism: Oceanobacillus kapialis (assembly GCF_044790185.1). Lineage (GTDB taxonomy): Bacteria > Bacillota > Bacilli > Bacillales > Amphibacillaceae > Oceanobacillus_B > Oceanobacillus_B kapialis. Next base: position 1,944,817 of record NZ_CP085256.1, read on the forward strand.
TTACCATTTTCAACAAAGACTACAGCGGGCTTTGCTAACCGGTTATAATGACTCGCCATAGAGTATCCATATGCACCTGTTGAAAACACTGCGAGTATATCGTTTGCATGAACTTCCGGAACTGGCAAGTCCCAAATTAACATATCACCAGACTCACAACATTTACCAGCTACAGAGACTTCCTTTATTGGAGGTTGATCTGCTTTATTAGCGATAACCGCCTCATACTTCGCACCATACAAAGCAGGTCGTAAATTGTCTGTCATCCCACCATCTACCGATATATATTCTCTAACCTCTGGTATCGATTTCATGGAGCCAATTGTATATAATGTAATGCCTGTATTACCTACAATTGCCCTTCCTGGTTCCATCCAAATTTCTGGCATTGGCATTTCTAATGCTGCAGCATGTTCTTTCACTTGTTCTACTAGTGCATAGACATATTCTTCATATGGCATCGGTACATCATCTGCGGTGTATCGAATGCCAAACCCGCCACCGAGGTTTAAAACCTCTGGAATATAATTGTAGGTTTTCTTCCAATTAGCCAACTCTTCAAACAACACCTCTGCAGCATTAAGAAAACGGTCTGGTTCAAAGATTTGGGAGCCAATATGACAGTGTAAACCCTTGAAAGTAATAGCAGGATAGTTTTGAATAAATTGGAAGGCCTCTTCAGCTTGCCCATTTTTTAAATTAAACCCGAACTTCGAATCTTCATGTCCTGTAATAATGTACTGGTGAGTTTTTGACTCTATCCCGGGTGTCACCCGCATTAAGACATCTATTTTTTTGTCATGTTTTTTTAAGAGTTCACCTAACAACTCAATCTCATAAAAATTATCTAAAACAATACAGCCAATACTCTCTTCTATTGCCATTTCAAGCTCTTGACTACTTTTATTATTGCCGTGCATATGAATTCTGTCTCGAGGGAATCCTGCTTGAATTGCCGTATAAAGTTCCCCTTCTGATACAACATCCAGACAAAGGCCTTCTTGTTTTATAACTTGTAACATGGCAATGGATGAAAAAGCTTTACTCGCATAAGCCACTTTTGCTTCCACACCCGATTTTTTAAAGGCTTCTACAAAAGAACGCGCGTTTTTACGGATGAGGGAAACGTCATATACATATAGAGGGGTACCATATTCATTTGCCAAGTTAACTGCATCCACTCCTCCGATTTCCAAATGACCTTGACTGTTAACAGGGAATGGGTGTCGATCGATGATCATAAAGCGTCCTCCGTTACTAAATATAATTAAAAACTTTATCACATTAAAGCCAAATTGAAAAGAGCTAGCATTTGAAATGCCAGCTCAGTTTTAGACAAGTGGTGTTCCTATTTCTCTGTTGGTTGCCGGTAATTATTTTTCGGATGAACAATACTCGGTCTACTATTGGAATAAGGAACAGGGATTCGAAAAATAATTTGCAGCATAGCCCTTGGATTAAATGGTAAAAACGGCCATAAATATGGTGTTTTAATGGATTTCAATTGAATTAGATAGAGAAGATGAAGAGAAATACCAACAACAAAACCAACTGCACCAAATAAACCGGTGATAAGGACTAACAATATATTTACAACCTTATTCGCTACACTTAATTCGTAACTTGGCGTGACATAAGAGCCAATTGCACTAATCGAGACATAAAGAATGACCTCCGGACTGAACATGCCCACGTCAATTGCAATTTGTCCAATCAACACTGCCGCGATTAACCCCATGCTAGTGGATAAAGGTGTTGGAGTGTGAATGGCAGCCATTCTTAAGAATTCTATCCCAATAATCGCCATAATGATTTGAATCATAATTGGAATATTCCCTTCTTCATTCGGGCCAATAAAAGTTAAAGCCTTGGGAAGAATGGTCGGATCGATTACGAAAAGAAGCCACAATGGCAGCAGGTACATGGAAGCAAGGATTGCTAAAAAACGAATCCATCTTACAAATGTACCAATTGCTGGGGCCTGCCTGTATTCTTCTGCATGTTGTAAATGATGAAAAAAGGTAGTGGGCAGTATAATCGCACTAGGTGATGTATCTACCATAATTAATACATGGCCTTCTAACAAATGATTTGCTGCAACATCAGGTCTCTCTGTATACCTAACAAGTGGATATGGATTCCATTTTCGATCGATGATGAATTCTTCAATCGTCTTATCTGCCATACTAATGCCATCTATTTCAATCTCTTGTATTTTTTTCTTTATTAAATGAATTAATCCCTCATCTGCAATATCTTTTACATAGCTTATGCAAACGTCGGTTTTAGATCTTTCCCCTACTTTTAACATCTCATGACGAAGTCTAGCGTCCCTTAACCGCCTTCTGGTAAGTGCGGTATTTTCTATAATATTTTCCGTGTAACCATCTCTTGCGCCACGTATTACTCTTTCCGTGTCAGGTTCTTCAGGTGTTCTTCCAGGATAATGGCGGACGTCCACAACATAGGAGAATTTTTCTCCATCAATGAATACAACGATTAATCCAGATAGAATCTGATCCACTGATTCATCCATTGTCTTAACTTTTTGAATTTGTTGATGCAAAAGACGGTTCTCAATGATTTTAGGCAGTTTTCTACTGTTTGACTCATGATCATTGAGGTTAACAAGTTCTTTTAAAAGATCCTGTATAATCAATGAATCACACAGGCCCGTCAAATAGTAAATATGCACTTTCCTTTTTAATAAAATGACCTCTCTAAATCCCAGATCAAAGGAAACATCCATTCCAAGCCGTTTTTCCATATATGCTTTATTTTCTCGCATATTTGCTGAAATTTCTATTTTGTCGTCATGTTGACGCATGCTGTCACACCTTCCACTTGCAAAATCACTTCACAAAATAAACCCATTGAAAAAGCGAACCAACAATCTTTCCAAATACGATAGCCATTAGCATCCAAAGTAGATAACCATCTAGCCCAATTCGCTTAGACAAAATAGGGAAAACATTTAATACTTCTGTCAATGCAGCAGCCAGCATGCCATTAAAAATACCGTGAAAGAGACCCCATAAAACTAAGAATAATACTGGCTGATCCCATGTTATGGAGGAGAAGGATAAAAGACTGCCAAAAAGGCTGCCACCAATAACGCACCCTATATAGGTTTTTAGCATCATATCCGTTTTACTTAACTGGATAAGCCTGGGTATTATGCCAAGCACTGTTAGAAAGGCAACAAACCCACTTCCCACAGCAATTCCGCTTGAAAGACCGATTAGTACCTGGAGAAAATTAATTAGGAGGTTTGCGATCATTTAGTTTACTCTCATATTGAATAACATACGAGTCAAGGTCTTGCTGATATTTTTGAATTTCAATTTCAAGCGGACTTGGTTCTTCATTAAACCTTCTATTAAACCAATGATTAAAAAATAGTAACATTCCTAAACCTAAACCGAATGAGTATGGTATCTGAATCCATAAAGGATATTCATTTTCCTCACCAGTTAATAGAAGATGTAGCTTTTGTTGGACTTCCTGCATACTGACATCATAATGAAAATTCATAAGGGTCATAGCAGTACCAATAAACAATATGACCCAAACCAATGCCACATATATAACAGGAGTGGATTTCTTTTTTTTGAGAATACGGACGATGGTTTGTTCGGGACCCATCAGTTGAAACTCTATATCATCAATGAGCCGGCTCAAATAATCAATTATGACGAACCCTTCTATGATGACAAGCGATTGGTCTTTCTTAGTCAAACGGTAAATTGGCAAATCTGCCAGCTTTTGTTTCATTACTGGTTGGGCGGAAATGTGGGCGATATCCTTAAGCTTTAGTTCCGTAAGTTTGCTAACTTCAAGGTGTTTTTTCATACGCAGATAAACTATCTCACTCATCGCTCACCATCCTCTAACCAGATTTGTTTGTTTATTAAATATTGTTTACAGAATAGCTGTTTTTATGAATGGTAATTAATTGGTATTTCATTGACATGCGTTGAAAACCATATTGAGTGATTTGTGTAAGTATAGATAATAAAAAAGAAACCCAATCTATGACGAAAGACAGCATAGATTGGGATCTCTTTTAATAAGTACTTTCTAGTACGTTAGTCAGGAATGATCTAAATTTAGTTTCATATCTTGTAAAATCTTTTTTTCAAGTCGTGAAACTTGAACCTGGGAAATTCCCAGTCGCTCTGCCACCTCTGACTGGGTTTGGTCTTTATAGTACCTTAAATAAACGATTAAGCGTTCTCTTTCATTCAAACTCCGTATTGCTTCTTGTAAGCTAATTCTGTCAAACCACCTTGTGTCCTGGTCAGCAATTTGGTCGAGAAGGGTAATTGGATCACCATCGTTCTCAAATACAGTCTCATGAATCGAATGCGGAGATTTAGCAGCCTCCTGAGCATGAACAATTTCCTCGGGAGAAAGATCCATAGCTTCAGCTAATTCATTAACTGTCGGAGAACGTCCAAATTGTTTTGTTAGTTCATCTTTCTTCTTTCGAATTTTGTTCCCTGTCTCTTTTAAGGAACGACTAACCTTGACACTACCATCATCCCGAATAAAACGCTGAATCTCCCCTATTATCATTGGCACCGCATAAGTAGAAAAGCGAACATCATAGGAAAGGTCGAATTTGTCAATTGATTTTATCAAGCCAATACTACCAATTTGGAACAAGTCATCCTGGTCGTATCCTCGATTAAGGAAACGTTGGACAACAGACCAAACGAGTCGAACATTTTTCTCGACTAGTATGTCTCTTGCCCCCTTATCCCCTTCTTGACTTCGCTTAATGTATTCCTTAACCTGCTCATCCGTAAGCGTCTCTTTTCTTTTTTGTCTCTCCACATTTACGTTCATCGGCAGTCCCCTACTTACAAACTGACTTTGTTTTGGCGAGCTGCTTCGTCATATGAACAGTTGTTCCTTTGTCAGGTGCGGATAATACTTCTACTGTATCCATAAAATTCTCTATTATCGTAAAACCCATCCCAGATCTCTCCATATCTGGTTTAGAGGTATACAATGGTTGTCTCGCTTCTTCAATATCTCCTATTCCAATGCCAAAATCCTTAATGGTCAATTCAATTTCCTCTTCAATAATGGCACAGGAGATGACGATTTTTTGGTTTGGGTCATTGTTATAGCCGTGGATGATGGAATTTGTAACAGCTTCCGATACGACTGTCTTAATTTCTGTTAATTCATCCATTGTAGGATCTATTTGCGCGATAAATGAACCTACTGTGACACGCGCAAATGCTTCATTTTCACTAACGCTCGAGAACTCAAGACACATTTCATTTTTCATGATGCCACCCCCAAAGTCATTAACGCAAAGGATTCGTTCTCCTCTAATCGAACAATTTTAAACAAACCCGACATTTCAAATAAGCGTTTGATCGGAGGTGATACAGAGCAGACGACCATCTCCCCACCCAACTGAAGTACTTCTTTATACCTTCCCAATACAACCCCGAGACCTGAACTATCCATGAAACTAACTGCTTCAAGATTTAGAATGACATGCTTAACCGCATTGGTATACATCGTCTCTTTCCATTGGTTTCGTAAACCTTCAGCTTCATGGTGATCCAGTTCTCCGGACAATCGAACAATTAATACATCCTCTTTTACAGTAAAATTTGCCTGAAGCCCCATCTTTATTCCTCCTTGTTTTCCCTTCATAACTTCTTTTTCGCTAAAGTTTATAGCTATTCCTGCTAGTTGACAAAAGAAGAAGGAAAGTTACCATATCAGTGGATTCTAGTCAAACTTCACCAATTTTTGCAAGGACCTTTTTAACAATGTATAATAACTTGCTTTTTCAATATTCTCCTTCACGGTTAAATCGGATTCTGATAATATAGCTTCTCCATCCTTAACAATTAAAGTACCAACATGGTCGCCTTTTTTGATTGGTAATTTTAGATCTTCCTTTAATTTAACCTCTGTAGAAATGTTATCAACGGATTCTCCTTTAGCATGCAAGGTGCTAATCGATTCTGACGTGACAACTTCATTTTGTTTCGTTTCGGCCTTTGTCAGTCGTAAGGTAGTGATCACATCGCCCTTTTCAAATAGTTTGTTGGTTTGGAATCTATTGAAGGCATAATCAAGCATCCCAGAAACGGAGGCATTCCGTTCTTTCGTCGTTTCTGCCCCCATAACAACAGCAATAACCCGCATTCCATTTTTCTCTGCAGTAGCTGTTAGACAGTATTTCGCTTCATTGGTAAACCCTGTTTTTAATCCATCTACTCCTGGGTAGAAACGAACAAGCTTGTTTGTATTAACTAGCCAGAATTCATTCTCCTGCCCTTTTCGTAAATAGTCTTCATATACAGAAGTGTAATTCGTTATAGATTCGTATTTTAGTAATTCCTTTGCAATCATAGCCATATCGTAAGCGGTGCTATAATGGTCATCGGCTGGGAGCCCTGTAGTATTTTGAAACTTCGTATGCTTAAGGCCTAATTCCTTCACCTTTTTATTCATTAAGCTAACAAATTCCTCTTCACTGCCAGCAACTCTCTCAGCCATCGCAACGCTAGCATCGTTTCCAGAAGCGATCGCTATTCCTTTTAGCAAATCGTTTACTGTCATTTCCTCGCCAGCTTCAAGAAAAATTTGTGATCCTCCCATTGATGCAGCGCGCTCACTAACTCTTACTGTTTCATCCAACTTTAAGCTACCCTTTTCAAGTTCTTCCATTATTAATAATAAAGTCATAATTTTCGTCATACTCGCAGGAGGAAGCTCTTCATGTGCATTTTTATCAAACAAAAGTTTTCCTGTATCACGTTCTAATAAAATGGCGGAATTTGCACCTTTAGCAAGAGTGGTTTTACTAGTATCACTCGTTTTTTCTTCGGCAGCCACCGGCATTGCCATTGCAAGCAACATCGAAAATACAATACTTACGATTACAAATTTTCTCATAGATAACCCTCCAACACTCAATATATAGATAGGATTAACAATCAGAGGAAAATTTATACTAAAATCGGCATACTCTTACAGCGAAAAAACATATTGCAAACGGCTTTAAATAATATGAAGCGATGATTAATTTCACCACAAGGGTATAAGTGCGACTAGGCCTCTGGTTAACACCAATTTGCAAGTCTTTTTTATCGTAGGGCGATGTGTGAAAACCACTTAGTTTCGGACGCTAGGAGTTAGATGTGGCAAATTCAGTTATTTCGTTATCCACAGCACTTTTATAATAAAATTCCACCTATAAAAAAGCATGACCCCTAAGTTAGGGCCATGCTTGAATGGTTTATTATTAAAGATGCTTATAACATATTATTTTGTGATGGTGTCGTAGACAAGGGTAGGGGCAGGGACATCTTCTTCTGTTACTACAATACTCTTATATAGCTTCTGGCGTACTTCTTCGACATTCTGTTGGTTCGCGTGGATGGTTAGCAATGCTTCGCCCTCTTTAACGCGATCTCCTATTTTTTTATGAAGCACAATCCCAACTGCTAAATCGATTTCCGAATCCTTGGTCGCTCTGCCGGCTCCTAGCATCATCGCAGCAGTTCCGATATCATCTGCAATGATGTTGGATACTGTTCCCGTCGATAAGCTAGGTAGCTCTATCTTAAATTCTGCTTGTGGTAAGTTTTCCGGTTGATCTGCTACAGAAGCATCTCCACCTTGTGAGGATAGGAAAACTTTAAATTGTTCAAACGCTTTTCCGTTTGTTAAACTTTCCTTCAGCATTTCTCTTGCTTCGTCCATAGTGGAAGCTTTATTTGCTAATACTACCATCTGACTGCCTAATGTTAGGCAAAGTTCTGTTAAGTCTTTAGGTCCCTGTCCTTTTAGAGTGTCGATTGCTTCTTTAACTTCAAGCGCGTTTCCAATAGCATATCCCAATGGTTGACTCATGTCGGATATTACTGCCATCGTTTGCCTCCCTACCCGATTTCCAATGGTGACCATTGCTTCAGCTAGCGCTTTTGAATCATCCAGGTTTTTCATAAAAGCACCCGCACCAGTTTTTACGTCAAGGACAATTGCGTCTGCACCAGAGGCAATTTTCTTACTCATAATGGAGCTTGCGATAAGGGGGATTGAATTAACGGTAGCTGTTACATCACGTAACCCATATAATTTTTTATCAGCAGGCGTTAAATTCCCCGATTGTCCAATTACGGCAACCTTATTTTTATTTACGAGATCAATAAACTGATCGTTGCTTATTTCTACATGGAAGCCCGGAACGGATTCAAGCTTATCAATCGTTCCACCTGTGTGTCCGAGTCCCCTTCCACTCATTTTAGCAACAGGCACACCCACCGATGCAACTAATGGAGCGAGAATAAGTGTTGTTGTATCACCGACTCCTCCAGTAGAATGTTTATCCACCTTTATTCCAGATATATCAGATAAGTCTATTTGATCACCAGATTCCACCATAGCTGAGGTTAGATGAGCACGTTCCTCTATCGTCATATCATTAAAATAAATAGCCATTAAAAGAGCGCTTGCCTGATAATCGGGTATTTCCTCTTTTGTATAACCTTCTACAAAATAATCAATCTCTTCTTTTGTAAGCGTATGTCCATCTCTCTTCTTTTCAATAATGTCATACATTCGCATCAAAATCACCTCACCTATGATTGTGGTAGTAGCTGCACAATTCGTTTAACAAACTTTAGAAAGTCTTCTCGTACTTTCTCAGTTGTTTCAATCACCTCTGTATGTGTGAGAGGCTGATCTAATATTCCTGCTGCCATATTGGAGATACAAGAAATACCCAGTACACGTAAGCCTGCGTGATTGGCTACAATTACTTCAGGAACGGTAGACATACCAACAGCGTCTGCCCCCATTGTGCGCAGCATTTTAACTTCTGCAGGGGTTTCATAAGATGGACCCGTGTTTCCACAATATACGCCTTTTCGTACTCGAATTCCTAATTCATTAGCACTTGCTTCGGCATATTTAATGAAATCTTTATCATAAGCCTGCGACATATCAGGAAATCTTTCACCCAGTTCCTCAATGTTTTCACCAAGTAACGGGTTATCCCCCATGTTGTTCAAATGGTCGGAAATAATCATAAGATCACCAGGATTGTAAGTCTCATTTACACCGCCCGCAGCATTTGTAACAATAACGGAGGTAATTCCAAGCTCTTTCATTACCCGTACTGGAAAGGTTACCTGCTTCATGGTATAGCCTTCATAATAATGGAACCTACCTTGCATGGCGATCACTTGTTTCCCTTCCAAGGTTCCGATTACTAGTTGTCCTTTATGACCGGAAACAGTAGAGACTGGAAAATTTGGAATGTCTCCGTATGGAATTTCCACTGCATTTTCTATTTCATCTCCAAGTACTCCTAAACCTGATCCAAGGATTAAGCCGAGAGTTGGTTTCCCCTGTAATTTACTCTGAATAAATTCTGTTGCTTCCTTTAATTCTCTTTGCATTATTCCCATCCCCTTATTTTGTAATATCTTTTAGAAAGCTTTGCCCATGTTTTGGTGCATTCACATCAAAATTGGCCGCAATAGTAGCGCCGATGTCAGCAAATGTTTGTCTAACAGGTAATTGCTCTCCTTTTGTTATACCTTTATGGTAAGCAAGCAATGGTACAAATTCACGGGTGTGATCAGTACCATGATGTACTGGGTCATTTCCGTGATCTGCGGTAATTAAAAGTAAGTCGTCATCCTTTAACTTGTTCAAAACCTCTGGTAAGCGCGCATCAAATGCTTCCAATGCTTTCCCATAGCCTTCAGGGTCACGTCGATGGCCAAATTTCGCATCAAAATCAACCAAATTTAGAAAGCTAAGGCCATTAAAGTCCTTATCCATGCTTTCTACAATTTTAGTCATTCCATCTTCATTATCTGTTGTACGAATAGACTCGGTTACACCCTCACCATCGTATATATCAGAGATTTTTCCGATAGCAATAACGTCATACTTTTGTTCTTGAAGTTCATTCATTACAGTATGGCCAAATGGTTTTAAAGCATAGTCATGTCGATTAGCAGTTCTCTCGAATGCCCCAGGTGTGCCCAGAAATGGTCTAGCAATAACTCGTCCAACCATATACTTTTCATCAAGCGTTAGTTCTCTAGCCATTTCACATATCCGGTATTGTTCCTCAATTGGTACGATTTCCTCATGTGCAGCAATTTGCAGAACAGAATCTGCTGACGTATATACAATTAAAGCGCCTGTTTCCATATGTTCCGGTCCTAATTCATTAAGAATTTCTGTACCTGAAGCAGGTTTATTACCGATGATTTTACGACCAGATTTTTCTTCCAATTCGTTTATTAATTCATCTGGAAATCCATCTGGAAAAGTACGAAAAGGCTGCTCAATATAAAGCCCCATTATTTCCCAGTGGCCAGTCATAGTGTCCTTTCCATTAGATGCCTCCTGCATTTTTGTATAATGGGCTAACGGCTTTTCCGCTTTCTCAATTCCTTTAATTTCTTTGATATTACTCAGACCTAATTCCCCAATATGTGGCATCTTAAGACCATTCATATGCTCAGCGATATGTCCGAGGGTGTCAGCACCCTTATCATTAAATTTTTCCGCGTCTGGTGCCTCACCAATTCCTACTGAGTCCATTACGATTAAAAATACACGTTTGAAATTATTCATGTAAATACCTCCTATACATTATCTTCCCATATTACTGCAGTTATATGTTTATTTTTACACGTTTTGTACCTTATGATCAAAATTCTAAAGTACTTGTAGGATGTCAGACGACCTAAAGGAATATTATGCTCTAGGGTGGTAAGAGTCGTAAATATCTTTTAATCTAGCTTTTGTAACATGAGTATAGATTTGGGTAGTAGATATATCGGCATGTCCCAACATCTCTTGGACCACACGTAGATCCGCCCCATTCTCCAATAAATGTGTGGCAAAGGAATGCCGTAAAGTATGGGGGGTTATACTTTTTTTGATCCCTGCGGCTTGTGCTGATGCCTTTAGAACCTTCCAAAACCCCTGTCTGGTTAGAGGTCGTCCATGTTGGTTAACGAACACAGTCTGGTCGTCTTTCTTATTCTTCACCAACGATGGCCGGCCATGTTGTAAGTATGTTTCAATTGCTTTAATAGCAACATTTCCTAATGGTACAATACGTTCCTTTGAACCTTTTCCAAAGCATTGTACAAAGCCCATCGTCAGGTGCATATCACCAATTTTTAAGGATAGGAGTTCCGTTACCCTTAAACCTGTTGCATAGAGCAATTCAAACATCGCCCGATTACGAATATGTAAGGGACTGGCTCCAGGGATTTGTAATAGAGCTTCAATGTCCTTTATTGATAAGACGTCTGGCAATTTCTGGTCCTTTTTCGGAGTTTCAATATTTAGGCTTGCATCTTGGTTAACCAATTGCTCTCGTATAAGAAATTGGTGAAAAGACCGAATAGAAGAAACATGTCTAGCAATTGTTGCTGATGATTTGTTATCATCCTTCAAAATATGTAAAAAGCCTACAATGTCTGTACGCCTCACTTGGCTCCAATTCGTTTTTTTCATGATTTTTTCTGTATAATGCAAATAATGAGCAAGATCTCGTTTATAGGACTGAAGTGTATTATCCGAAAGACCTTTTTCAATACGCAAAAAGTGAAAAAAATCATCTATTGCATCCTTCAGCATTCGGCTATTCCCCCAAGCGAAAAAATAGATTTAACCTGTCTAGTAAGCTTGATTCTGGTTGAAAGACTTTTACTGCAGGCCCTTCAGGCTGATCATAACGATGAAATTCCTCATATTCACTATGCATGGCTTTAAGCCCAAAATAAAATAAACAAGTGCAGGCAGTAAAAATAATAAAGACCTTTGTTGTGTCCCATACTAAGCGTATCAAATGTATAACTCCCTTCCTGGCATTTATCTTCTACTATTAGAAGATATGCCAAAAAAGATTAACATTATACATAGAATCATAGAAGTTTTATAAATAACACTCCATACAATTTACCTTTTTTCTATGCTTTTGTAAATGCTTCCGTAAAGGTAAAACAAAAATGCCTTTCTTCCATCGAAAAAAGGCAATAAGTTTATTTGGTTACTTTAACTGAAACTTCCTGGCATTTTTTGCAAATACCATGGAAAGTAAGTCTATGATCTTTTACTTGAAAGCCCCAGTCCCGCTGTACAATTTTTTCGACGTCCCCTAATAAATCATTTTCAATTTCTTCAACAGAACCGCACTCTATACAAACAAGATGGTGATGAAAGTGTTCAGCCCCTTCTTTTCTAAGATCATAACGAGAAACACCGTCCCCAAAATTAATCTTATCAACAATCTTTAACTCTGATAATAATTCTAAAGTACGATAAACGGTGGCTAATCCAATTTCAGGTGCTTTTTCTTTTACTAATAAATAAATGTCTTCTGCGCTAAGATGGTCTTCTTCTCTTTCCAGCAAAACCCGTACCGTGGCTTCCCGTTGTGGAGTAAGCTTATAGCTCTGTGCATGGAGCTGTTCTTTAATTTGATCTATGCGATGTTCCATGGCAGGTTCCCTCCCTCGTATCCCATCTTTATTATATGCATCGAATAAGAACGTGTCAAAATATAATATTATTATCATTATATATTTATAATTATTATAGTTTAAAAATGATTATTGGTAAAATGATTTGATAATATAAGTCATTGCTTCATTTGAAACATATGTCTCTAATAAAGCAGCTGCAAATGAAAGGATTAGTAGAAAACCAAATATGGTAGCATACCTTCCGAAAGGTTGAAAAACGGGTTGAGATACCTTTTGAGTAAATAATTTCCCTAATAATTTCAAGGAAAAAATCATTGCTAAGCTTCCCGCTACAATATAGATCGGGATGATTAGAATATTCTGTGGCGCAATTGAGAATGTAGCGAGTAAAAATCCATCCATCCCTAATTGATTGACCATAAAACCAACGGAAAATCCAACAACGAGTCCTTTAATGAATAATAATACCCAAACAATAGGAAGACCAATTACAGATAAACCTAGAATAAATAGTAAAAGTAAATATTTCACATGGTAAAAAAAGCTATTCTTTAAAATAGTGGAATTTTCCGTAACCTGCTGGTCATTAAGCTGGCCAAAAAAGCGTTCTAAATAAAAAATCAAATCTTGTTTTTGCACAATATTCATACTATTAACTAGAATAGCGCCAAATACTATTCCTGTCATAAACAGAATGATCATAAACAAATAAATGGTCGCATGATTTTTGATATGTTCCGTAATGTTAGCTCTATTTTTATACATAGGAATCCTCCATTCAAGAGATGTTACTATACTAAAATCTATGAAGAATTCCTGTTAAAAATACCTACTTTACTATTTTCTATAACGGGGCAGTATCATTTGAAATAACCTTTCCGTATTTTCCTCCTCCACCAGCTTGAATACTTAATTTCCCTTCACGCATTTGAATGATAGATTTTGCAATTTTACTTGGTATGACCTCTTCCATTTCTACCTGTGATGCCTTGTGGATCACATTCATCTCATTATTGAATTTTTGCAGTAATTTTTCGTATGTTTTCTTCCCTAAATAAGGAATATACTCTAATGGCACTTGATAAAAATATGGTGGACGAGACTTTTTATTCTTCCGACCATCGCTCAATTCTTGAATTCTATCCGCTACACCTTTCGTTATTTTTGTGGACCTACAGTGGATACATTTTATCGAGTCCGCTGGTGTATGCTGGTTACATTCATTGCATATCGTAAGATGGTACTTTCCTAATGCGGGATTCATTCCGTAATTTGCTGTAATACCACGGCCCTCTACCCCATGTAAAGCCCATAAAAATTCCTTAAAGGAAGGTGTATCCATCTTGACCGCCTGGTATTCACGGGCAATCTTAGCAAGGGAATGTGCATCCGAATTTGTTAAAAATGGATAAGCATGGAGCTCTGCAAGATTGTCTGCCATAGTTGTGTCAGAACTTAAGCCGAGTTCGATCCCGTCGATAAGATCCGGGTCGAATACTTCTGTGAGCGATTTCCTTACCCCTTTGCCATATAAACTTTTAAAGGGTGTAAAAACATGCGCGGGGACAAATATGCCATCTAATTCTTTAACTTTATATTGAAGCTCTTTACCGGTGCCATAATACCGCTGAGAGCTCAAATTAATGTTGGTCATTCTTTGCGTAAGCCATTCTGTAAATTGAGCCATTCTTTGCAAGTCGGGCAGAAAGCAAAGAACATGAATAGGTCCTTGGCTAGAGGCGTCATAAATTTCTATTTCGGAGCCTAGTAATAAGGTAACTTCTTCAAACCTTATTCCCCCTCCATCAAGTTCCTTCGCTTTACCGGATTGAATAAGGGTGTTAATTTCATGCTGGACCGCTGGGACATGGCAATCTATTACACCAATCATACCCATCCCTTTATTTCTGCTGGACTCCTTTAAAACATTCGTAAGAGTTAACGACTTAGCTCCTGTAATTTTTACTGGTTTATTATCCATATCTCTTCCTATATGGATGTGCATGTCAACGAAGTAATGATTCAACATAACTATCTTCCTAACGCATGCAAATAGAGAATCGCATAGGTTGTTTTAGCATCATGGATTCTTTCTTGTTCTACCAGTTCTTTGGCTTCATCTAGCGTTAACTCAAGAACATCAACAAACTCATCTTCATCACTTCCGATGGGCTCTTCCATTTTTTCTACTTCGTCCGTTATATAGATATGCATTAACTCATCTGCAAAGCCAGGAGAAGTGTAAAAAGAAGTGACAAATGATAGTTCTCCTGTCGTATAGCCTGTTTCTTCCTCTAGTTCACGCTTTGCTGTTACTTCCGGCGCTTCACCTTGTTCAACCTTCCCAGCAGGAATTTCAACCAGTGACTTTTCAAGCGGCTTACGATATTGCTCAACAAATAGAATCTTATCTTCTTTCGTAATAGCGATGACAGCTACTGCTCCAGGATGCTTGATCAGCTCTCTTTTTGTTGTTTTTCCATTTGGAAGGCTAACTTCATCCACCCGCAAATCAACCACTTTTCCTTCATAAATTGATGTGGAATGAATGGTTTTTTCTTCAAATTTTTTCGTCATATCTATTCCTTCTTTCTAAGCTTATAAAAATGATCTAATCAAATTAGAAATCGTCCTCACATAGAATCTTTGCTATAATCTCTTGCTAGAAATAAGTATAAGATATTCTGAAGCTGACCGCAAAATAGTTGTATTGTCGACAAGCGCTTTTTACAATAGGAGTAGACTTAATCGAGAGGATGATAGATGTGAGGACAAATCAATTAGGGAAATCAGGCATTAATATTTCAGCACTTACTTTAGGATGTATGTCATTAGGGACGGATGCAAAGAAAGCGGAAAATATGATTGACCTAGCACTCGATAGAGGAATTAATCACTTGGATACTGCTGATCTTTATGATTTCGGTACAAATGAAGAAATTGTTGGGCAAGCGATAAAAGGTAAAAGAGACAAAATCGTGCTTACCACAAAGGTAGGCAATCACTTTAATAAAGACACAGGCGACTGGTACTGGGATCCTTCCTTCAAGCATATAACCGAGGGTGTTAAAGAAAGCTTACGTCGGCTTGGTACGGATTATATTGATTTTTACATGTTGCATGGCGGAACAATTGATGACCCGATCGATGAATCAATTGAAGCCTTTGAACAATTAAAAAAAGATGGATACATTAGAAGCTATGGTATTTCTTCTATACGCCCTAACGTGATTAGAGAGTATGTAAATCGTTCAACTATCGACGGGGTGATGATGCAATACAGTATGCTGGATCGACGACCAGAGGAAGAAATACTAGACCTTCTACACGCTAATGGAATTAGCGTATTAGCAAGGGGTCCTTTAGCCAAGGGAATGTTAAGTAACCAAGCAGAGCAAAAGATTGAAGAGAAAGGTCAAGATGGTTTCCTTAACCATACCTACAATGAACTGCGTAGCTACTATGAGGAATTACTGGCAATCACCTCTCCAGATAAAATGCAGGAGCTTGCTCTTCAATATGTGCTAAAGCATCCAGCTGTTGCGAGTGCGGTGTTTGGCGCAAGCAGTATAGATCAAGTTAAAGAAAACACGTCTATTTCTTTGAATGAACTATCTAATGAAACTTATTTAGCTGCACAGCGAATTATCAAGCCTATTCAATACGACAAACACAGAGAATAATTTAGCTAAAGTTTTTGAAAAGTAAAGGGTACTTAAAAGTGAGAAAACCTGGACTAGGCAAACCTTTATGCAAGGAATTGCCTAGTCCAGGTTTTCATGTGTTAAAAAACTTTGTCCCACTGTCTTTAAGTTGTTAGTGACTTTGACTTCTTTGCGTTCGTCGCCCTATTCTATATTTCACAAACACTTTGGGGAGCTATGAAAGGGTTTAGGATCCCTTCAGGACTTGTTAATCGCAGCATACCATTAACTATTGTGAGGGTCATAGATTCAGCGAAAAAGGTTGCTTGTTGCCTTTGAATGAGAACAGGTAAACCGTCACTCTCTACCTCCATATATTTATCAGTAAAATTATCGGTAAATCTTACAGTAGGTACACCATTTACTCCACAGCCACAGCCTTCTGTGTCATACCACAATACAACATAGCGATTTTGCTTACCACCCCTATTTTGCAATTCCTGCTTTGCAGCTTCTGTTATATGTAGTTCCATTGTATTCGACCCTTTCCTTTATTTTTTGCTAAATTGCTTCTCAAGCAGTTTTTCCATTATCCCTGGGGAAATATGGTAGAATTTACTACCTATTTCCATCCACCACGGCATATTAATTTCTCTCTTTCGTTTGAACAAATACTTCATTAGTTTGCGTGCAACGTGATCAGGATTCAACATATATTTCCTTACGTTTTTTTGGTACATACCACTTGGATCAGCCTGAGCAAAAAAATTCGTATCGACTGGTCCTAAATTTACGGTCGTAACATAAATATGATCTTTTGCTACCTCCATACGCAAGCTGTTCGAATAGCCGATTACAGCATGCTTTGTGGCCGCATAAGCTGCTGATTTAGGAGTAGAAATCTTACCAGCCTGTGATCCGATATTTACAATGTGTGCCTGTTGATTCTGTTGGAAGTGGGGTAATAATTCTTTCGTAAAGTGCATTAAGGAAAGGACATTTAATTGAAACATCAACACTACTTCCTTTAAAGACATCTCTTCTACTAGCTCAAATTTACCCATCCCAGCATTATTAATTAACCCATCTATCTTGCTGTGCTCTCGTAAGAGTACGTCCGTCGTTTGCAACAGCTCATCTTGATTGGTTAAATCAGCAGTATAGTAGTAGCATGATGAATTAAATGTTTGCCTAATCTCGTTGCATTGTTTCTGCATCTTTTCTGTAGAGCGAGCAACCAAAATTGGGATCCCACCATTTTTGGCAATATGCCAGGCAATCCTTTCTCCAATCCCACTTGAAGCCCCAGTCACAATAATTTTTTTATTTTCCAACCGTTGCTCCATACAATTCCTTTCCCCCCTCATTCCGTTTTTTAACTAACCCTTTATTTTCTAAATAATCAAGTTGTCCAATAATGTTAGACATCGTTAAATCGATTTGGCTTTCATAGCGATGAGGGAATATTTGTTTGCATAGTTGAAACACTGTCTTCTCACTAGCTTGTAATAAATTCAATACTCGAAGTGCACGTTTTTCTTGTTTCTGAAGATGTGCATGCACTACCTCTGATACGTTAGAGAAGATTTCACCGTGACCCGGTAGAAGCTGCTTAATTTCTAACCCTGAACATTTATACAAATTTTCCCGATATTGTACCATTGGCTTGGCTCGTAACTCCCCTTTACCGATAGGAGCTTCTATTACAGGATTTGAAGAAATTTGTTTTAACAAATGGTCTCCCCCAATAAAAACCCCATCTTTCTTTCTATAAAAGGATAGGTGACTTTGCGCATGACCTTTTGTGTCATATACCGTCCACTCTGGATGTCCTGGAAGGGTGTCCCCTTCCTCAAGATTAGTTGTCAAACTCCCCTCCCCAGCATACTGTAATAAGTAGCTTAGCTTCTTTTTTATTCCCAGAAACCGTTCAGGAATATCACACTGTTTAAAAAAGTTAAGGAAAAAAGCATCATGTCTTTCGAAATACGCTTGATCTTTTCTTAGCCATACATCGAGATGATTGTGCCCCATTACTTCTTTTACACGAGGAAAGGCTTCAACCAGACCAGTATGATCAGGATGATGATGGGTTAAGAAGATTTGTTCAATATCTTTAGGTTGATAGCCAATTTCCTTTAACTGGGTTTTTAATATCTCGAATGCTTCTTGCGTTTTAACGCCTGCATCAATAAGAGATAATGTATCACCTTTCAGTAAATACATATGAACAGTTCCTACTGCAAAAGGGGTTGGAACAGTTAGTTGGTATAATGTACGATCTATAATTTTCATATTTCATCCTCCGAAAATGAATAATTATTCATTTTTTCTTAGTTTACACTAAATTAAGGCTATTGTCTTTTCGGAGAACCTGTTAATAGCTGGTTAATGGATCTAGCTAAAATATCAGGTAAATACGTAAAGCTATAATTTAATTCAAGCCGCTCTGTCCACTGGTGGGGATCCTTACCTAGTGGGCCAATATTTAAAATCGGCATTGTTAATTGCTCCATTATATCCTCGGGAAAATCAAAACCGTTATGCTGTAATGGCATATTTGTTGTGAGCTGGTTTATTCTACTACTAGATGTGACAGGACCAACAAAACTTAAATCAGACAGTCCCGTAAAAAACTCAGCATTTACTAACTCGATGTTAAAGTTTTGGTTCGTATAATGTTTTATATCCTCTATAACATGCTGAATATAGGGATCATAATGGGAAGAAACCGCTGGATAGAACGGCGGACTGTAAAATAATACAATCATGGGTGCAAGATCTTTACACATCCCTGCCAGCTCCTGTACAAGTAATGTAGAAAAGTCTCTGTCTCCCTGTTCCCGATTGTTAACTAATAGGTTTTGCCTACGAGTGATTTCTTCCTGCCCAAATCTAGCAACAGCCTCTTGATACAATTCCTCATACATGAAGACATTAACTTTAGAAGCAGGCATTGTAAAATCTTTCGCAACACTAGAAAAATGTTCAGCCTTATGTTTAACAAATGCCTCCGTTTGCTTTGCAGCTTGGTTGGCACTTTCTAGCAGCTTTCTATTAAGCTCTTTAAATGATTGTTTCAAATAGAGTACATTGTACATGGTTATAGCAGCTTGAGGAGTTTGCACTGAGTACTCAGCTTTCAAATCTCGCTGCATTAAACTTACTGGAGGTGGAGTAATTTCATCATCCAACTGCTCAATAAACGCTTCATTTAACTCCATTTGCTGTGATAGAAAACTTATCATCAGGTTAGGGTTAATTCCTGCAAAAGGTTCACCAACATGTGATTCTTTTCCATAACAATAAAACCCTGGAAGCACCTTTCCAATCGAACCAGTGTATATATAATGGTCAGGGTCCCCTGGGTACTTGCTAAACATGGGCTCACTATTTAAGCAAGCTGAATATTCAATATCGTGATTTTCTCTTAGCTGATTTAAAACCGGGAGCGCAGTAAGCATTCCACTGGAATTCACCTCTTCATCTGGTACAGATAAAAGTAATAGATTACCTTCAAACTCCCCAGCAATCGCACGTTCTAGCATCGATAAATGAAGTGTCAGGCCTGCCTTCATATCCATTGTGCCTCTACCAAACAACCATTCTCCTTTTTCTAGATCTTTTTTAACGTGATCAGGGAGTTGTTCTTTTGCTTGGTAAAGCTCTTCTGTGAGTTCTTTTGGATGAAAGGCCAAGTTTCTTAGTGAACCATAATCCTCAATCCCTACGACATCAAAGTGACTAAGCAATATAACAGTTTCTTTGTTCTGTTGTTTCCCTCTTACGAAGGCAGTTAGTAACCTTCTACCATCCTCAAGTGGATGAAGATTCAAATGAGAAGTGTGCTGTTGAAAGTACTCTTTTTGGGAAAGGATGTGGTGGATATACTCCGCCACGGCGATCTCTGCAGTCGATCCTGTAACACTTTGATATTGAACAATTGAGCATAGCAAATCTGTAAGCTGCTCTTTTGTTTGCCACTTTTTCATTCCAATTCCCCCTGTCTAAATTGACTTTTCTTTAAAAATAAAACACAATCAACTATAGAGGTGAAGCCATGCATACCAAAATATTTGCACATCGAGGTGCTAGCAAATACGCCCCCGAAAATACGATGCCTGCTTTTGAGCTTGCCCTTAAGCAGGGTGCTGATGGAATCGAAACAGATGTTCAACTGACAAAGGACGGGGTCCCTGTACTCATTCATGACGAAAATGTAAGAAGAACATCCAATGGAAAGGGTCTTGTTAAAGATTTAACCTTTAAGCAATTACAAACGCTGGATATGGGTTCCTGGTTTTCCAATGAATTTGCAGGTATGCAAATTGTGTCGCTGGAAAGCTTCCTAAAATGGATAAAAGATAAACCAATACATTTAAATATTGAGCTGAAAAATAATAAAATAGATTATCAGGATTTAGAGAAGATTGTTTTAGACCAATTAGTAAACTTTCAGTTATTAAATCGTACCACAATATCGACCTTTAATCCAAAGAGTGTGATGCGTTTACAAGAACTAACAGATAAGGTTGATATCGCTTTTTTAACTTCAAAACGTATGAAATACTTTACGCATTACGCGAAAGAACTGGGTGCAAGCTCCATTCATATTAAATATCGATTATTAAATGCTGACATAATGACCGAAAGCAAACAACAACAACTAAACGTAAGAGTTTACACAGTAAACCGTCCAGCACATTTAATACGTTGCTTTAATTTAAAATGTACTGGGGTTTTTACAGATGTGCCTGATATCGCAAACGATTACCGTAAATTATGTTCGAAATGACTTCATTAAGGGAGGAATTAATCTATGAGTAAATTATTTTCATCAATTGATTTTAAAGGCGTTACTTTAAAAAATAGAATTGTAATGGCTCCAATGTGTATGTATTCCTGTATGGCCGAAGATGGCAAAATCACCCCCTTTCATGTGACCCATTACACATCCCGAGCAGTTGGTCAGGTAGGCTTGATTATGCTTGAGGCAACCGCTGTTCAACCTACTGGCCGGATTTCTCCTCAAGACCTTGGTATTTGGAATGATGAACACATAGAAGGACTAAAAGCATTAAATGAGCAACTTCATCACTATGGCTCTAAAACAGCTATTCAACTTGCGCATGCTGGCAGGAAGGCACAGCTGGACTCCACTATTTATGCCCCCTCCCCACTAGCGTTTAGTGAATCTTACAAGACACCAAAGGAAATGACCGAAGAGGATATTAAGGAAACAATGGAAGCATTTAAAACAGCCGCAAGAAGAGCTAAACAGGCGAACTTCGACGTAGTCGAACTACATGCGGCCCATGGTTATCTAATTAATCAATTTCTATCACCGTTAACTAATAACCGCACTGACCAATATGGTGGCGCTAGAGAAAATCGCTATCGCTTCCTGGAAGAAATTATATCCGCAGTAAAACAAGAATGGACTGGTCCCCTGTTTGTTCGGATTTCAACCAATGAGTATGCAACAGGCAGTAATACCATGGATGACTTTCTATATTATGCGAAGAAAATGCACGAGCAGGACGTTGACCTAATCGATTGTAGCTCTGGAGGTGTGGTTCCCGCCTCTATTCAGGCTTATCCAGGCTACCAGGTGCCACGGTGTGAAACAATAAAAAGAGAAGCAGGAATCGCGACTGGCGCAGTGGGACTTATTACGACAGGTGTGCAAGCAGAGGAAATTATCCAAAATGACCGGGCTGATTTGGTCTTCCTTGCGAGAGTATTGCTCCGGGACCCTTATTGGCCTAGAACGGCGGCTAATGAACTAAATGAAAAACTATCTGCCCCCAAACAATATGAACGTGGCTGGTAAGTGATGGAGGAATAAAATATGGAACTCGTGTTTCTCGGTACTGGCGCCGGTGTACCTTCCAAAGAGCGGAATGTTACCGCAATAGCCTTAACGCTCTTGCAAGAGCAAAATAGTATATGGCTCTTTGATTGTGGTGAGGCGACACAGCATCAGATTTTAAATACATCAATTAAACCTAGAAAAATCAATAAAATATTTATTACCCATTTGCACGGTGACCACCTGTTTGGGTTACCTGGATTATTAAGCAGCAGGTCGTTTCAAGGTGGCGAGGATGAGGTAAACCTATATGGACCAAAAGGTTTAAAAGATTTTGTAAACACAACCTTACAGGTTAGTGGTACTCGCCTACGTTACCGTGTAGTTATTCATGAAATTGACGAAGGTAATATCTATGAAGATGATCGATTTACGGTTATTGCAAAAAAATTGGATCATGGGGTCACTAGTTATGGTTATCGAATCATAGAGAAGGATCGTCCAGGCGAGTTGCTAGTGGATCGTTTAAATCAATTTGGCATCCCTCCCGGACCTATCTATAAACAAATAAAAGAAAACCCCATTGTCGAGACATCAGATGGAAAACAACTTCTTAGGGAAAATTTTTTAGGTCCAAGTAAGCCTGGTAGAGTGCTTGCTATTCTAGGGGATACGCGAGCTTTAGCAACAAATCATGAGTTTATACAGAATGCGGATGTTCTCGTGCATGAAGCGACCTTTGATCGGGAAAAGGAACAAATGGCATGGGATTATTTCCATTCTACAACGACACAAGCAGCACAAGCCGCCATACAAGCAAATGTGAAGCAATTGGTTATAACACATATTTCTTCACGCTATCAGGGTGAAGAAAATGAGAAGCTGCTCAAGGAAGCGAAGCAGGTTTTTTCCAACACAGTCCTTGCAAATGACTTTTTTAAACTAGACATCCAAGCTCATTCATAAGGGGGAGATTAAGATAACTGCAATACAACAAATCGTTGAAAGCCAACGAGCTTTTTACTCAAATGGAAATACAAGAGACTATCAAACTCGTAAAGCTACCTTAGAAAAATTAAAAAAAATGCTAAAAAAATATGAGCATGATATCTACAAGGCTTTACGAACAGATTTAAATAAATCCGAACAGGAAACCTATACGACTGAACTTGGTTTTCTATATGCAGAAATTGACTTTACGTTAAAACACTTATTGGATTGGATGGAGCCGAAAAAAGTTAATGCACCTATTACCCATAAAGGGACGAAAAACTACATTGTGAGTGAACCATACGGAGTTAGTTTAATTATCTCTCCATGGAACTACCCACTACAATTGGCGTTAGCACCAGCAGTTGGAGCGCTTGCTGCTGGAAACTGTGTCGTAATCAAACCATCCGAGCACTCTAGCGCGACGTCTTCCCTTTTAGCAAGGATGATTGCACGTACCTTTGATCCATCATTTATTACGGTGGTAGAAGGTGAGAAAGAAACAAATCAAGAACTGTTACGTCAGCGTTTTGATTATATTTTCTTCACGGGAAGCACAGAAGTTGGAAAGATCGTCATGAGACAGGCAAGCGAGCATTTAACCCCCGTAACGCTCGAATTAGGAGGCAAGAGTCCGGCAATCGTAGATAAGGATGCAAATATTAATCTAGCTGCTAAACGGATTGTCTGGGGAAAGTTTACAAACGCAGGACAAACATGTGTAGCGCCAGATTATATTTACGTGCATGATAGTGTGAAATTTAAGTTACTTAAAGCAATGAAAAAATATATAAAATCCTTTTACGGCAAAGAACCATTACAAAACTCCAATTATACGAGGATCATTAATGCCTCTCATTTTGACCGTATAATTGGTTATTTATCAGATGGAACAGTACTTCATGGCGGAAATTTTGATCGGCAATCCCTCATGATCGAACCAAGTATTTTAGATAAAATTAGCTGGGATGATCATGTTATGCAGGAAGAGATTTTTGGGCCAGTTTTACCTGTACTTTCGTTTACCAATGTGGAAGAAGCTGTTGAGATGATTAGTAAACAAGAAAAACCATTGGCCCTCTATTATTTTGGTGAAAACAATAAAACACAGGAACAAGTTATTCAATATCTTTCCTTTGGGGGCGGAAGCATAAATGATACGATCTTTCATTTAGCAAATCCTCATTTGCCGTTTGGAGGAGTTGGAAATAGTGGGATGGGACAATATCATGGGAAATCGAGCTTTGAAACATTCTCCCATCAAAAAAGCATCTTAAAACAGTCCACTAAATTTGATGTACCTTTTCGATATCCAGGAAGCAAGATTGGGAAGGCTGTAATCAAGCGTATTATGAACTAAAATAGCTTTTAAAATATAAACTAATAAAATAACTACCATTTTCATCGCAAAGAAAATGGTAGTTACTATTTTCGATAATCATCAAGGAAATCCTTCTGAAAACTAGTTCTCGGTTGTTCATCCTGACTAATTGTGTCCAGTTTCTTAAACACGTCATTACCGTATTTCTCAGATAAATCCTCAATAGCTTGATAAAGCTTTTCTTTTCCCGCTTCTTCTTCATACGTAAACAAGTCCAGTTGCTTTGCAATATTCTTTTTTACTTCTACATCCTGTACTGTAATTCCGAGTAAGCGGATTGGCTCTTGATTCCAATGTAAATGAAACAGTTCTTCTGCTTGATACAATATTTCGTCCTTGGTATCAATATAACGGTAAAGCTTTTTGCTTCTTGTTATGGTTTTTCGGTTCTTATAACGTATCATTATCTGTATGCTTTGGCCTGCAGCATTCTTGCGCTTCATTCTTCTCTCTACACTTTCCGCTAGTGAGGCAAGAAGCTTCCTAACTTCTTGTTCATCAACAGTATCAAAAGGAAGTGTTTGCGAGCTCCCAATGCTTTTAAATTCAAAAACAGCCTCTGGATCGACTTGTCGATTATCTATTCCATTCGCTCTGTTTTTTAGACGCTCTCCATTAATACCGAGTAATTGCTTCAACTCATAAGTGTTATGTGTCGCCAAATCACCAATGGTTTCTATCCCTTTTTCTATTAACTTTGTCGCTGTCTTTTCCCCTACCCCATACATTTCTCCAATAGGTAGTGGCCATAGCGTGCTTGCAAGCTCCCTTTTGCGTAATACGGTTATTCCTAGTGGTTTTTTCATATCAGAACCCATTTTGGCAAGAAATTTATTTGGTGCAATTCCTATACTGCATGGTAAATCTAATTCCTCGAGAATTCTTTTTTGTAAACGATGGGCCATTTCCAAAGGAGACAGCTCACTATTTACGTCTGTTATGTCCATATATCCTTCATCAATGGAGACAGGCTGTACATTGGGTGTAATATCTGCCAATATTTTAAAAAGCTCCTTAGAAGCTGCTCGATATCGTTCAAAGTTAGGTGGCATGACAATTAGCTCCGGACAGTTCTTTTTCGCCTGCCAGATTGTCATTGTCGTTTTAACCCCTTTATCACGAGCTTCATAGCTGCTTGTTACAACAATTCCTTTTCTTTCCTCTGGATTCCCCGCAATAGCTAATGGCTTGCCTTTTAATGATGGGTTATAAGCTGCTTCCACAGATGCATAAAAGCAATTCATATCAATATGGAAAATTACCCTTCCTTTTCCAGCGCTATTTGCTATCAATTTCATTCACCCTTTATCGTTGACTTCTTTTATTATAACATGGAAAGAGAAACCCTTTTGAGCTCTCCTCAAAAGGGTTTCTCTTTCTTAATACATGCTATTATGCTTCTTTCGCAGCTTCTGAAATGATAGATCCGACTAGTTCGGTAATTTTCACAAGCTCCTCAACTGGCATACGTTCATTCGTAGTATGGATTTCTTCGTAACCTACAGCAAGATTAACAGTAGGAACGCCGTGGCCTGCGATAACATTCGCATCACTTCCACCACCACTTTGTAAAAGCTTGCTTTCGCGGCCAATAGCACTTGCAGCGCGTCTGGCTACCTCTACTACCTGATCTCCGGCTTTTTGCTTAAAACCAGGATACATAACCGTGACGTTAACCTCAGCTGATCCGCCAAGCTCCTGTGCTGTTTGCTCAAATGCTTCCTTCATTTTCGCTACCTGAGCTTCCATTTTTTCAGGGACAAGGGACCGTGCTTCAGCGAGAATCTCCACATGGTCTACTACAATATTTGTTTGTTTTCCACCTTCAAACCGTCCAATATTAGCTGTGGTTTCCTCATCAATTCTACCTAAAGGCATTTTCGCAATAGCTTTAGCTGCTAGGGTGATAGCAGAAATGCCCTTCTCTGGAGCGACCCCTGCATGTGCCGTTTTCCCTTTAACGGTGGCAAATACTTTCGCCTGCGTAGGAGCGGCTACAATAATATCGCCAACTTCCCCATTACTATCAAGAGCGTAACCATATTTTGCAGTAATCTGGTCAGGGTTCAATGCTTTGGCACCAACTAGCCCAGATTCTTCGCCAACTGTAATAATAAATTGAATGTCCCCATGCTCCGTATTATTTTCCTTTAAGACGCGAATAGCTTCCAGCATAGCTGCTAATCCAGCTTTGTCGTCAGCACCAAGTATGGTAGTGCCATCCGATACAATGTAGCCCCCTTCAATAGAAGGCTTTATTCCTTTCCCTGGTACTACAGTATCCATGTGAGAAGTAAAATAAATCGACTCAACGCCTGGTTTATTACCCTTCAACGTACAAATTAAATTACCGGCACCATGCCCTGTTGTCTCTGCTGCATCATCTTCTACTACCTCAAGACCCAATTCAGTAAACTTTTGTTTAAGTATTCCTGCTATTTCCGTTTCATACTTCGTTTCAGAGTCAATTTGTACTAGTTCAAAAAATTCGTTGATTAATCTTTCTTGATTTACTGTCGTCATGAAAATTCATTCCTCCAATAGTGTCTATAATGGCATGTTCCCATGTTTCTTTTTTGGGCGTTCCTCATGTTTATTATACATTATTTCCAGTGCTTGAATAAGTATTATGCGTGTTTGCTCAGGTGAGATGACATCATCAACCATTCCTAAAGCTGCAGCAGCATACGGATTTGCTTGCTTTTCTCGATAAGCAGAGATTTTCGCTTCTTTTATTTTAGTGGGATCTGCAGCTCCTTCAATTTCTTCCCCATAGAGTATACTTGCAGCTCCCTCGGGCCCCATTACAGCGATTTCCGCCTGCGGCCAAGCGTAGACGATATCTGCTCCTAGTGCTTTACTATTAAGCGCCACGTACGCACCACCAAATGCTTTTCGCAGTATCACTGTAATTTTTGGAACAGTAGCTTCTGCATATGCATACGCAATTTTTGCACCATTTCGTATAATCCCTTCATGTTCTTGCTTTACCCCTGGAATAAAGCCCGTAACATCCTCTAATGTGATCAAAGGAAGGTTGAAGCAATCACAAAAGCGAATGAACCGAGCAGCTTTGTCACTAGCATCAATATCTAAACCTCCAGCTTTATACTTTGGCTGGTTACATACAAACCCGACAGCTTCTCCTTTTAGTCTCGCAAAACCAACAACAATGTTTTTGGCAAAATGTTCATGAATTTCCATAAAAGAACCCTTATCAGCTACTTGCTCAATAATTCGCTTCACATTATACGCAGCCTTACTATCTGAAGGAACTATATCAAGTAACTGGGGACGCAGGTTGTCTGTTTTCTCTTTATTTAATGATAGCCTTGCCCGTTGCTGATTATGTTCAGAGAAATAAGAAAGCAATGTTTTTAGAGCCTCCAACGCCTCCTGTTCAGTAGCCTTTACCAGGTGTGCATTTCCACTCTTTTGACTATGAATCCCAGCACCCCCTAAGACTTCAGGTCCAAGCTCTTCACCTGTTACCTCTTTTAGAACTTTTGGGCCTGTAATAAACATATGTGAGGTGTTTTCTACCATTATAATAAAATCAGTTAATGCAGGGGAATATACAGCACCACCAGCACTTGGCCCCATAATTACTGAGATCTGAGGAACCACTCCCGAATAAAGGACATTTCGGCGAAAAATTTGCCCATAACCGTCAAGGGAGGCAACACCTTCCTGAATACGTGCACCACCTGAATCAATTAGCCCAATTATTGGAGCCCCGTTTTTCCCTGCAAGATCTAAAATCGCTGCAATCTTTTTTCCATGCATTTCTCCCAGTGATCCACCATGTACCGTAAAATCTTGGGCATATATGTATACCGGCTTTCCTGCTATCTTACCATAACCAGTAATGACACCATCACCGTTATAAGACTCTCCATTTCCCACTTCATGTCGTGAAGTTATAAAAGGCTGTAATTCTACAAAACTATCAGAATCTAGCAAATAAGCAATTCGTTCCCTAGCCGTCCATTTGCCTTTCTTATGCTGCTCATATATACGCTTTTCTCCACCACCGTTTTTGACCTGATCTTTTATCCTAGCAAGCTTTTCTATGTGTAAATGCTCTGAATTACTCATTGCTTTTTCGCCCCACATACTCACAATATTCAATCAGTGATCCATATGAAGCTTTAGGATGAATAAAGGCAATTTTACTTTCCTGTACGCCTTTTCTAAGATTAGAGCTAACTAATGGAACCCCAAGAGAATGGATATCCTTAACCTTTTTTGCTATGTCATCAGTCTCAAAAGCAATATGGTGTAACCCTTCACCGTACTTTTCTATGTAACAATGTATAGGGGAAGTTGCACTCAATGGTTCTAATAGTTCAATTTGTGTATTATCCGCCTGTAATATTGCTGCTTTTACACCTTCTGTTGCCACCTTCTCGGTTTTGGTTAGTTGTAATCCAAGCACTTCTACATAAAAAGGTAATACGCTTTCTATATTTCTGACAGCTATCCCGATATGAGCTAGCTTAGGGGCGTTGCGGGTCATGCTTTCTTTTAGCGATTGCAGGTGATCCATATTGTTACCCCCATTTTTTATTTTCCTTATCAAATAAATATGCTTCTGTAACTTGAGGAATAACTGAATCTTTTGCTACATCGCATTCTTTTCACGATTTCACTTGTCCATTCTCCTATTTCACGATAAAATACAAGTAACAGAAGGGTTTAAAGGGGGACTGAACATGGCTGCAAAAAAATCTAAGCGTCAAAGAAAAACAACGATCATCGTATATATTATGATTCTTGCAATGCTACTTTCCACATTAACTGCCGGGTTGGCAATGTTTATATAGTTGGATAAAGACTGAAATCGAAACACGATTTCAGTCTTTTTAGTTGTTTCTTGATTATATTAAGCTTTATATACTAGACATTCACTTTCCCTTAGCCTCTTTTTTTATTTTGTATATCACTTTTTTTATATCGTTGCTTTAGCAATAGATAATCCTCTATTTCGTGTAGTAGACGAAATAAATTAGCCCGGGTTTCAAATTCTTCACGTGTTTCAGGTAAGTCTTCTTCATCAAATTCTTTTTGTAATTTGTTTAGTTCCTCTAGATATACAATAGCTGTATTTCCTGGATGTACTGCTTTTGATAACCCTTCAAAGAAGACAGCAACTTTTTCAGAAATGGTTATTTTGTTTGGTAATTTTGTTACAAGTGGTAGCATTCTCTTTAATAATTCAAATTGGCGCTGTCGCATATAAAAATAATCCCGATACGGATGCTTGCTTCGCAATAGGTGGTTTTCCTTATCTCGTTCAACCAAATCTAAAGCCTCTTCAAGAAGTGTCTCTGTTTCTGATATTTCCTTGCCATCCCAGTGCTTCTCTTTGTTACGAACATACAAAGCGACTTCGAATAAAATAGTCTGGAAGTTGTGTTCTACCCTCTTTTGCTTGGCTTTTAATTTTTTATCCAAACTTGGCATATATAAGTTTAGCAGTAATCCTGTCCCGATTCCTACAATAATAAGCACGAACTGATCTGTTAAAAAGGAAAGATCAATACCTGAAGCACTATACAGATTTAAAATAATGACCGAGCTTGTGGCAATTCCTTGAGTCACCTTTAAATAGACGGTAACAGGGATAAATGCAGCAAGCATTAGTCCTACTGATATAGGATGATATCCAATCACTTCAAAAAATACTACAGAAAATATACTCGCTATTACGCATGCCAAAAAACGGTTCCAAGCACTAAGAAATGATTGCTTTCTGGAAGGCTGGATACACAGAATTGTTAAAATGCCTGCTGATACAAAGTTTGTTAGCCCTAAAAATTGTGCGATCGATATCGCAACAGGCGTCCCAATCGCAGTCTTTATTGTCCTATAACCGATCTTCACTTTTATAACTCCTTTAAATCCCCTATACAATTTTACATAAACTAAATGATTACGAATGGTTAGCAAACATGTATACCTACTTAGAAGTAAAAAGAGGCTGACCTAATTTAATAGCGACAGCCTCTTTTTAATTTGCACACTTTGCTGTATTTACCAGCTAAAGAACTAAATTTCTTCGCAGTGTTCATCAAATATGGATTGTAATCTTCCGACAACATCCATAGCGCTATGTCCTTCAATATCATGTCTTTCCAGCATAGTTACAACTTTTCCATCTTTCATAAAAGCAAAGGAAGGTGAAGAAGGTGGGTATCCTTCAAAATAACTACGTGCCTTTTCTGTAGCTTCTTTATCCTGCCCTGCAAAAACGGTAACGAGATGATCAGGTCGTTTATCATAATGTACAGAGTTTGCAGCAGCTGGACGAGCTACACCACCAGCACATCCACATACTGAATTTACCATCACAAGTGTAGTCCCTTTACGGTCAAATGCTTGGTCTACCTCTTCTGGTGTTTTTAATTCTTCATATCCAGCTTCCGTTATATCTTCACGTGCTGCATTCACAACATCATTCATAAAAATATTGAAATCCATACTTGCTTCAACCCCTAACGTAAATTAATTCTATTAAATCATGTACTCAGCATATCAAGTTTCACACGATTTATCAATTTATTAAACACGCTCAGGAAAGGATAGTCAGTCATTTAATAAATACTTAATGTATTCTCATTCATGTTCTCTAATGTTTTCTTCATATAGGACAAGAAGTTCCCGCAAACTAACCCATCCAGAACGCGATGATCAAGAGATAAAGAAAGGTTAACCATGTCTCTGGCTGCAAACATATTATTTACGATTACAGGTCTTTTTACGATTGACTCGACCTGTAAAATAGCAGCCTGTGGATGATTAATGACGCCCATAGAATGAATAGATCCAAAAGAACCTGTATTATTAACTGTAAACGTTCCACCTTGCATATCATTTGCCGTTAGTTTGCCATTCCTTGCTTTACCCGCTAGTTCAGAAATCTCTTTTGCAATTCCTTTGATGCTTTTTTCATCAGCATTCTTTATAACAGGTACAAATAATTCTTCATCTTTCGCAACAGCGATCGAAAGGTTAATTGCTTTCTTTTGAATTATTTTATCTCCAGCCCACATACTGTTTAACTGTGGATATTCTTTTAATGCCTGGGAGACTGCTTTTACGAAGAAGGAGAAGAATGTTAGGCTGAATCCTTCTTTTCGCTTGAAATCATCTTTGATTTGATTCCGATATGTCACAAGATCTGTTACATCCACCTCTACGGTCATCCAGGCATGCGGGATCTCTTGCTTCGATTTCACCATATTATGGGCGATCGCTTTACGTACCCCTGTTACTGGAATTTCGATATCGCCTTGTTGTACCTCTGCAGCTTTAGTTGGAGCACTTGTTTTTTCAACAACTGCCTCTTGTTCCGGCTCAGAAGGTTTGCTAGAAACGGTTTCGTCACTACTCTTAGTTTGAGGTTTTCCATTTGCAAGATATTTTTCAATATCTTTTCTCTTAATTCTCCCCTTCTGACCTGTACCATCCACTTGATTAAGATCTATATCATTTTCTTGTGCTAAACGCAACACAGCAGGAGAATAGCGTTTCTTCATTGATTGGTCTGTTTCTTTAGATTGCTTATCTTCTGCTGCTTCCTTCTTGTCGGTTGTAGTTGAAGAGTCTGCTGAATCACCTTTACTATCCTCTGTATCGATGTAACACATGAGTTCCCCTACTGAAATTGTTTCACCCTCTTGGGCAACAAGTTCCTTTATTACCCCCGTAAAGGAAGAGGGTACTTCTGCGTTAACTTTATCTGTCATTACTTCAGCTATAGGGTCATATTTATTCACTTTATCGCCTGGTTGAACAAGCCATGAACTGATCGTTCCCTCTGTTACACTTTCCCCTAGTTGTGGCATGTTAATTTTTTCCGAAGCCATGTTCAATCCTCCTTCAGATTTAAAATTCTGCTAGTTCTCGCATTGCCTTTTCTACTTTATCTGGATTCATCATAAAATACTTTTCCATTGTCGGTGCATAAGGCATCGAAGGAACATCTGGCCCTGCAAGCCGTTTAATCGGTGCATCAAGGTCAAATAAACAATTTTCTGCAACAATTGCTGCTACTTCCCCAATGATGCTTCCTTCCTTATTGTCCTCGGTTACAAGCAGAACTTTACCCGTTTTTTGGGCTGCTTCTATAATTGCTTCTTTATCCAATGGGTACACTGTTCGCAAATCCAGTATATGAGCATCAATGCCTTCTTCTGCAAGCTTTTCAGCAGCCTGCAGAGCAAAGTGGACACAGAGTCCGTACGTAATAACTGTTATGTCCGACCCTTCCCTTTTTACATCAGCTTTCCCGATTGGAAGGACGTAATCATCCTCTGGTACTTCTCCTTTAAGGAGACGATATGCTCTTTTATGTTCAAAGAAAAGGACAGGATCATTGTCGCGAATGGCCGCTTTTAGGAGACCTTTTACATCATATGGAGTAGATGGCATAACAATCTTTAACCCCGGCTGGTTAGCAAAAACTGCTTCCACAGATTGTGAATGGTAAAGTGCGCCATGAACACCTCCGCCATATGGCGCGCGAATTGTCATCGGTACATTCCAGTCATTATTGGAGCGATAGCGCATTTTTGCAGCTTCTGAGATAATTTGATTGACTGCCGGCATAATAAAGTCGGCAAATTGCATTTCCGCAACAGGGCGCATGCCGTACATTGCTGCACCGATTCCGACTCCGGCGATTGCAGATTCAGCAAGCGGGGTATCGAGCACACGTGCTTCTCCAAATTCTTCATACAAGCCATCTGTAGCACGAAAGACACCGCCTTTTTTACCGACGTCCTCCCCAAGTACAAATACTTTTTCATCACGTAGCATTTCTTCCCTTAAAGCAGCTGTAACTGCTTGAATATAAGACATTACTGGCATTTTCGATTCCCTCCCTACTCTTCATAAACATATTTCAATGCATGTTCTGCCTCCGCATATGCAGCATTTTCTGCATATGCGGTTGCTTCATTAACAATTGAGCTAATTTCATCGACCATTTCTTTTTCTGCTTCTTCCGTCATTACGCCACTTTCTTTTAAGTACGCAGCAAATGTAATGATAGAATCTTTTTTCTTCGCCTCTTCTACTTCATCACTTTCCCTATAAAGACGATCATCATCGTCACTGGAATGTGCAGTTAGTCTGTAGGATACTGCTTCGATAAGAGTCGGTCCTTCACCGTTAATCGCCCGTTCTCTTGCTTTTTTCACCGCTTCGTATACCGCTAATGGATCGTTCCCATCTACTGTGACTCCTGGCATTCCATAACCAATTGCCCGGTCGGAAACATTCTTGCTAGCAATTTGTTTTTCAATCGGTACAGAAATGGCATACTTATTATTTTCCACCATTGTAATAACGGGTAGCTTATGTACCCCAGCAAAGTTTAATCCTTCATGGAAGTCTCCTTGGTTAGATGAACCTTCTCCGAGTGTTACAAAAGATACAAAGTCTTTTTTCTCCATCTTCCCGGCAAGTGCTACACCAACCGCATGTGGTACTTGTGTGGTTACTGGTGAAGAACCACTTAGGATTCTGTTTTTCTTTTGGCCAAAGTGACCCGGCATTTGTCTTCCACCAGAGTTGGGATCTTCAGCTTTAGCAAAACCGGAAAGCATTAACTCTTTTGCTGTCATTCCAAAGGCTAGCACGACACCCATATCTCTATAATAAGGAGCGGTATAATCTTTTTCCCGATCAAGAGCAAAAGATGCCCCTACCTGTGCAGCTTCCTGTCCCTGACACGAGATAACAAAAGGAATTTTACCAGCTCGATTTAAAAGCCACATACGCTCATCTAATTTTCTTGCGAGTAGCATGGTGCGAAACATCTCTAGAACTTGATCATCCGTTAAACCTAGTGCTTCATGACGTTTTGTTTCCAATGTAATAACCTCCTTTTTACTTTATGCCTTTTTTACCCGTGGATTTGTTTTCCTTCCACTGCCAATGCAGCTTCTCCAACTATTTCGGAAAGAGTTGGATGCGGATGGACAGTGTGTGATAATTCCCAAGGTGTTGCGTCCAATACTTTTGCCAGGCCTGCTTCTGAAATTAAATCCGTAACATGTGGGCCGACCATATGAATTCCGAGTAAATCCTCTGTTTTCTTATCTGCGATTATTTTCACAAAGCCTTCTGCTTCTCCGTGCACAAGTGCTTTTCCGATTGCTTGAAAAGGGAATTTCCCTACTTTTATTTCATAGCCCTGCTCGGTAGCTTGCTTCTCTGTGAGCCCTACGCTGGCAGCTTCTGGACTTGAATAAATACAAGCAGGAATATTATCATACTGTAAAGCGAGTGGCTTTTCATCTGCCATGTGCTCCACTGCCACAATTCCTTCATGGGAAGCAACATGAGCAAGCTGCATTCCTCCAATGACATCCCCAATTGCGTAAATGTGTGATTCTTTTGTTTGGTAAAAGTCATTTGTTTGAATAAACCCATTCTCAATAACGATGTCTGTGTTCTCAATACCTATGTTTGTCGTGTTCGCTTCCCGTCCAACAGATACGAGCATTTTATCGGCTGTAAAAGTGTCTTTTTTATCTCCTATTTCTGCAGAGATAGTCACAGTACTTCCAAGTTCAACACTTTCAGGAAGGACTTTTGCTCCTTTTACAAAGGTGACTCCTCGTTTTTTTAACTGCTTCTCTACTTCTGTTGCGATTGCTTTATCTTCAGTTGGTAATATTTGATCTGAATACTCTAACACAGTTACGTTGACACCGAAGTCTGTGAGCATAGATGCCCATTCAATACCTATAACGCCACCTCCAACAATCAGGATCGACTCAGGTAGTGATTCCATTTGTAAGGCATCATCGGAACTCATTACCATCTCCCCATCTAATTTCAAGCCAGGTAATGTTTTTGGTTTGGAGCCTGTCGCAATTAGAACGTTTTTGGGTACAATCATCGTGTTTTCGTCCCCATTCGCATACTCAATTGAGATCGTGCCAGGCATAGGAGAAAAGATACTTGGACCAAGAATTCGACCATAGCCTTGGAATACGTCAATTTTCCCTTTTTTCATTAAACCTTGAACACCTTTGTGTAAGGTTTCCACAATGGAAGTTTTCCTCTCTTGTACTTTGTTAAAATTTAAGTGTGGATCCTGAGTTTCAACACCGTAGTGTGAGGATTCTTTTGTTTGTCTGAACACTTCAGCGCTTCTCAATAAAGCTTTTGAAGGGATGCAGCCTCTATGCAAGCATGTGCCTCCCAACTCCCCTTTTTCTACAATAGCTACCTGCATTCCCAGCTGAGAGGCACGAATAGCTGCTACATATCCGCCAGTACCTCCGCCTAAGATTACTAAATCATATTCTTTTGCCATATAGGAATCGCTCCCCCTTATCATCATTAGGATAAACTTTGGGTTTTTCTTGTTTTCTGAGCACACGAAGTACACCTTCATTTAGTGCTTCTAACTCGTTTTCACCAGGGTAAACAGCCGTGTCGGCAATCCATTTCACTCGTTTCATAATCATTTCTGTAAAGGTTTTTCCGTAGGCTAAGCCGCCTGTCAGGACAATAAGATCTACTTTTCCTTGTAATACGGATGCCATAGATCCTATTTCTTTTGCAATTTGATAAGCCATTGCTTCGTATACTTCTTCAACATATGTATCACCTGCAGCAATTCTTTTTTCGACTTCTATTGCATCATTGGTTTCCAGATAGGCCATTAGACCGCCTTGCCCGACGATTTTCTTCATGATTTCATCCAGATAATACTCTCCAGAAAAACATAAAGAAACAAGATCACCTGCCGGAACCGTTCCCGCACGCTCAGGAGAAAAAGGTCCGTCTCCATGTAGGCCATTATTTACATCAATGACTTTGCCGCCTTGATGAGCACCTATTGTAATACCGCCCCCCATGTGGGTAACGATCATGTTCATCTCTTCATAAGACTTTTCAAGATCGCGGGCTGCTTTTCTAGCTACAGCTTTCTGATTAAGCGCATGGAAAATACTCTTTCTAGGTATTTCTGGCACCCCTGAGAAACGAGCAATGTCGGCCAATTCATCTACCACGACAGGATCCACTATAAAGGCAGGTATGTTGAGACCAGTGGCGATCTCATGGGAGATAATTCCCCCTAAATTTGATGCGTGTTCACCGTTAAATCCCGTCTGGAGATCATGTAACATGATGTCGTTTACTTCATATGTTCCGCCTTCAATAGGTTGCAATAGACCTCCCCGGCCACAAACAGCACTTAACTTGGAAATATTGATACCTTCATAATCCAACTGTTCAAGTATCACATTTTTTCTAAAATCATACTGATCCATTATCTTAGGAAATGGGCTTAGTTCTTCTCCACTATGCCGAATAGATTTCTCGAAAATACAAATCTCATTTTCAAAAACACCAATCTTAGTAGAGGTAGAACCAGGATTAATAACAAGATTTCTATAAGTTGATTGCAAAATGCTACCCTCCATTGCACACATAATTACCTTCTGCTAAGGATGTGATGTTCGTTTAATAAGAATTGACTTCTTGAATTTCTTTTCGCTTCAATCCGCTCCTCTGCCATACGATCAGCAGCAACATATGTCGGAATGTTATCTCGTTTAGATATTTCAAAAACTCTGATTAAGCTATCATAAATCGTTTCGACTTTTTTCATAGCCCGTTGTTGGTTGTATCCAACCAGTTCATCTGCCACATTAATGACCCCACCTGAATTGATCACATAATCAGGAGCGTATACGATCCCTTTTTCATGAATGATATCTCCATGTTTGGAGGACTTAAGTTGGTTGTTTGCTGATCCAGCAATGATTTTTGCCTTTATGCGGTTAATTGTATCATCATTAACTGTTGCCCCAAGAGCACATGGTGCATAAATGTCACATTCCACATCATAGATATCGTCTGGATCTACTGCTGTTGCACCAAACGCCTCTACTGCTCTTTCAACAGATTGTTTATTAATATCTGTAACAATTAGCTTTGCACCTTCTTTATGAAGAAACTCACAAAGTGCGTAAGCTACATTACCTACTCCCTGTATCGCAACAGTTTTTCCTTCTAATGAGTCAGTCCCGTAAGCTTCCATTGCTGCAGCTTTCATTCCTTTGTAAACTCCATATGCAGTTACAGGTGATGGGTTACCTGAAGATCCAGACTCAGGGGAGATCCCTGTCACAAAATCTGTTTCTAGGTGAATAAGGTCCATATCATGAACCGTAGTACCAACATCCTCTGCAGTAATATAACGACCATTTAATCCTTGAATATACCTACCAAAAGCACGGAACATTTCCGGATTCTTATCCGTTTTTGGATCGCCAATAATGACAGTTTTCCCTCCACCAAGGTTAAGACCCGCAGCGGCATTTTTATATGTCATTCCTCTCGCAAGTCGAAGAGCATCTTCAATCGCTTCATCTTCTGATTGATAGGTCCACATTCTAGTACCACCAAGTGCCGGCCCTAGTGTTGTATCATGAATCGCAATAATTGCTTTTAAACCAGAGCTCTTGTCTTGGCAAAAAACAAGCTGCTCGTAATCATATTTTTCCATGTGAGTAAAAATTTCCATTCTAAGTTCCTCCTAAATAGTTGTGGTTGTTGCTAATGCCAATGAGAGAGAGTACAATTTACTTTCTGCACGATCAGCTCGAGATGGCAAGACAATCGGTGCTTTGGCGCCACTTACGATGGCAGCCACTTTTGCATTAGCAAAATAAATAAATGATTTATAAAGAGCATTTCCTACATCAATGGTAGGCACTAATAAGATATCTGGATTTCCTGCTACTTCCGATTGAATTCCTTTATGTTTTGCTGCCTCCAACGAAACAGCATTATCAAAAGCCAAGGGGCCATCAATGATACAATCCTTTATTTGGCCTCGTTTTTGCATTTGGGTTAACAATGCGGCATCCACGGAAGACTGCATGGCTTCGTTTACTGTTTCAACAGGCGCAAGTGCTGCAACTTTGGGAAGTGTTATACCAATTCCTTTCGCTACTTTAACAGCATTGTTAATAATAGTTGCTTTTTCTTTTAAATTAGGCGCAATATTCATTGCAGGATCTGTCAAGAACATCAAACGATCACGCCCAGGAATTTCAAAAAGAGCCACATGGGATAATATGCTTCCTGTTCTAAGCCCATATTCCTTATGTAAGACAGCCTTTAACAGGATATTGGTTGCGACATTTCCTTTCATTAAAACATCAGCTTCATTTTCAGAGACTGCTTTTACAGCTGATGTTACAGCTTCCTCCTGCGTTGTAGCGTGTCTAACTGTTATATGTGGATCTGTTACATTAAGCATGACTTCTTCAGCTACTTGTTTTATTTTTTCCTTTTCACCAAATAATAAAAAAGAACATAAATTTTTTCTTAAAGCTTCTCGTACGGCAACCAATACTTCTTTATCATTCGCATTAGCGACAGATACTGTTTTCCTCTCTGTTGGAATATTTAAATGTAGATCATCTAAATTCTTCATACGTGACCTCCTGTCTGCCCATTATAAATGTAGCAAATTTCATGCCAACTCTTTTGCAGCTTTATTATTTGAAAAACCTTCTTTTTTTTAATTTAACACTATGCAAACCTGCAAATTATTGCATGTCAGTTTTTTCAATTTTATACTTTTCCATTTTATAATATAAGTTACGAATAGAGATTTTTAAATCTTTTGCGGTTTTTGTTTTATTAAAATTATTTCGCTTATAAGTTTCATAAATGTAAGACCTCTCGAATTTTTCCATAGCATCCTGTAGGGGCTGCCCTTCTTTTGGTCGAAAAGGGCGTATACCTGTCTCTACCTTATCAAGCTGGAGTTCTGGTAGATCGGATGCTTCCATTATCTCTTGGGACATATCCATATAAATCATGGCTCGTCCAATGACATTCTCTAACTCCCGGATATTTCCTGGCCAGTGATAATTCTTTAATTTTTCTAGTGCTTCAAGGGAGATAGATTGCACATTTCGTCCATAGTCTTCATTAATCTTTAAAATCATATGTTGCACTAAAACAGGCAGATCCGATAATCGATCTTTAAGTTTAGGAATATAGATAGGAAGTCTGTTTAGGCGGTAATAAAGGTCTTCCCGAAAGGATTTCTTAATGATTGCTTTTTCAAGATTTACATTTGTAGCTGCAATAATGCGCACATTAATACTTATCGGCTCTGTACCACCAACTCGAACGATTTCTTGCTCTTGTAAAACACGGAGTAATTTTGCCTGCATATTGAGGGATAATTCTCCGATCTCATCTAAAAAGATGCT
The DNA here is from genome assembly GCF_044790185.1 of Oceanobacillus kapialis. Taxonomy (GTDB): domain Bacteria; phylum Bacillota; class Bacilli; order Bacillales; family Amphibacillaceae; genus Oceanobacillus_B; species Oceanobacillus_B kapialis. The sequence continues at coordinate 1,984,413 of NZ_CP085256.1, forward strand.
TCCGTTATTTGCTTCTTCAAAGTAGCCTTTTTTACCACCATGCTTTGCTCCAGAAAAAGCTCCTTCTTCATAACCGAAAAGTTCGCTTTCTAAAATGGATTCGGCTATAGCAGCGCAATTTACCCGGATAAATTTATTATGCTTTCGATCACTTTCATTATGAATCGCATGGGCAAAAAGTTCTTTCCCAGTACCCGATTCGCCCCTCAATAATACTGTGGCTGGTGTTCTTGCCCCCACTTTTGCTTGTTCAAGGGCTAGCTTCATCTCTACAGAATTTCCTAATATATCTCTAAAAGTATATTTAGCTTCAAGGTTCCGAATAATTTGTCTAGCGCGTTTTAATTCACTCGTTAAGGCTTGAATCTCCGTTACATCGTGAAGCACCCCAACGCTCCCTTTAATTTTGCCATCCACAATGATGGGGGCAACATTGACGTAGACATCCTTGCGTCCAGGGCCGACTTTCATCCTTACACCTCTAACAGCTCGACGGGTTTGCAGTACTTTTAAATGCATGCTTTCCCCTTCTGAAATGTCTACTGTCGCAGGTTTGCCAATCACGTCTAGTTCTTTTAAGCCGGTAATTCTTGTATATGCTGGGTTAATCATCATCCCGTTCCCGTTTTCATCTACAACACTGATAGCCTCATCCGAAGACTGGATAATGGCTTCTAGCATCGTTTTTATATCCTTCAAATCCGTATTTTCTTCGGCAAGGTTGACGACTTCTGTTATATCTTTAAATACGGCAAACGCTCCGATTAAATTTTGCTCAGCATCTATAATAGGAATGCGTGTCGTTATAATCTGCTTACCATTTTCTAATGTTAGCTTTTGGTTTACTTCTTTCCGCTTATTACGCAGAATCTTAGGAAGGCGTGTTGCTGGGATGACAGACTGAATATATTTTCCTTCTACGTCCTTCTTTGATAGGCCGACGATTTGTTCGGCACTTTTATTCATGAACTGGATGGTGCCTTGATTATTTACAACCAGCATACCGTCCCTGATATTATTTAAAATTAAGTGTTGATTGTTCATTTGAAGCTTTATTCGCTCAAGTAAAGCTTCTTTCTCATTAAAAAGTTCCGAAATTATGTATGCTACACTACCGGGGATTACAACTGTCTTTCTGTTTCGTTTGTCTACAATTTGATCTAAGACCTCTTCTTTTCCAGTAGCCTCAATGATAATATCAATATCTTTATCGATCCATTCGTGCCAATTATACCCTATTTGAATTCCATACTTTCTTGCAAGCTCTAAACCTTCCGCATCTCTATCCACATCGATTACAGCAACAATGTTCATGCGGTTTGCTTGATAAAGTATATTTAACAGAATACTACCGCCTTTACCTGCCCCAACGATAAGTACACGCTTCATCTCATCCCACCTTGCATTATTTTGCACAGTTATATGATACGCTATCATGCATACTTTGGCAAATTACAAACAGTACATTTAAGTTTCGTCATCTGCTATAATAGTTGTGATTATAAATTTCAAGGGGAAATAATAATGAGGAGATTACTTGCCTTACTTGTATTATTCATACCAGGTGTCATTGCTGCCTATGGCATAAAATTAATGAGAGATGCACTTTTTTCAGAATTCTATCCTTTATTTTTACATATTGGTGTGCAATTTATTGTTGGCCTTCTCTTCTTTATAGCTGGGTTAGGTTTTATCGGAGGCTTTATTGTGTATCGAGATCGTAAGAAACAAAAAAAGAAAGGTAATATAAAGTGAAAATTAGATTGGTCTGGAGTTCCTTCTCTCCTTCACAAAATGTTAGTTGGATCTTTACTGCCAATTGGTCTTCACCTAGAATGCTTGAAGTATACTGCTTTCTAGAAATTTGGGCTCGTTGGTTGGTTAAAGTGAGACAAAAAGATGGAAGAAAAGCTGTCTTTTTTTATTTCTTCCCATGGCTTCTTTTTTAGGTTTAGTTACAAAAAATATTGTCTAATATTTCATATATGTGTTATGATTTATTTTAAAAATTGCTCAGGAGGCATTTTATGAAAGTAGCAAAATTTGGGGGAAGCTCGATGGCAACAGCTGCCCAGCTTCATAAGGTTGCCAGTATAATTAAAGACGATCCTTCCAGAAAAATTATCGTTGTCTCAGCACCAGGAAAAAGGTTTGCAGATGATGTCAAAACAACTGATTTACTCATTCAGCTCGGGGAATCATACATAAACGGAGAACACTATGAGGAAATCTATGGGAAAGTTTTAAGTCGATTTAGAGAAATAATTGAAGAACTCTTATTAAATACTGCTTTGTTGGAAGATATTGAAAACACCTTAAAAGATGTGCTGTCAAAAGACATTTCTTCTATAGCAAAATTAGATGCGCTGAAATCAATTGGTGAAGACAGTTCCGCAAAGATTCTAAGTGCTTATTTACAAGCAATTGGTTTTGAAGCCTCCTATGTCAATCCAAAAGACGCTGGTATTATCGTCAGCAATAATCCAGGAAATGCACAGATTTTAGACAGTAGTTTCACAAAAATTTACGCTTTACGCGAAAAAGTCGGAATATTAGTTATACCGGGTTTTTTCGGATATACTGAAGATGGCGAACTCATGACGTTCTCTCGAGGCGGCTCCGATATTACAGGTTCTATTGTAGCAGCAGGTGTGGAAGCTACCTTATATGAGAATTTTACAGATGTAGATTCTGTTTATGCAGTTAATCCAACTATTGTTTCGAATCCTAAAGAAATAAAAACACTCACGTATAAAGAAATGCGAGAGCTTTCTTACGCAGGTTTCTCCGTTTTCCATGACGAGGCATTAATACCTGCCTTTAAAAAACAGATTCCTGTTTGCATTAAAAATACAAATAACCCTCACCTTCCAGGAACGAATATCGTAGCTGAAAAAAAGCCTGAAGAAAAATGTGTCGTGGGAATTGCTAGTGATACAGGATTCAGTAGCTTGTATGTAAGCAAATATCTCATGAACAGAGAAATCGGTTTTGGTCGTAAACTTTTAAATATTTTAGAAGACGAAGGAATCTCCTTTGAACATGCTCCATCTGGAATCGATGACTTATCTGTTATTATTCGTGACAGCAAATTATCAAAAGCAAAAGAAAAAAATATTACGAAGCGCATTTATGAGGAGCTTCATCCAGATACGGTCATCCTGCATAGAGATCTAGCGATGATTATGGTCGTCGGAGAAGGTTTAATGAACACAATAGGAGTTGCACAAAAAGCAACTACTGCCATTGCCAATGCAAATGTAAACATTGAAATGATCAACCAAGGCTCGTCTGAAGTTTCCATGATGTTTGGCATACAGGCAGCGGATCTAAATCGAGCTGTGGAATCACTCTATCACGTGTTTTTTGATTAAATGTTATTAATGCAAAATTTTGCACATACTAAAACCTAAAAAAAGATGATACCTGCTATCAGGGCATCATCTTTTTTGTTGACTAAATTAACTCGCCTTATGCTCCAATCTTAATCGATCCGCAACCATCGCAATAAATTCTGAATTCGTTGGTTTTGCTTTGGTAATGGAAATGGTGTAGCCAAACAGTGCAGAAATGGAATCAATATTCCCTCTGCTCCAAGCTACTTCGATTGCATGGCGGATGGCTCTTTCTACCCGAGAAGCTGTTGTGTTAAATTTCTTAGCAATATCAGGATAGAGCACCTTCGTAATTGAACCAAGCAGTTCAATGTCGTTATATACCATGGTGATCGCCTCACGTAAATACATGTATCCTTTAATATGTGCGGGCACTCCAATTTCATGAATAATGTTTGTTATACTTGCTTCAAGATCCTGCTTTCTTTTTTCTTTTCTTACTACTTTTTTCGGAGTGGAACCAACAGTGTTTCTTCCCTGTACTTGTCGGACTTGTTCAGCTAAGTTATCTAAGTCAAAAGGCTTTAATATAAAGTAAGAAGCACCTAAATCTACAGCCTTCTTCATTACTTCCTCCTGCCCAAAAGCAGTTAACATAATTACATTTGGCTTAACCCCATCCATACCTCTAACTGTATTTAAAACGGCAAGACCGTCTACATGTGGCATAATAATATCTAGAATTAAGACATCTGGCTCAAGATCCTCGAGCATTGTAAGGCAATCCCTGCCATTAAAAGCTGTTCCAATTACCTCAATATCTTGTTGTTCATCAAAGTAATCCTCCATTAACTGCACTAATTCCCTGTTATCATCCACCAAACAAACCGAAATTTTATCCACTAAAAAGCTCCTCCTTTATGTAGTAAACTCTTCTTATTCTTACTTATTCTACACAACTTTTAAATATCCTTTATTTTTTTAAAAAACATTGGCTTTTTTTGCAAATGCTATAATTTGCTCTTTCTTACTACTATTTACGATATAATTCGATAATATTATACAAAAATTTGTCGAATTATATTTCAGTGTAAGTATAACACAAGGGGACCTGAAATTTTTTGTAAAATCACAAAAAAAGTGACTTGTGATGGAAAAAATTCCATACAAGTCACTTTTTTAGCTTGCTTTTTGTTCTTCTCTTGTTTGTTTATAAATATTAATACCGGCATCTTGAAGCATCCACTCAATATGAACACCATAGCCTGAGGTCGGATCATTTACAAAAACATGTGTGACAGCACCTATTACTTTTCCATCCTGAATAATGGGACTGCCGCTCATCCCTTGGACGATACCACCTGTCTTTTTTAACAGCTCCTTATCTGTTACCTGTATAACCATCCCCTTGGTTGCAGGGAACTTTTGTGGAACGGAGCTTACCACTTCAACATCAAATTCTTCTACTGTCTCATCTTCTAAGACAGTTAAGATCTTTGCTGGACCCTCTTTAACTTCATGGGAGAGTGCAACTGGTAAAGGCTTATCACTTTTGCCGTTCTTAATACTATCTTCCAGCTTTCCAAAAATCCCAAAAGGAGTGTTTTTTGTAATTGTTCCTATTTGGTTTTCTTTAACGGAAAATTTTGCTTGTTTTTCACCAGGGACTCCATTATTTCCTTTTTCAATTGAGGTGACGGTAGATTTTACAATTGTACCATCATGAATTTCAATTGGTTTCTTTGTATCCATATCTGAAATGACATGCCCTAATGCACCATATTTTTTGGATTTTGGTTCATAAAAAGTCATCGTACCAATACCCGCTGCTGAATCACGAATATACAGACCTATTTTATAATCTTCTTCTTTAGCATCTAATACTGGTGTCAAGGTTGTATTAATCATTTCCTTGCCTCTTTTAAGTTTTACCTTTAACGATTTGTTCTGCTCACCGGCCTTTTCGACTAAAGGACGAACTTCTTTCATTTCCTTAATTTGCTTACCATTGATCTCTAACAATATATCGCCAACCTGAATTTCTGCCTCTTCTCCTGGTGAAAGTGTCTTGTTATTGACATTGACTAGGTGATGGCCAACAACTAGGACGCCTTGTGTGTGTAATTGTACTCCGATTGATTGCCCTCCTGGGATAACTTTCATATCATCAAGTACAGAGACGTCTACCTTCTTAATTGGTATACCTGCCAGCTCATACATCAGCTGACTGTCACCCGACTCTTCAGTTGAAAACGCGGAGCTGTCAACAGCTTTTACAGCCGAACTGCTTGAAGTGATTGTTGAATCTTCTCCTAAGTCAGGCAGTGTAATAGGAGATTGATTTTGAAAAGTCACAATCTCATCAGGAATGGAAAGGTATTGCTTAACAGGGGAGATAAAGGGCATGGATAAAACGAAAGCAAACAATAAAGAACCAACCCATATTCGTATTTTATTTTCACGTGGTCTCAAATTTTCATTCACTCTCCTCGTTCCTAACCCATACCAGTTATTTATTTCTGTACTTCTAATTTGACCGAACTAGCCTCGTTTTAAACTGGGGAAACCTAAGCAAGATGTGTAACATTTCCTTTTTTAAACCGTTAAAAGTAGGTATAAGCACTCCCTTAGCACTTTGACAGATAACCCAGTTGTTAAACAAGGTAAATATTCGCATATGTATTCATCTCTAAACAACGCCTATAACCTTTATAACTATTCAAACGTAACATCCCAAAATAAAAAAGCCAGATATTATAGCATCTGACTTTTTATGAAAAAATATCCTATAAATTTTTTGATTTAAACGTGACAGCTAATTCAAGTAATTCCTTTGCGTGCTCTTTGGCAGTTTCGGTTAATTGCGTTCCGGTAATCATTCTGCTTAACTCTACTACTTGCTCTTTTGAGCTTAATTCTTCAACTTTTGTAGAGGTACGGTTATTGCTTTCCGCTTTCTCAATTAATTTGTGTGTATCAGCCATTGCTGCCACTTGTGGTAGGTGTGTAATACATAGTACCTGTGAACTGCTGGAAAGTTGATAAATTTTTTCGGCGATTGCCTGTGCAACCCGTCCACTTACACCTGTATCAACTTCGTCAAAAATGACACTGGTTACGCCTTGATGCTTGGCAAATATTTTTTTTAATGCAAGCATGATACGAGATAACTCTCCTCCAGAAGCGACTTTATGAAGATCCTTCAATGGTTCACCTGCATTTGTAGAAATTAAGAAACGGATCTTATCAAAGCCATTTTTATGAAGCTTCTGCCTCTGGTTAGACTCTGGATCATAATCTGTAATATGCTGAAAAGATATAGAAAATGTTGCTTTCTCCAGATAAAGATCTTTTAATTCATTTTTAATTTCTGTTTCTAATGCTTTTGCGTTTTTGATCCGAATGTCATGTAATTGCTGTGCCTCCAGATAGGCATCCTTTTCTACTTCTTCAATTTGGTCAGCTAATTTTGCAAGATGAGAATCCTTATTGGTTATTTCTTCGATTTCCTCTTCAATTTTGGCCATATAATCAAGAATATCGTTAACTGTCGGGCCATATTTCTTTTTCAGACGATTAATTTCATTAAGCCTGGCCTCTACTTCATTTAGTCTTTCCGGGTTATAATGCTGTGATTCGCTATAATTCCGCAATGAAAAGGTTAATTCTTCAAGTGCATAATAATGATTAGAGATTTCTTCGGATTTTTCCTTAATAAACGCATCATAATCACTACTTACATCTAGCGCATTGCGCGCACTATTTACCCATTCAAGACCTTTTTGTTCACCATATAGGGCGTTATAGGCATCCTGCAATGCTGTATAAATTTTCTCAAAATTAGCTAATGAACTGCGCTCTTCTTCAAGCACTTCGTCTTCGTTTGGTTCAAGGTTCGCTTGTTCTAATTCCTTGAGCTGGAATTCAAGCAAATCAAGCCTGTGAGCCATTTCCTGTTCGTTTTCACTTAAATCTTTGTAACGAGCTTTAAGTGTTCCTAAACGATCATAAAGATCGCTGTATTCTGTTTTAGATTGCTTCATAGCTTCCGGATCATAGAGGTCGAGTAATTCTAAATGACTTTCAGGATCCATTAAAGATTGGGTTTCGTGCTGGCTGTGAATATCGATTAACGTTTCCCCAAATTCCCGAAGAATTCCCAGTGTAACAAGCTTACTATTAACGCGGCAGATACTTTTGCCGTTTGCTGTAATGGTTCGCTCTAATACAACTTGGTCATCGGAAATTTCAATGCCAAAATTTTTCCCTACTTGATAGATAGGATGATTTTTGCCCTCTAAGATGAATAATCCTTCAATTTCTGCTTTCTTTGAACCATGTCGTACAAATTCTACAGAGCCTCTTCCACCTGCTAATAGTTGAACTGCATCAATAATAATGGACTTTCCTGCACCTGTCTCACCTGTCAAAACAGTAAGTCCCTCATGAAACGTTATGGAAATTTGATCAATAATTGCAAAATCCCGAATTGATAATTCCGTTAACATATATAGCATTCATCTCCATTTTCGAAATAATCATTATAGCATTGTCAAAAATCGTTCTTTAATGAGTGCTGCATTTTCTTCCGTCCTGCAAATTATTAAACAGGTATCGTCTCCACAAATCGTGCCCATAATTTCTTCCCAGTCAAGATTATCAATTAAGGCACCAACTGCTTGGGCGTTCCCCGGTAAAGTTTTTAGTACGATTAAATGACTTGCATGGTCTATTTTCACAAATGCATCCATCACAAGTCTTTTTAGTTTGTTTAAAGGGTTAAACCGCTGATCTGCAGGAAGGCTGTACTTATATTTACCATTAGATGCAGGCACCTTTACAAGATGAAGTTCTTTAATGTCTCGAGATACAGTAGCCTGGGTCACTTTATAATCCAAATTTTTCAAGCGATCAACCAAGTCATCTTGTGTTTCGATTTCATTTTCAGTTATAAGCTCACGGATTTTGATATGACGTTGTATTTTACTCATATAGCACCTCTTTATTTTCTATAAACACAAACGGCCTACATAAGTAGCCCGTTATTTTTCGTTTGATGTATGGAACTCATGGTGGGCATTCTCCACTATATCTTCTATTTCGACAGTAGCAGGAGAAATTCCTTCATTTTCTTTTTGCCAGCCAAAGTGGGCTAAGAATTCAATATTCCCATCCCCACCCGTTATGGGAGAATGCGTGAGATCAATTAACTCATAGTTTTCGCTTTTAGCAAATTGAATAATTTCATGTAACACCTGATTGTGCACTTTTTTATCTCTTACAATCCCTTTTTTCCCTACTTGCTCTCTACCCGCTTCAAACTGTGGTTTAATTAATGCAATTACATCACTATTTGATTCAAGTAGTTGACGAAGCACAGGAAGAATGAGCTTTAAGGATATAAAGGATACATCAATTGTTGCTAGATTAGGCGTTCCTTGCTTTAGCATATCGTTCGTTACATACCTGAAATTTGTTCGCTCCATCACAACGACTCTGCTATCATTACGAAGCTTCCAGTCAAGCTGATTATAACCAACATCGATGGCATAACTTTGTTTCACGCCATTTTGCAGGGCACAGTCTGTGAAACCACCTGTCGAGGAACCAACATCTACCATTATTTTATCTTTCACGGAAAGGTTAAAGTGGTTTAATGCCTTCTCAAGCTTTAACCCCCCTCTACCAACATAGGGGATAAGCTTTCCTTTTACAGTAAGGGGAATACTGGAATCAACCTTCATACCTGGTTTATCAAGTCTTTCCTGTTCGGAATAGACTAATCCAGCCATAATTACACGTTTCGCCTTTTCTCTTGATTCAATTAGATTTCGTTCAACTAACAATATGTCAAGTCTTGTTTTTGTCATCGTGTCTGTCCTTTATTACGTGTCTTATTTTTTGAAGAGGAGTTAGAAAAAATTGTAATCTTAAGCTTATCTTCGAGCAATGCTATTATTTTTCCGGCGAAAAAGATAATCCTAGTGGAAGCGTTAATTCCAAAATACTTCCCTAACGCTTTACCTCCAACCGTCAGGGCTGCTACGATACTTGTTAGCACAACAGAGAGCACGAGTTGAAGGGTAGACCCTTCTCCTTCTCCAAATAAATTGGCAATTTGAAGTACCACAATTGCGGAAGCAGTCCCACTAACAATACCCGATATATCTCCAATTACATCATTACAAAAACTAGCGAAGCGATCCGCATTTCTTACGATCATAACAGCTTCTTTTGCTCCTGTTACCCTTTCGGCAGCCATCGCATGGAATGGGGTCTCATCGGCAGCGGTTGCTGCAATTCCCATCATATCAAATAAAATACCAATTAACACAATGAGTAGAACAATTAGTAGCCCTACGATCCATATTACGCCACCTAATATGGAAGAAGAAATAATTGAAAAAATAGCCGCTAGCACAAAAGTGATAACGGCAATAGTTAAACTAAACTTTAAAGAACGTTTTATATTGGGGTTCATTTCATACCTCTATTTAGTAATAATTATGTATCAAGGAATGGTCGTTTAAAAGGTAAAAACTGCGGCTTAGGTCCAGTAGGTTTTCCCAGATAACTACCCCATGTTGCCATGTAGGCGGTTCCCCTTTAAAGCTATCTTAGCTTTGTCACCAATAGCTAGACTGGATTACCACTTAGTCCGCACTATAATCCCTTTTAAAAGTCTTCGAACAGTCTAGGAGATTTCCTCAACAGCCCTTAACCGCTCCCTAGCCTCTTTTGCAATGCCGATTTCATAGAGATGAAAACAGTCAAACCAGTGGCCATCTGATTCGCTATTTGTGACTCTAATCCCCTCGAACATCACTCAAGGCAGGCTACGCTGCAAATAAGGTGTCCCTAACTTTATTATGCAGGTTCATACCCCAGTCCATAATAGCCCCTAGGCTTAGTTGCTACTACAGAGATGGGCCTCCGCGGTAATCGGGTCAACGCCCACATGCCTTTGTGGATCGCCCAAAAACCTTAACTCCCAGCATAAACCCAAGGCTGGGCGCCTCAAGCCTACACAAGGAACTTCATCGATGTGCCCTTTGGCGAATTTTTAGGCCCGCCTTCAGAAACGGAGGACTGACTAGAATACTGCACCATTCCTTTTGTATTTTTATTATAGCATATTCCTTATCATTTTTCCATTTTTTAATGATCACGATTACTGAAATAATCAGTTAGTTCCATGAGGATGGACCCTTCAGCACCAGCGTGCTCTAGCGCTTTTTTTGCTTCGGCAACGTATTGGTTTTTTCGAGCTTGAGCACCGTCTAATCCAAGTAATTTAGGGTATGTGCTTTTTTGATTTTCTTCATCACTACCTACCGGCTTTCCAAGCTTTTCTTGGTCGCCTGTTACATCAAGTATGTCATCCTGTACTTGGAAAATCAGCCCTAGATAATATGCGAATTTCTCCAGTGCAGCTAATTGTTTGGCATCAGCGCCTGCAATATATGCCCCCGCATAAACCGCAAATCGCACTAACTCTCCAGTCTTTAGTGTGTGGATACGTTCTAATTCCTCAAGAGTTACGGGGCGGTCTTCTGCTTCCATGTCCAGCAATTGTCCACCTACCATTCCAGAAGGACCACTGACCTTTGCAAGCATCCTACTAAGGTGGTACCTTTGTTCATCGGTGAGACCTGCTTCTCCTCCTACAATTTCGAAACTATATGTAAGGAGCGCATCTCCAGCAAGGATCGCAGTTGCTTCGTCAAAGATTTTATGATTGGTTGGTTTTCCCCTTCGGAAATCATCATTATCCATTGAAGGAAGATCATCATGTATGAGTGAGTAGGTATGAATCATTTCGAGCGCTACAGCAGTCGGAAATACTTCTTCCTTCCGTTGTCCAAAAGCCTCATAGCTTGCAATGAGCAGGATCGGCCTTAGTCTTTTCCCACCTGCTTCAACGGAGTATAGCATCGATTTTTTTAGTATTTCTGGAATATCCAATTTAGTAAGCTGGTTTTTAAGTTCTTGCTGAACCAGTTCTTTTTTTTCTTGGATATATGCCTTTAAATCGGTCAAGGTTACTCTTCCCCCTCTATTTGAAAAGGCTCTAAATCTCCTTGTTCATTCATAATGTTTGTCATTTTCTCTTGAACATTTTTTAGTTTATCATTACAAATTTTTGACAGCTTCATCCCATCTTGGTAGTAGGAAATTGCTTTTTCTAATGGAACATCACCTTCTTCTAATTTTTCCACTATTGTTTCCAATTCCTTCATCGCCTCTTCAAACGAAAGCTCTTGTTTATCACTCATTATTTTCCTCCTCAATTTCTTGCACTTGACAGTTTAGCTTGCCATCAGCCAGCCTTACTTGAATAATATCTTGCTTTTCTACATCTGTAACGGACTTAATTAAATCTCCCGCTGTATTATAAGGTAACGAAAATCCGCGCTTCATCGTCTCTAATGGATTAAGTAACGTTAGCTTATCAAGCAGTCTATTCCACTCTGTTGATTTATTCTGTAAGAGTTGGGACATATATGTGTTCTGTCTCTTTGTTAAGTCGGTTAAACGGTCGCTTGCAAGTTTTATTTTTTCCTTTGGATGCTGAAGCGTAATCCGATTATGTAGGTTGCGATAACTCTCCTGGAAATTTCTAATTTGGTATGATAACCCTTTTGTCAACGACTCTACTGCTGAATCTAACGCCTGTTCCTTTTGTTTCACAAGTTGCTCTGGATATTTAAAAGCATACGATTGTCTTAGTTGTTTAAGTCTATTTCGATGTGTAATTAGCAATCTTTCAAGCTCTCTTTGTACAGTACGCTTATTTTTCCTGATAGTTTCGTGCAGTTCTTCTTGTGATTGCACTGCGATTTCACCTGCTGCGGTTGGTGTAGGGGCACGTAAGTCAGCAACAAAGTCACTAATGGTCGTATCTGTTTCATGACCAACTGCCGATATAATAGGTATCTTTGATTGAAAGATCGCTTCAGCTACTACTTCTTCATTAAAAGACCAGAGCTCTTCTATCGAGCCCCCACCTCTTCCAACGATAAGCAGATCAAAGTCTGAATGATTATTTGCCATCGCAATTGCGTCCGCAACAGACCTTGGCGCATTAGGTCCTTGCACCAATACCGGGATAACAGTTAATTCAACAATTGGATACCTTCTTTTAATGGTTGTAATAATATCCCTTACTGCCGCTCCGGTTGGGGACGTAATAATACCAATTCGTTGTGGGAAAGAAGGCAATGTTTTTTTGTACTTTGCATCAAAGTATCCTTGCTTACTCAATTTTTCTTTTAATTGTTCATAAGCAAGGTATAATGCTCCAATCCCATCCGGTTCCATTTGCTGAATATATAGCTGGTATTGCCCGTGTGCCTCGTAAACGCTAATTTCACCTCTAATTAAAACATTCATCCCGTTCTCAGGTCTGAATTTTAAATACCTATTACTTCCTGCAAACATCACAGCCTGCATTCTCGCTTGTTCATCTTTAATAGTCATATACATGTGACCACGACTATGCTGTTTAAAATTGGAGATTTCTCCCTTTAACGAAATGTTTCGCAAGTGAGGGTCTGTATCCATTTTCCGCTTTAAATACCTTGTTAACGCTGTTACTGTTAAATACTTGTCCTTCACGAATTTTCCAGTCCTTTAGCTGCCTTAATCGTGTTCTCAAGCAACATCGTAATTGTCATGGGACCAACCCCACGTGGAACGGGTGTAATAAAAGATGCTTTCTCTTTTGCTTCATTGAAGTCAACATCTCCAGTAAGGGAACCATCTTCTAAGCGATTAATTCCAACATCTACTACTACAGCCCCGTCCTTTATATGCTCTGCTCGAATTGCATTGACTTTACCGACAGCAGCGATGAGGATATCAGCTTGCTTTGTTATTTGCGCTAAATTCTTTGTTTTGGAATGGCAATATGTAACGGTAGCATTTTCATTTAGGAGTAATTGTCCAATTGGTTTACCAACAATGTTACTTCTCCCAACAACTACTGCATGTTTTCCGGCAATCGAAATATCCTTTGATTTAAGCATCGTGATGATGCCATATGGAGTACATGGCAAAAAGGCATCTTCCCCTGTCATCATACGACCAATATTGATTGGATGAAAACCATCTACATCCTTGGTGTAGGAAATTGTATCAATAACCTTTTGCTCTCGGATTTGTTCTGGTAATGGTAATTGTACAAGAATGCCGTGAACGGTAGGATCCTCATTAAGTTTCTCAATTTGCTGCAGCAAATTGGCTTCAGTCGTGTCATGATTCATTTCAATTACGTCGGAAAGAATTCCTGTCTCTTTGCAAGCTTTCTTTTTACCATTAACATAACTTTTGGAAGCAGGATTGTCTCCAACCAAAATAACACTTAGCTTTGGGAAAACACCTTGATTATTCAGCTCTGTTACCTTCTGTTTCATTTGCTGTCTCAATTCTTGTGCTAAATCTTTTCCGCTTATAATTTCTGCAGCCATTGAATACTTCCCCTTTTTATTTGTTTAATTTAGATAGTACACCATTAATAAATTTACCTGATTTATCATCCCCGTATGTGTTAGCTAACTCAACGGCTTCATTGATAGACACATTAACTGGAATGTCTTCAAGATACTTCATTTCAAATGCAGCAATACGCATAATGGTTTTTTCAACAGAAGCAATTCGCTGCAAACTCCAGTTCTCCAGATTCTCGGAAATAAGCTGATCTAAATCTGTTTTATGTGATGCAACACCTTCAACGAGCAATGTTAAAAAAGTATCATTCTCTTCAGATTCAAGAAATTCAGCAATTGCCTGTTTTGGTTCATTATCGTTAATATCTAATTGGAAAAGTATTTGAAATGCTTTTTCCCTTGCTGCATGTCTATTCATTCTAAATTAGCTCCTTTTATCCTTATCTTCTACAAATCATAACATGATTAAAATACCAATGCTAGAAACAAACAAATAATCCGTTTCCCAGCAGTATTTAAAAAAAGCAGGACCAGAAAAAGTTCCTTTCTGATCCTGCTCAAAACGTTCTTTTATTCTCCAATTTGGTCACGCTCATCTTTAACATCCATCTGGATGCCAACAACATGAATATTAATTTCATCAATCTCTAATGCTGTCATATTCATTAGTGCCTGACGAATGTTTGTCTGTATATTTTGAGCAACCTGGGGTATAGAAATACCAAAATTTAGGATTACATATAGATCGATCAATATGCCTGTTTCTGTTAATTCTACTTTAACACCTTTACTGTGGGCCTTTTTCCCAAAACGTTCCGCTACTCCTGTGGCGAAATTGCCCCGCATTGCGTAAAGTCCTTCCGTTTCGGCCGCTGCTATCCCAGCAATTACTTCAATTACTTCAGGTGCTATTTCTACACCTCCAAGACTCGTATCATCACTTACGTTTAACAAAGGCTGTTCACTCATCGTCTCACCACTCCTTTATTAATCTTTACTTTTCTTCACCCTTTTCAAGAATAGGGTGATCCTCAAGAAACTTCGTATTAAAGTCTCCATTTACAAATACTTCATGCTCCATTAATTGACGATGAAAAGGAATTGTTGTTTTGACACCTTCAATTACAAATTCATCAAGCGCTCTTCTCATACGGTCAACCGCTTCTTCTCTTGTTGCTCCAAATGTAATTAATTTAGCAATCATGGAATCATAATATGGTGGTATATAGTACCCAGGATATGCAGCAGAATCCACCCGTACACCTAATCCGCCTGGTGTTAAATACATATTAATTTCTCCTGCAGACGGCATGAAGTTCTTAAACGGATCCTCTGCATTAATTCTACATTCCATTGCCCAGCCATTAAACTGAATGTCTTCTTGTTGGAACGATAACTCTTCGTTATTCGCAATATTAATCTGTTCTTTAATGAGATCGACCCCTGTTACTTGTTCTGTCACAGGGTGTTCTACCTGGATTCTTGTATTCATTTCCATAAAGTAAAATTCTTGGCTTTTTCTATCAAAGATATATTCAATAGTCCCAGCACCTTCATAATTAACAGCCAAAGCTGCTTTTACAGAAGCTTCACCCATTTTCTTACGTATTTCCTCAGTTAAAGCTGGAGATGGAGTTTCTTCCACCAATTTCTGAAGGCGTCGCTGAATGGAACAGTCTCTCTCCCCTAAGTGTACTACATTTCCGTGTCGGTCTGCCAACACTTGTATTTCAACATGACGAAAATCTTCAATATACTTTTCAAGATACACACCAGGGTTCCCAAAAGCAGTTTCTGCTTCATTCTGAGTGATTTGTATTCCTTTAACTAACTCTTCTTCAGTACGGGCAACACGTATTCCTTTTCCGCCGCCACCCGCTGTTGCTTTAATGATAATAGGATAACCAATTTCTAATGCTAGTTCTTTGGCTTGTTCCTCATTTTCAATTATACCATCCGACCCAGGAACGATAGGAACGTTTGCTTGCTTCATCGTCTCTCTTGCAACATCTTTGATGCCCATTTTTTGAATGGCCTCAGGTGTTGGACCAACAAAGGTTATATTGCAAGCTCTACATATCTCTGCAAAGTCAGCATTTTCTGCCAGGAAACCATATCCTGGATGGATAGCATCTACTTTAGTGGATGTCGCCACACTCATAATATTAGTGAAATTTAAGTAGCTGTCCTTAGATAAGGTAGGCCCTATACAGTACGCTTCGTCAGCCATTTGCACATGTAATGCTTCCTTATCCGCTTCGGAGTACACAGCGATCGTTTCAATGCCCATCTCTTTACAAGCACGAATAATTCGAACCGCTATTTCCCCTCTATTAGCAATTAGTAATCTTTTAATCACGTTCTACATCCCCTTACTTTGTGGCTACTCTAAACAATGGTTGTCCGTATTCTACTAATTCGCCATTAGTAACAAGAATTTCCACTATTTCTCCTGTTACTTCAGCTTCTATTTCATTAAATAACTTCATTGCTTCAACAATACAAACAACTGTAGACGCATCTACTTTACTGCCAGTTTGTACGAAC
The DNA here is from genome assembly GCF_044790185.1 of Oceanobacillus kapialis. GTDB lineage: Bacteria > Bacillota > Bacilli > Bacillales > Amphibacillaceae > Oceanobacillus_B > Oceanobacillus_B kapialis. Next base: position 2,000,743 of record NZ_CP085256.1, read on the forward strand.
GGATCGCTTTCTGGCGTAGGAGCCAAATAGAATGTTCCAACCATTGGAGAAACAATTTCATAGTCATAATTTTTACTTGCGGATTCAGTTTTTGTTGTTTCTGTTTCTGCTGGTGCTTGAGCTGGTGTTGCTTGTTTAGGCTGTTCACTCTCAGTCGTTACTGGTGCAGAAACAGTAGAGTCTGGCGCTGTCACTACAGGGGCACCATTGCCTTTATTCTTTTTCACTTTTACTTTTGCTCCATTTGTTTCATACGAAAACTCATCAATGGAAGATTCATCAATTACCTTTATTAGTTCACGTAATTCTTCTACCTTTAACATATTTACAGGCACCCTTTCGTTGTTAACTTTATTATTAGGTACTAATAACTCCTCTTAATATAGTACGACAAATGTATGGGAAACATCAAGGTTATTCCATTATCTCCTAAGTAGGAGTATTTTAAATACGTTCATATAACCTTCGTATTCTTAGGGTTTCTCTTCGATTGCAGACCTCTGCTCTTTCTCTGAAATCCCATATCCAGTAAGAAGCTTTGTAACCTTCTCTTTCGCTTTATTGGAAACGACTATACAATGGGAATGAAAGAGCTGTTGATGAATAACCAACTCGTATCCTTCTTCATTTACCTCTTTAGCATGACCATAGTATCGATGGTTTACATCAATTGGTTTAAATTGGAACGACTTTATCTGTTTCCACCATAGAAATCGGCTTCCAATTAAAAGACCATCATCTCTGATGGAAAACAAATTAAATAAATTTCGCCCAGGTATTATTAAAAAAAGTATATATAGTAGAATAATCCCATTATTAGTAATCGCAGCTCCATAATAGATAGCAATTGCAAGTAAAATAAAAGCGATATACATAACGATTATCCATTTCCGGCCATGAAAGGTTGGTTCAGCGACAGGCTTTCCCGGAGCTTGTTTTCTAATTGACCATCTATCTTTTTCAACAACGGGAAACACAATCCCTTTTCTCAGTTTGATCAAAGTTTGACTCAATCTAACAACTTGATACCCTACAAATGAAAAATATAGAATAGTAATTATTAAATCCATATCCATACATGCATCCCCTTTTTCAAGATTGGTTTGACGCTGAAGTTGTATTGTCAGTAGTGTAATCGGATAGCTCTGAGTCTAGTTTATCAGAAAATAGAGTCATTTTCCCTTAATTTCAGGTTATGAATCTTGATTATTGTGGCTATTTTTATACATGAAAAAATCCGAACTCCAAGTCCGGATTTTAATGTAATTGCATGCTTTATCTCACGTGACACTTCTTTATTCTTCTTCAACAGCTCCTGGCTGAAAGTTCACATCGACAACCATATCTCTATCAAACTCGTCTCTTACCATTTGCATAATATTATTAGCCTCAGTTGGTGACAATTCCTCAGCTCTTACATGCACATGTACTTTATCATCTTCGGAGCGAACGAGCACATCTGGATATTCGCCTGTTTCCAAAATGCTTTCTTCAAGAATCGTTTCTTTCGTTTCTATTTCTTCAAGGACGTCAATTTCTTTTAAAGCTTCATCCTTCTCTTCTGGTGAACTCGCGCTAGAAGCTACAATATCTGTTAATCGATCCTTAGTCATGCTTCGCTTATCATTCAATTCCATTCGAATCGTTGTAAATAATTCGTCTTCTCCTAGGTTGGAGATATTATCCACTTCTGTTTCGCCTTCCGTACCGTCCTCTTCTTCCACATCTCCTTCTTCCTCAGATGGATCGGACGATACCGTTTCTTCATTATCTCCTTGTCCATTATTTAGATAAGCAAGATCTTCACTATCAGGAGATGTCATGTAATACACACTCAGTACGATCATAAGACTCAACATAGTTAATAACCAAACAGTTTGCTTTTTTAACATAATTAATTCCTCCCTTTAATTTTTTGGCATAACAGATACTCTATGTGTTGGAACATCAAGTACGCGTGATGTTGATTCTACTATCCACTTCTTCACTGATGCGTGATCTGCACCTTTTGCGACGACGAAAACCCCTCTTACTTCAGGTTTTTTCGTCTGGATAAGCAACGGAACCTCACCTTCACCTTGTCTAACTAATACAGTTTGAGCCTCTTCTGTACTATCCTGGACTTTCCTCGTACCACCATTTTTATCTGATTCATCGGTGGTTTGCTGTCCATAAATTAAATTTTTTTCATAGACTTTTATATTAGTAGATTCCAGGTTTACCATTACCTCTGCTTCAGAAACACCTTTTATATTATTTAGCATGGATTCCAAATCTTTTTTATAGCTATCCTCCAACTCTGCTATATTTGAAGTTGTGGCATTCTCTTCAGAGCGGACCGGTTTAGCAGTCTCTTCAGATTCTGATTCTAGTTGTTGGGCTAACTGTTGTGGTGGTTCTTCATCTGAGGGAGAGAAGACCTTCCCTACTAAGAGCAGCATGAGACCAACTAAGGCAAGAATTAGCATGTAACCTGTCTTCTTCGACAAACCCTTCTCCCGATTTTTAAACAGTTTATCTAGTATTTGTTTCAAGATGTGCCTCCCTCCCATATGATGGTCAGTTCTTTCTCCTGTAAGTCCCAAACATCCTTTAACAGACTTACTATACGTTTTTCATCTTCAGCATTGTCTTTTCTGATTGTCTGCTCTTCCGTATTAATTACCACATCTTCTACTATACGCACTGCTCCCTCCCCTTCTTCAATTTCTCTAATGCTAACAATGACTTTATCGAGAGCCTCAAATGATAGCTCACCTTCCTGCGCAAACAGAAAATCGATATCCGCTATCTCGACTTGATAGTCCTCCCGTAATGGATCTTCTGCAAGATCCGTAAGTTGGACAGCCATTTGTTCTAAAATATATGCAGATTGTGAGGATTCTATTTCATTTTTTTGAAATTCAATTAAACTTTCTACATTTTCTTCCTCATTTTCTTGTTGTATCACCGCCTGGTAGGATTGTTTAATCGCGCTCCCAATATCAATTTGAAACAGATAAAATATTGGCTTTAAGAGTATTAAAATTAATATCAATCCTACGATTAGCTTGATATACTTCTTCATGGATGTAGACGGCATCAAAAGATCTATGATTGTTGCAAGTAGCACAAATATAATAATTTGGGTAACCCACTGAATCAGTACATCCATTTTTTCATCATCCTATCGTAATAGCAGAGTTAGATTACTGGCTATGACTATAATGACAATTCCTAATAGAAACATAAAAGAGACGGCGAGCATACAGGCTAAAATATAAACAATATACTTACTAATCGTGTTAATGCTTGTAATCACAGGTCCGTCACCAATAGGTTGTAAAATCGCTGCAGCTATCTTATATATAAGCGCAATCGCAAAAATTTTTAATGCAGGGAACAAAGCAATAAATATAATGATAAGTAATCCTACTAACCCTACGGCATTTTTTAAGAGTAATGATGCACTAAGAATCGTATCGGCTGCATCTGTAAACGTCCTACCAATAACAGGTATAAAATTACCAGTAATAAATTTAGCTGTTTTCATCGCCACACCATCTTGAATAGCACTTGTGGCTCCTTGTACTGACATCACGCCAAGATAAATTGTAAAGAAGATACCTAGTATCCCAAGAGCAACCTGCTTAAATAAATTTGCTAAATGCGTTACCTTATAATTGTCACTTAGACTACTTACAATAAGGAGCAGTGCTGAAAGGAACAAAAGCGGTAGAATGATCGTGGAAACGAGAATACCACTAAAGTTGACAAGGAAAATAATTATGGGATGGAAAAAAGATACAGAGACAATGTTGCCAAAAGTAGCCATTAGACCTAGTACCAAAGGGATTAGTGCAATCATAAAACTACTCATTGTGTCAATGGCTTCCTTCGCATAAGACACAGCAAGGTAAAAGCTGTTTAAGGCAATAAATATGAGCACAATGTAAACTACGAAATACGCGATTTTACTTACAGAGCTTTTTTCAAATGCATTATGCATAGTCTGCAATAGAACCGAAAATAGAATGAGCATAATTAATAAGCCAAGCAGTTTCCCATTTATTATTAGTTCATGAAATAAAAATTCAAGGAGCCCACCTATTGCATTCTTTACAGAAAAACCGCCATTATCTTTTATAAATTCATATACACTCGTCTTTTCCAGTTCAGGGAGGTAACCGCCGTATTCCGTTACCAAATCTGTCCAATAGCTTTGTATCTCTGTTAAAGATACTTCTTCTAATACTTCATCACTAGCCTCTTCTACCCCTACCGATGGAGAGGCACTTACTGATACTTGTCCAAACACTAAAAAAACTAAAAATGCTAGGAATAGGATTGACTTCTTTTTTGGCTTCATGTGTTACTACTTCCCCCTTCAGCAAAATGGAGGGATCTATCTATGTTGTAGGTAAAAAACTTAGAATGGCTTCGATTACAGCACTGATAATCGGAACCGCAAGCAAAAGTATAAATATTTTCCCTGCTAGTTCTATTTTTGCAGCTACTGAACCCAATCCAGCATCCTTTGTGATCCCTGCCCCAAGCTCAGCAATATAGGCAATTCCAATAATTTTCAGAATGGTATCCATGTACATCCCTTCTACGTTTGCTTTTGTACCCAATGATTGAATAAGTTGAAAAATGCCGCTAATTTGCTGAATGACCGAAAAAAAGATAACTATCCCGGTAATGAGAATAATGAAAAAAGCAATAGAACTATTAATTTCTTTTAAAATGAGGTATAAAATGCTCGCCACAATACCGAGGGTTACTATCTGAATAATATCCATGTGGCATTACCCTTGAAAGAGGAAAACCGATTTAATTTGCTGGAATAAATCTGATAAGCCATTAATGACTACCACAAGCACAATAATAAAGCCGATCAACGTAGCAAATTGTGCAATTTCCTCTTTCCCCATCTGCTTTAAAATGGTATGAATAAGAGCTACAATTATGCCTATTCCAGCTATTTGAAAAAGAATGGATGCATCTGTAAACATGGAGTGGCTCCTTTCCACTAGTAATACGGCTGCCAGAAGCAGAATTCACTTGAATTGTATTAGACAGGCTAAATAACTATCTTTTTGCACATCCCTAAATAAGAAGTAGAACAACAAATAATCCGCATAAAACACCTAGGCTTTTTGCCATCTTGCCATATTTCAGGTGATGATCCCTGGCTTCTTCTAATTCACGATCAAGATGGTTAATGGTTAGTTGAATATGCTTTTGTTGCTGATAAAAGTCGTGCTGGCCAAGCGTACGTCCGAATTGCTTCATAATTTCCTGCTCATTTCGCCCAAGGCTTGAATTCTTTTTCAGACTGTCTATAGATTTTTCCCATACAGCAAACAAGTCACCTCTGTCCGCGAGCAGTGAATTATGCAAGGACATAAAGAATGTACAGATTGGTTTAGGAGTTTGTTTAGCAATAATAGAAAATGCCTCATGTAGTGGTACCTGGCTATATAGAATCTCTGCTTCAAGAATTTGTAATGCATTTTTAAGCTGTCTGATTTGTTTTGGGCGATTAGAAAGTCTATTACTCCATTCGAACCCTACCCAGGTGGTTGTTAGGATGAAGAGAATTGCCCCTATCCATTGCATATGGCTTGTCCCCCGTTATTCGCAGTATGTTCTCCCCATATTCGTTATAGATATTTTTAATCAGGCCAGGAACCCTTTTACGTTCCAACAAAATAACTCGTTGAAAGACTTGCTGTTCAAATAACTTATGAAGAGATGGCCTTTTTTTCAATTCCTCAAGACTTCTTCCATGTATAGAACTAATAATGATAACTCCTGCGTTAATTGCTTCTAATAGAGCTTGTACATCTTTTTGACTGCCAATCTCATCTACAATTAATACTTCTGGCGACATAGATCTTATCATCATCATCATACCTTCTGCTTTGGGACAGGCATCCATAACATCTGCTCTTATACCTATATTGTGTTGGGGCACTCCTTTTATGGAGCCCGCTATCTCCGAGCGTTCGTCAACAATTCCAACTTTTTTTGCAGCCACCCCGTTCCAACCTGAAGCAATTTGCCTAGCCGTATCTCTGAGCAAGGTAGTTTTTCCAGATTGTGGAGAGCCTACAAATAGCGTATTAACATAGCCACGGTGGTAAATAGATGGCATAATATTATCTGCACAACCAATCTTCTCTTTAGCTACACGGATATTGAGGAAAGTAATATGCTGTATTGCTTTTACTGCACCTTGGAGCGTATTTACTTTTCCAGCAATCCCAATTCGATGGCCGCCCTCAATCGTAATATAACCTTCACGAAGCTCATCCTCCATTCGATACAAAGAGAATTCACTCAATTGGTTTACCATATAGGTAAAGGCTTGTTTAGTCAGTGTAACGTCTGTAACCCATTCGTTTTTAGCATTGTATATAACCTCTACTTGCTTGTTTAACCGACAACGAATTTCCTGAAGTTCATTCCACCTACCAGCAATATGCTTTTCAATTTGTACTTGTATTCCTTTTGGGAACAAGCGAATAATTTCTTCCATATAAATTTCCTCACTTTGCTTGATAGCTTATTATTAAATGTATGAATAAGTTAAGCGTTTATGACTTCCAAAAAAAGAGGCTGTACCAAATTGAATTGGTACAGCCTCTTTTTAATTTATTATTTTCATCTATGAGTTTGGGTATTACGCTCTTGAAACATACTTTCCATCAGAGGTATTGATGACAAGAACGTCGCCTTGATTAATGAAAAATGGTACTTGTACAGTATGGCCTGTTTCTAGTGTTGCTGGTTTTGATCCACCACTAGCTGTATCGCCTTTGATTCCAGGCTCTGTCTCTGTTACTTCTAGTTCGACGTTGTTTGGAAGGTCTACACCTAATATCTCTCCACTGTAAGTAATAATAGAAACTTCCATATTCTCTTTAATAAATTTTAATTCATACTGAATCTGATCTGTTGTCAGTTCAATCTGTTCGTACGTATTTGTATCCATAAATGCATGTGAGTCACCAGATGCATATAGATATTGCATTTTCTTTGTTTCAATATGTGCTTTACCTACTTTTTCGCCACCACGGAATGTTTTTTCTTGAATATTTCCGTTACGCAGGTTACGCAACTTAGATCTAACAAAAGCTGCTCCCTTACCAGGCTTGACATGTTGGAACTCCAATACCTGCCATATATCATTGTCTACCTCAATTGTTAGTCCTGTTTTAAAATCATTAACCGAAATCATATTACATGTTTCCTCCTCATCAATTGCTCGGCTTATAAGTGAATTAGTTCTTTTGATGCATTAGTCAGACGCTCGTTACCCGTCTCTGTAAGAACGATATCATCTTCAATGCGGCATCCACCAACTTCTGGAATATAAATTCCCGGTTCAACCGTAACCACCATGCCAGCTTCTAGCTTTTTATCACTTCTAAAGGATAACCCAGGACCCTCATGAACCTCAAGTCCTAAGCCATGCCCTGTTGAATGTCCAAAATATTCTCCGAAACCTTTTTCTTTAATATAATCTCGTGTTAGGGCATCTGCCTCTTTACCTGTGATGCCTGGCTTAATACCAGATACTCCAAGAAGCTGTGCCTCTAGAACGGTATTATATATTGTCGTTAGTTCCTCACTAATTTCTCCGACTGCAAAGGTTCTGGTAATGTCAGAGCAATACCCATCGTATAAAGCACCGTAATCAAGCGTTACAAGTTCACCAGATTTAATTTCTTTGTTAGATGCCACACCATGCGGTAATGCGGAGCGAAACCCTGAAGCTACAATTATATCGAAACTTGAAGATACAGCACCTTGTTTACGCATAAAGAATTCCAATTCGTTGGAGACATCTATTTCTTTAACTCCAGGTTTTATAAAGGACTGTATATGTATAAATGCATCATCTGCAATTTTGGCAGCCTTTTTCATAACATCCAGTTCCTCATCTGTTTTAATGAGTCTCATTTCTTCCACAAGGCCACTTACTGGCTTTAACTCTACCTCAAAAACACTCTTGTAATTTTCATATTGCGCAAAGGTTACATGGTCTTTTTCAAAACCGAGATGCTTTACACCCATTTCCTTTAGCTGGTCCTTTATTTCAACCTCAATTAATTGTTTATGCTCCACCACTTGGAAATCTGTTGCTTGCTCTTTTGCTTGTGCAGTGTAACGGAAATCAGTAATAAATCGAGCATGATTTTTACTTACAAGTACAACACCAGCAGTACCGGTAAACCCTGACACATAGCGTCTGTTAATCGGACTTGTTATAAGAATGGCATCCAATTCATTTTTTTCTAATAGCTCACGTAATGTAGTTAGCTTCCCCATTTTAACACATCCCTCTCTCTAGTTCTTATATCTCCCTAAAACGTTGGATGTTTTCAGTTTATCATAAACCTTTGCAATTTAATAAGTATTTACGTTCTTTTCAGATTGTTTATTATGCTTTTTGGGTTTGCTTATTTTTCTCTTTCATGACCTTATCATGATAATCATAAGATAAGGAATACCCAATAAACGTTCCATACAATACAAAAATACATACCGTTGTAACGATCGTTTCCAGTTCCAGATCTTGAATAGGCTTTATATTTGTAAAAATGGGTTGCAATACAAAGAATACTACTCCCCATAAGATTGCCCCATATGCAACTCCCATCCACATGGAGTTAATTTTTCGCATGAAAAGGTGGTAAATAAATGCTACTATCACGGAGAGCCCACCTAAAATTAAAATAGTAATAACAGTCCCAAGCCAGCCATTGGTCCAAGCAGCAGTGGTCCATGACCGCAATACAAATGATTTTGGCTCCACCTCAGTAAAATTAAAATAGGCTAATATGGTTGCAAGCAATCCCCAAAAAGCGCCCCCTACAAAGCCTGTTATGGCTGAACGGCTTAATAATGATAATGGCTCTTCTCTTTTATTTTGTTCTAGCTGTTTTTCTTCACCCATTTGATCACCTCAACTCCTATTATGACCAACTCGCTATAATACAATGCAGAACAAAACAATATTTTCCACTGTATATCTGGTGTTTAAGGGTAAAATCAAGTAAAATAAAAGGAAACCATAATGGCAGGGTAGTATATTTTTAGTTTATAAGGAAATAATAAAGTGTAAGAACATATAGAAAATAGGATATGTGCTGGTAATTTAGTGGTATAGACATATTAAGGTAAGATTCAAATATGAATGGAGGAAAAACGATGCAACGAAACAAAATCTCCATATTTATCTATCTCATTGTGGGATTGGCAGCAGTCGGGCTTATTTCCCAACTAGTTACCAATACACGTGGATTTTTCACGAACATTTTTATGATGATTGGCATGGGGATTGTCCTTTTTGGTGTTGTTTACTTTCTATTCCTGCGTAAGCGTACTAATTCAAATGACATGAAAAAATACAAGCAGGCAGTCAGACAGTCTAAAGCGAAATATAAGCAAAACCAACCTGTTACCTATTCGAAATCAAAAACAACTAAAACAACGCCGACGACATCTAGAAAAAAAGCTACTAAACGAGCTTCCCATCTTCGTGTCATCGAAGGGAATAAACAGAAGAAAAATGACCGGGCTTCTTTTTAAGTGCGGTTATTTTTTATTTGGGCCACCTTTTTAAAAAGACATCAGCCATTTCTCTTCCCTTTCTCACAAGATTTTCCTTTGTCTCATTACTTATAGAAAAATTCATTGCCTCAATTCCTTCTACTGGAACGAAGATAATATTCTCTTTTTGCGATTTAGAGATATAACGACTGTCGTGAGCTAACTTCATAGTAGAGAAAAGAGCTTGAAACATATCAAGGGCATTTCGGATGCGGCGAGGTTCCATTTTTTCAATTGAATCACTTAATTTAACCCCAAGAACAGGTCTATCCTTATTGCCTCGCTGATTGTCAAATATCCATAATGGAAAGTTGCTTAATAACCCACCATCCACCATAATACTTTTTGTTTTACTTTTTCCCGGCAGCTGTTTAGGCATAAAAAAATAAGGAAATCCTGCGCTCATACGAACTGCTTTAGAAATAGGAAAATGAAGTGGATTAAGACCATAAATTCTTTCTAAATCATCAGGAATGACAACGAGTTTACCTAGAGTCAGATCACTAACTACTACCTTCAAATAACCTCTTGGTAGGTCATTAAATGTATATATTCCCTTTTCAGCAAGCTGGTTATATAACCAACTTTCTAATTTGTCACCTTTGTTAATACCAAGCTGGAAATATAAAAAAAACCACTTACTAAATGGTAACCACCTTGTTACTAAAGGGGGATCCTGAAAAGCTTTTAAATCAAGTTGATCCAATTTTTCCTGGATATCCTTTACATTGAAACCCGCCGCCAAAAAAGAAGCAACAATAGCACCTGCTGAGGTTCCAGCCACTCGTTCTAGTTTTAATTCATGCTTATTTAAAACTTCTAAAACCCCTAAAAAGGCATATGCTTTAACCCCACCACCTGAAAAAACCCCATCAATTTTCATGGACACCACTCCCTTTTGCCAGACAAATGACGTTTATACATTTTTAAGCATAAAGGGGCCATATTAGAACTCGTAATTTTGACCACTGGCACTAGGCAAGTATAAGCTAATTAATGCATGCAGGAGGCAGACTTTTCGATAAAGTGAAACTCCATGATCTGGGGTTCCCCTTCCTCACCCACCACATGATAGTCGAATGACGGGACCTTTACTGGTAGTTGATCTCTGGGGTCTTATTGTCAGTTAAGGAGGGAGAACAAAAGCATACGGAGGTAAAGGAAGTCGCGCTAGTCTCTGGGCGCTGGAGCTCGACGTGGCTGTTGCTGTCTAAGAACAAAATACTGGCAATTTTTTATACTTCCTTATATTTTTAAAAAGAGGCTGAGGCAAAAGTTCTTTTAACACATGAAATCCCGAACTATCTCGCAAATCAGTTAATAAAGGTTTGCATAGTTCGGGTTTTCTTATTTTAGCGTAGGCAGAACGCGCAGACTCCTACGGGAACAGCACGAGTCCGAAGACCCCGCAGTGGTGCCTTTTCCACGAGGAGGCTGAGGCCGTGCCCGTGGAAAGCGGAGTGTTCTGCCGAAGCGGTGCTAAAACATATTATTCGTATTTAAGCATAGATGATTTAGTTACGTCCCAGCCTCATGATAAAAAAAACTACTTCTCATCTTGTTTTTGTATATCTCTTAACTCGCTTACTCGCTGACTATCCAGCTTAAAGTAATTCACCAGATCACCGATTCGGTCAATAGAGTTCCAGCTTAAATGATGCTCAATTCCTTCTACATCTTCATATATATTTTCTTTTTCTACTCCAATAATTTCTAGAAATTCTTCTAGTAATTCATGGCGAAAGACAAGTCGCTCTCCAATTTTTTTTCCTTTGGGAGTAAGTATAAACCCTCTATATTTTTCATAATTTAAGTAGTCATCTTTATCAAGTTTCTGAACCATCTTTGTAACAGAAGAAGGGTGAACCTCAAGCGCCTCAGCAATATCAGAAACCCGCGCATACCCTTTTGATTCCATTAAATTATAAATTTGTTCTATATAATCTTCCATACTAGGTGTAGGCATAATCAGTCCTCATTTCAAGAATCTTTTTTTATCTAGTGCAAAACTGTTTCTATTAAAAGGATACATGAAATAATTATGTTGTACAAGTATTCCAAGGATATTACGAAAGCATTTACCTATAATATTAAATGAAAATGCTTTAAAAAATCTTATTTTAAGCATATAATAGAAAAGAAGTATATGGACAGACGGGGGAAACTAGCATGGAATTTTTAGTGATTGCTATTGTCGCTTTATTAGTAGTCGGCGTATTTCGTTATTTTAGACAAAGTAACTACTTAAAGGTACTTACAGAGCAACAATTTAGAGAAGGATACCGTAAAGCACAATTAATTGATGTCAGGGAACCTCAAGAATTTGAAAAAGGGCACATCCTTGGCGCTCGAAATATACCATTAACGCAAATGAAGCAACGCTTAGTTGAGATCAGACCGGACAAGCCAGTATATCTTTACTGCCAAAGTGGTTCACGTTCTGCACGTGCCGCACAGCTTTTGAATAAAAAAGGCTATTCTGATATTTCCCAGCTTAAAGGCGGTTTCAAGAAATGGACAGGTAAAATAAAAACAAAATAACCAATAAAAATCCTGAGGCCCTATAACCTCAGGATTTTTTGTTTACGTTTGTCTTTGGTATCTTAAAACAGGCTTTCTTGCCGCAAGTGTTTCATCCATCCGCTTCACAATCGTATTGTGCGGTGCTTCCTGAACAGTCTCTGGATCATTCTCTACTTCTTTGGCAATAGTCAGCATAGAATCAATAAATGCATCCAGTGTTTCCTTAGATTCCGTTTCTGTAGGCTCTACCATCATTGCTTCCTCTACATTAATTGGAAAATAAATAGTTGGTGGATGGTAGCCAAAATCAAGCAGTCTTTTCGCAATATCCAGTGTTCTGACACCTAATTTCTTTTGTCGTTTTCCAGATAATACGAATTCATGTTTACAATGTTGATCGTACGGTAAGTCGTATGCCTTCTGCAACTTTCTCATCATATAATTTGCATTAAGTACGGCATATTCGCTTGCCTTTTTAAGTCCTTCTGCTCCCATCGTGCGAATATACGTATAGGCGCGCAAATTAATTCCGAAATTACCATAATAAGGTTTAACTCTGCCAATAGAGGAAGGCCGGTCATAATCAAACACATACTGATCCTCATTTTTTGTAAGCAAAGGCTTTGGCAAGTATGCTGCGAGTTCTTCAGATACACCTACTGGACCTGAACCAGGGCCGCCTCCGCCATGTGGACCAGTAAATGTTTTATGAAGGTTTAAATGAACCGCATCAAATCCCATATCACCAGGTCTTGCATATCCCATAATAGCATTAAGGTTTGCCCCATCATAATACAATTTTCCGCCTGCCCCGTGTACGATTTCTGCCATTTCTAAGATCTCAGTTTCAAATAAGCCAAGCGTATTTGGGTTTGTCAGCATGAGTGCAGCTGTGTCCTCGCCGACAACTCGTCTTAAATCATCAAGATCTACTAATCCTATTTCGTTCGTTTTTACGGTTACCGCTTTAAAACCAGCTACTGTCGCAGAAGCAGGGTTTGTTCCATGGGCTGAATCCGGCACTATAACCTTCGTTCGATGAGTGTCCCCATTTGCTTCATGGAAAGCGCGAATCATCATAAGTGCTGTCCATTCCCCGTGGGCCCCAGCAGCTGATTGCAAGGAGACTTCATGCATGCCTGTAATTTCTTTAAGAGAAGTTTGCAAGTCATACATCATTTCCATCGCACCTTGGACGGTCTCAGCCTCTTGGTATGGATGAATATGACTGAAACCATCCATTCTTGCCACATCTTCATTCATTTTCGGATTATATTTCATTGTGCAAGAGCCTAATGGATAAAATCCCGAATCTACCCCATAATTACGATTAGACAACCCAGTATAATGGCGCATAATGTCTAGTTCACTTACCTCAGGCAACTCTGCAGGATTACTGCGAATATAGGTACTTTCCATTTCTGCATCCAGATCAATTTCCGGAATATCCAACTCAGGTAGGCTATAGCTTGTACGCCCTTCTTTACTACGTTCAAAAATTAACGGAAAATCCTTGCTATTCATGTAAATCCCCCAATTCCTTCACAAAAGTATCGATTTCTTCTTTTGTACGGCTCTCTGTTACGGCAATTAACATATGATTTTTTAATTCGGGGTAAGCTTTTTCTAATTCATACCCACCTATAAATCCCTTATCAACAAGCTTTTTATTTATTTCAGACACATTTGACCCAAGCTCTACAACTAATTCATTAAAGTACATGCCCTGATGGACGACACGTAATCCTGCCTCAGCAAGTTTCTGTTTCATGTAACGTGCTTTCTTCATATTTAACACTGCCATTTTACGTAAACCATGTTTGCCAATCGAACTCATGGCAACAGAGCTTGCGAGAGCATTTAACGCCTGGTTCGAACAAATATTGGAAGTAGCCTTATCTCTGCGAATATGCTGTTCTCTTGCCTGCAATGTTAAAACAAAGCCTCGGACCCCTTCCTCGTCAACCGTTTGCCCTACTAGACGGCCCGGGACCTTACGCATTAATTTTTCTGTAGTGGCAAAATACCCACAATGGGGACCACCAAATTGCGCCGGAATACCAAAAACCTGCGTATCACCCACGACAATGTCTGCACCAAATTCCCCTGGCGGTGTCAAGTATCCAAGAGCTAGTGGGTTACTGGATGTGATTAGCATTGTTTTAGATTGGTTCTTAACTAAGGCATTTATTTTTTCTAGCGGCTCGACCTGACCAAAGAAATTTGGATATTGTACCACGACACTTGCAGTATTTTCGTCAATAGCTTCTGCTAATTGCTGCAAATTTGTTACCCCGTTATCACAATCGATCTCAATAATTTCTAATTCTGGACCTTTTGCATAGGTCTCAATAACAGCACGTGATTCAGGATGAACTGCTTTGGAAACAAGAACCTTCTTGCGTTTCGTGTGGGCAGCACTTAAGTTCACAGCTTCTGCTAATGAAGTCCCGCCATCATACATGGAGGAGTTTGCGACTGGTAAGCCCGTTAACTCAGAGATCATTGTCTGAAATTCAAAGATAGCCTGTAATTCACCTTGAGAAATTTCCGGCTGATACGGCGTATACGCTGTATAAAACTCAGATCTGGAAATCACATGGTCCACTACCGATGGAATGTAATGATCATAGACACCAGCCCCCAAAAATGAAGCGTGCGTTTTTAAGTTCACATTTCTCTTCGCCATATTAGCAAGTTCTTGTTTTAACTGCGCTTCATTTGCCGGCTTTTTTAACTGTAGTTCCTCTCTATAACGAATTTTTTCTGGTATATCTGCAAAGAGTGCTTCTGTAGAATCCACCCCAATCGTTGCTAGCATTTCCTGTTTATCCGAATCAGTCATTGGTAGATATCGAAATTCCATTATGTTCCCTCCCCTATTTTTCTCTCTTATAAAAAGGTGTTTTGGTCACCACACATTTTAATGCACGATTCCTTACCTGTACCGTTAATTGCTGATCCAAATTAGCATACGCTCGCTTGACAAGTGCAAGGCCAACATTTTTGTTTAAGGTTGGTGATTGGGTTCCAGATGTTACAAATCCAACCTCCTCCCCCTCATAAAAGACTTTATAACCATGTCTTGGAATCCCTTTATCTATCATTTCAATCCCAACCAGCTTACGATCGGCGCCTTTTTCGACTTGTTCCTTCAATACATCACGTCCGATAAAGTCTCCCTTATCTACCTTCACGGCGAATGATAACCCAGCTTCAATTGGAGAAATCGTAGCGGAAAGCTCTTGTCCATAGAGTGCTAGATTTGCCTCAAAACGTAGGGTGTCTCTTGCTCCAAGACCGATCGGTTCCACCCCTTGCTCTTTCCCTTCTTTCAATAAAAGATTCCATAGAGCAGGACCAGCATTTTTTTCAATGTAAATTTCAAAACCGTCTTCCCCTGTGTAGCCTGTTCTTGAAACGAGAGCTGTGCTTTGAATGTTGCCAATTTTAACTTCCTGGTCAAACCGGAAAAATTTAATAGCGCTTAGATCTGTATCCGTCAGCTTTTGTAAAATTTTTTCCGCAAATGGTCCTTGTAATGCTAACTGCACGTATTCCTCTGAAACATTTTTAATAAGTACATCCGTTGATTCATTGTTGTTTTCTACCAACCAGTCGTAATCTTTCTCTGTATTTGCAGCATTCACAACAAGTAAATAATCATTTTCAGCTAACATATAGATAATAAAATCATCAACAGTTCCTCCGTCTGGGTAACACATAATAGTATACTGCGCTCGACCAGGAACAAGTTTTGCAACATCATTTGTCGTCATCTTTTGAAGAAATGTTTGGCTTTTCGGTCCAGTGACATGTATTTCGCCCATGTGTGATACATCAAACAATCCTGCCTTCGTTCTTGTGACATGATGCTCTTGTTTAATACTAGAAAATTGAACAGGAAGATCCCACCCTCCAAAATCAATTGTTTTCGCTCCACTTTTTTGATATTCCGGGTATAATGGGGTGCGCTTCAATTCAGCCATCAATTTCACTCCTTTTCACCAACTAGTCTAAAAAAATAGAATAATCTTCATCTGCTTCTCTCTAACAGTAAATAACTGTTCATTGCTAGCAAGGTAAAATGTACTTATATCAACTTATATCTATAAAAAAAGACAGAGATTCCACTGTTAAACAATGAAATCTCTGTCCTTAGACCAGAAAGTTGCACAGCTGTCCCATTTACTGATAACAGCTATTTGCTTCTTGGGCGGTTTACCTATGTAAACTCTCTCCAGAGTTGCGTCCTACAAGAGTCTTTTTGCCTGAGAGATTCGCATGATTGCTTGCTCCTTCGGCGTTATCGTTCTTTCAAACTGATAATATAGAACGATAATCTCTCCCCATGTATTCATTCGCTTTTATGAAAAAGTTGAAGTTGGATATACTATGTACTACCTTACAGAGAAAGCTCTAATTTCACATTCATTATAGCATAGAAATTAAGAGCAAAGTAGAAATTATGAAGAAACTCTTAATAAATTTGAAAAAGGAAGTATCATATGAATGAAATTACTGTTCAGAAGGATTTACAATATATCGAACAACTCAATTCAGAGCTTGAAAAAGGGGAGGCCTTATCATCCTGGGAATTGTTTTCGATGACTTATGAGGCCGAGCTAACCACAATGACTCCAGATTTTCACGGTTTACGGGCACTTGATTTTTTACCACATGTGAATTTCATGGACCATCAAGTTTCTACCGCCCAACAAGTTATTGAACAAATGAACGGGCGGGCGATTCTTGCAGACGAAGTAGGACTTGGTAAAACAATCGAAGCGGGCTTAATTATGAAAGAATATATGATTAGGGGTTTGATCAAGAAAATTTTAATTCTAGTTCCTGCTTCACTCGTAAACCAATGGGAAAAAGAACTGAATGAGAAATTCTACATACCTGCTATTGGGCATCGGAGAAATTATGCTTGGGAGGAGTATGACATCATAATATCCTCTATGGATACGGCAAAGCGTTCGCCCCATCGGGAAAAGATTCTTGATATTGATTATGATCTAATTCTAATTGACGAGGCACATAAACTTAAAAACCATAAAACCAAAAATTACGAGTTTGTACGTTTATTAAAGAAAAAATATTGCTTATTATTAACTGCAACACCTGTGCAAAATAAGCTGGTGGAAATATTTAACCTTGTGTCTATTTTAAAGCCAGGTCATCTCGGAAACTATGATGACTTTCTAAATAAATTTGGCAAAGACCGTACAAAAATGAAAGATGATCTGTTTCTCAAACAATTGGTTCAAAAAGTAATGGTTCGGAATACGAGAGCAGAAACAGTAATTAAAAATACAAAACGAAAAATAGAGACAGTCTGGCTGGAATTTTCTGATCCAGAAAAAGAAGTGTACCAGTTATTAGAACAGAGTATTCACCAAAGTTCTTTTGCGAAGATTACGTACCTAAGAGAGTTATGTTCTTCCAGAGAAGCATGTTTTCTTTCTTTAGCAAAACTCCTAGAAACAAACGGGCCAAATGAATTTGTCCAGCATCTCACTAGTAAAATTGAAATACTTCCACACCATAAGAAAGCAGAAAAGCTCATTGAGTTAATAAAGGAACTTGGTGATAACAAAATAATCGTTTTCACAGAATACCGTGCTACTCAGTTGTATTTGCAATGGTATTTAAAGCAGCACGGTATCTCTTCTGTTCCCTTTCGTGGTGGCTTTAAAAGAGGTAAAAAGGATTGGATGCGCCAATTGTTTAAAGACCATGCTCAAGTGTTAATTGCAACGGAAGCAGGCGGTGAAGGAATCAATCTCCAGTTTTGCAGCTATATGATTAACTATGACCTCCCATGGAATCCAATGCGACTTGAACAACGAATTGGCAGAATTCATCGGTATGGACAAGAAAATGATGTACACATTTACAATTTTGCTATTCGAGGAACAATAGAGGAACATATAATGACTTTACTATATGAAAAAATTGAGTTGTTTGAAAAGGTTATAGGAGATTTAGACGCTATTTTAGCAGAGCTTGAAATTACCAATATAGAAAAGGAAATTTCGTTAATTTATTCCGAATCTGAATCAATGGGAGAAGCAAAAATAAAGCTTGATAATCTTTCCCATGTCTTAAGCAATACGATTGAATCGACAAGACAGGAGGAACAATATGGCAATTAACGATCTAAACGCTTTTCTTGCTTCCTATTTCCAAGCACATCACTGTGAAGTGCTTGAAAACACAAATGGCGTGCTCCAAATACAGCTAACGGAAAAAATGGACAGAGCCTTAATGAACAGACCATTTTATTGGCACTATATTAAGAAAATGGGTCGTGAAGGTGAACCAAAACAGTTGTCTTTTATTACAAATCCTAATAAAAGAGAAGAAAATGGAGAATGGATCCATTTTGGCAGTCCTCGGCTCCAACAAATCCTCCGGCATCTAAAACAGCATGAAAGGTACACAAAGCTTTTTCAGCGAGTTGACACACATGTTAATACACCTTTATATCCATGGCTTGTTATTAATTTAAAGGTGAGCTACAAAGGGAAACAGAAAAAAGAAGAGATGTTTTCATTAGGTTTGCAAATGGTGACAGGTGAGATGAGATCAGAGATGATGGAAACTTTGAAAACAATTCCCTTACAACAAACCATATCAGATTATTGTTATACCATTTCGCCGATCATCCGCCTTAGTAGTGGTTTCAGACGAATGGAGGCAGTAATTGATAACTATATAAAAAACCAAACGCATGATTGGGCAGATGCTTCTTTAGCAGCCATGAAGGAAGATATTTTGACCTTAGAACATTTTTATGTCGACCAAATGGATACTGAAAAAGAGACAATGCAAAGGGAAATGGCAGAAATTGAAGAAAGATATCGGCCTGTTATAACGTATGAGGTAATTAATGGGGGAATGTTTTATCTTACACGGTTATAAAGTGAAACTTCATTTGGTGGGAGCTTCCTTCCCCCCCACCAAATGTTAGTTGAACGAATCGGACCTTTACAGGCAGTTGTTCCCCGGGGTCTTACTGCCAGTTAAGGTGGGATAAACATTGAGAATACGGTAAATAGCATATTAAAAGGACGATCACAGGTTTATTGGAAAATAATATCCCGTAATCGTCCGTTTTCGCTTTGTTCAGCTAACGCTTTTTCAGTTACTGTAAGAAACGTTCTTTTCTATTTTCTAAAAAAAACTTTTAATGCAAATGGAAGTACTCCCAGCCAACGAGAACTATAAGCAGGTTTAGAGGATTTTTCCTTTTTCTTTCTTTTTTTCCGCTCCTCCGCCGGTAGGTCAATATAAGAAACAACTTGCTCTGTCATAAATTTTAGATAATCATTTCCAGACATGTACATCATCCCTATTGATAGTGTTCTAATTAGGTTGGGCCATTTAATTTCTTTTTATACAAAAAAATTTAGAAAAAAGCAGGAGTCTTCCGAATTACGTCGAATAAACCAATATGGTGCAAAAGATGCTATAGGAGGTGAAACTTTTTGACTCATGCTGCTGCACTATCCGATAAAATTTTCACAGAAGCTTTTCGCGAATTAGCCACCGACATTCACTTTTACCCCGTTGAATCAGGTACCGATGTTTACTTCCGTATTCATGGCAAACGTGTTTTGTATTCCACCCTCCCCATTTCAACCTACCGCTCCTTGTTATCTTATTACAAATTTGCTTCGGGTATGGATATTGGAGAAATAAGAAAACCACAAAACGGAACACTTACCCACCAAACTACCGATAAATTAGTATCCTTAAGGTTATCCACCCTCCCTGTAAAGCAACATGAAAGCTTAGCGATACGACTACTCCCAGAACAAACAAATTTTACACTAGACCAGCTCTTTCTGTTTCCATACCAGTTGCAACAGCTGAAAAAATGGGTATCTAGTCGTGCCGGAATTATCCTACTCACTGGCCCGACTGGCAGTGGAAAAACCACCACGTTGTACGCCTTACTCCAGTCAATTCTTCATGAGAAATCCTACCAAACCATTACGTTAGAAGACCCCATCGAACGAAAGATGGATAATATGCTACAAGTTCAAGTTAATGAAAAAGCTGGTGTTACGTATCAAGCGGGATTAAAGGCGGCTTTAAGACATGATCCAGATATTATTATGGTAGGAGAAATACGCGATGCATTTACAGCCAAATTTGCATTTGACGCATCTTTAACAGGACATTTAGTGTTCAGTACACTACACGCAAAAAATACGATCGGTACCGTGCACAGACTGTTGGAAATGGGATTAAAGCAAAGTGATTTAGAACAATCGTTACTGGCAGTTGCCTCGCTTGAATTGCTTCCAGTCCAAATAAACGGGAGCATAAAGCGGCGCGCTGCGATTATGGAATTGCTAGATGGCAGACAATTAGAAAAAACAATTCGCGAAAGAAATAGAAATACAGGCGTTTCCTTTTGTTCGTTTGAGCATTTAAGAAAGAAGGCTTATGCATATGGCTTTATTTCAAAAACTGTTTATCAAGAATTACAGGCCAAGCCATGACATTCAATTGGCTTTCCTATCTCGACTGCACCGTTTATTAACAATTGGCTATGCGCTTATGCCTGCATTGGAGCGAATAAAATGGGAGAATAAATTCGTTACTTCCGCTAATACGATTACAGCAGAACTAGCGGCAGGAGAACCAATTGATGCAGCATTCGAAAAAGCGTTATTTGATCCTCATATTGTGAATCATCTTTACCTCAGCAGAACAACTGGTAATCTTGAGGAGAGCGTAAAAAAAGCAGCAGATACATTTAATGATCGTATTTATTACATGAAAAAAATAAAGCAAATTACACGCTATCCTCTTCTCCTTTTCATTATATTTTGCTTTCTGTTATACCTAATGAAACAGGTGGTACTTCCTTCCTTCACAAACCTTTTCCAATCTAATTCAGCTTCTTCCACGCTAGTTTTATTTATGCTGTTCTTAGATTATCTCATCTATTTATTAATCTCTATAGTAGCTATAGGATTGTTTATTATTTGCATCTGGCCACTGGTAACAAATAGATTGTCCACCGCAACCTTGCTTAAAATTTATCAGAGAATCCCGATATACAAAACTTATTGCAAAGCCTCAACCTCCATGACCTTTGCTGCACATTTCAGTTCGCTTCTTAAGACGGGTATTTCCTACGCAGAAGTCATGCAACAAATGAGTGCTTTAAAAAAACACCGTATCATTTCTTATTACGCTTCATTTTTAAACAAAGAACTATCCAAGGGATATTCCTTATCTTCTCTTCTTGATTCATTACCTCTAATTGATAAACAGCTTCCTTTTTTGTTCAACCAGGAAACGAATACAAAGCATTTAATACTGGACCTCGATATGTTTACAGAAGTATCAATGGAAGAGATGAAGCGGAAAACCCTTAAACTAATGGCATACGTTCAACCAGTCTTTTTTCTAGTGTTAGCAGGGTTCATAATATTTATTTATATTACGATTATGTGGCCCATGTACGAGTTAATAAAAACTATTTAAAGGAGAATGATGATGTTTAACAATAACCGTGGTTTTACACTGATCGAAATGTTAATTGTGTTAATGATTATTTCGATTTTAATATTACTCTTCATTCCGAGTCTTAGCGGCAAAAGCCAAGAAGTAGATGCAAAAGGTTGTGAGGCACTAGTGGCTGTTGTACAAGCTCAAGTAGATGCTTATTATCTTGATAAACGCGAATACCCTGCAACATTAGACATTTTAGTAGAGAATAACTATATTACTGCTGAACAGAAAACTTGCTCCAATAATGAGTTGTTAGGATATGCAGATGGCAAAGTATCGGAACCTAGTTCATAGGTAAGTGTATGAAAGAAGATGGTTTTACGCTTATAGAGATGTTGGTTGTTTTGAGCATGCTTAGTGTAATGGCATTAATAGCATTCCCCTTAGAATTTAGAGTCCTAAAGGAACAGCAGGAAAAGCAGTTTCTTAATACACTCGCTTCTGATGTCATGAATATACAACAGCGATCAACCATATCGACAGGGATGAACCGGATAACGTTTTACGAGGACAGTTATCTGGTTCGTTCTGAACAAAGCGAGATTATACGTGACTATCCAGATGGCCTTACCATTGATACAAGAACTAACCGAACGATCAACTTCAATCACAATGGGAACATAAAAAACCCAAGAACTCTCTTCATAAGTGGGCCTATCCAACATTATCGAATGGTCTTTCCATTTGGAAAGGGAAGGTTTTACCTTGAGAAACAATAAGGGCTTTACCTTGGTCGAAGTGTTAACTGCAATTACAATATTAACAACTGTGGTGATTACGATAATGCCGCTTTTTCAACTCTTGGCAACAGAAAGTAAAATTCTTAAAGAAAGGAGAGACGTGAACCAGCAGATATTCGAAAATTTACAGCCATTTTTATGGGCTAAAGATCACCCTCTTCCCTATCACTATCAGGAAACGGTTCAGACGCTTAACATTTCTTACCGTTTTACTCGAGAAGACGAATTGATTAAAGGATGTGCAGATTGGAGAAATTTTAGAAATGAAACAGAAACGATCTGTTTATATGGTATTCCTGAAAAACGATAGAGGATTTACGATGATTCAGTCCCTGTTAGCAGTCAGCTTCCTAGCCTTATGTCTTCCTTTACTAAGTACCATACTTAAGTCTTCAGATGTTTCTTTTTATGAACAAGATCTATCTGTCCAACAGTTCTTCACCTTTGTTCAGGATGATGTTAAACAGGCAATAAGCTATGAATTAAAGGATACAGGACGCATCATACAGCTTAATCTTCTTAGTGGGATAAGCAGTACCTTGGAGTTATACGGTAGTTTGATCCGTCGCAGGGTTAATGGAACAGGACATGAAATATATTTGCGAGACGTAGAAGCAATTCATTTTAGACCTTTAGATTACGGCTTTTCCATATCAGTTACAATGGTTGATGGTGAAAACTATGAAAAAACAATCGTATTTTACAACAAATGAACAAGGATTTGTTCTTCCTGCAGTGCTATTAATCATTGCCATCGTCTTTGTATTTCTATTTCACAATACTTCTGCATATCGAAATGAACTCTCCATGACAGACACTCAGTTGGAACAAACCAAAATAGAAACCCTTTATCAAGCGTCCAGGCAACTACTAATAGAGGAATTAAAGGAGCACGGCTCTACAATTGACACTGCCACTTACACTTTCCCTTATGGAAATGTAGCTGTTCATTTACAGAAAATTGATGATGCTTTCAGCCGACTAACCTTTACAATTACAACGGATAAAAATGCTGTGAAAAGCTTTGAGAGTACTTTGGCTTTAGAAGGCTTGTTCGATTAAGGCCTTCTTCTACTTATAACATATGCTGTTTTGGTTACACTACAAAAGTAATAAGGATTTAATGGACATTTGGTATCGTTTGCAAAAAAAGATTTCCTTTATTTTGAAAACATTATGTTTGTTTAGCAAGATTCGTTTACAAGTAACAGAAGGTCGTTTATAATAACTATGAAAAGGTTACCTAGAAGGAGGGGGAAGCATGGATCGAATGTTTCGCGTGCTTGCCTTTTGGACTGGTATATTTACCGTCATGTTTTTTGTCGGAGGTATGAATGGAGCAGCTCTTCTATTCCTGGTTCAAACGGCATTTTTCCTTGCAGTAAGTTATTTGAAATTATCTGAGCGTATGTATATGTATTTATTCGGGGCTTATTGTACGGTATTTTTTATCGGGTTTACATGGTACTCTGAATTTATACTCGTACCTGGTTTCGGACATTAAGAAACAGGGCTTCTGTCAACAACTGACAGGTGCCCTGTTTTTTAAATTAGCTAAGCCGGGAAAAAAGCATTATATTGTTTTTCATATTTAATAGTTGTCTCCGGCCCATGGCCTGGATAAACAGTGTAGCTGTCATCAAGGGCGTACAATTTATTTTTAATACTTCTTTCTAGCATTCCTATATCTCCCCCACTTAGATCCGTTCTTCCAATCCCCTGCCTAAATAGCACGTCACCACTAACGACGATAGATTCTTTTGGAAATACAAAGCTAACACTTCCTGGAGAATGTCCTGGTGTATGAAGGATTTGAAAGGAGATCCCTGCAATTTCCATTTCTCCTTCCTTAAAGAAGTGATCTGGCTCATTGGTAGTAATTTGTTCTCCAATAAAATGAAGTGAACCGTTTAGAGAGGCATCTTGAAGCCAGTCTCTCTCATTTGCATGTAAGTAGACACCCAGCTGGTACTTTTCTCTAAGTTCTTGTACTGCTCCAATATGGTCAAAGTGGGCATGCGTTAACAAGATAGCTTTAGGAATCAGTTTATATTTTTCCATGAGTTCGATTACTTTTTCCGGATTACCTCCTGGATCAACGATCAATGCATGCTTTGTTGTATGTAATATATAACAATTTGTACCTAGTGGCCCTAATGGTAATGTTTTTATCTCCATATTTATCCCTCCTGTAGAAAGTCATAATTGTGTAAATTTAATGGCAGGTATTTCTCGACAATCGTTGTGAAATACTATAAAATAAATATTATATTGGTTAGTTACATAATAATATAAATGAAATTCACTTATCAATTTTATGAACTGAACAAGGGGGTAAAACCAAGTGCATATCGTATTAGCTATTTTATTTTTATTGGTTGCATTACTTGCTGTTGTATCTGTTATACGACAACTCAAATACAAGAACTTCTTTGCTTTGGCCTTTTCAGCGCTGACTGCAGCTGTTTTTGGATTCTTTTCCATCGCAACCATCATTACCGAAATTTCTGCTTAAGTGGGAAAGAACGAATAATTAATCGTAATAATGCAAATGCCGAACGACTTTTTAAGCCCTTAGGGGGAAATCACCTAATTGGCTAAGAGTTTCGTTCGGCATTTTAATTTCTTTTCGTAGGGTTAATGCTTAGCTATCTAAATGCTACGATTAACCCCACCATATTCTGAATTACATAATGTTATTTTTCAAATTCCATAAATCTAAATAGATCCCCATAAATAAGATCATCTGAATAACCCAGCTCTTGCTCTACTTGTTTCTTAATTGGTGTGCAGGCTGAATCTTCAGCAAGCGAACTATCAATCGAATCATCACTCTCTTCCTTAACTTGTTCCCCAGACTGACGATCATAGCAAATACCACTTGCAAAGATATAATCCTCACTTATAAAATCACCGTTTCTTAAAGCAATATAGTCTTTTCTATCCTCTGAGAATAAATCATTTCCGAAATAAATGTCATTCTGATGTTCGATACCTAACAAATTTAATATGGTAGGTTTAACATCAATTTGGCCAGATACTTCAGAGCGAACCTCCCCTTTTCCATGACCAGGTATATGGATAAAAAATGGTACACGTTGAAGCTGCGTCTGGTCAAATGGGGTAATTTCTTCCTCACCTAAATATTGACTCATAGCCCGATTATGATTCGCACTAATACCATAGTGGTCCCCCATTATGACAATAATAGAATCCTCATACAAGCCATTAGCTTTCAGCTGTGCAAAAAACTGCTCAATTGATTCATCCATATAGCGTACTGTCGGAAAGTAATTGTTCAACGTTGCTGAATTAGAATCATACGGTTCAATTGACCTGTCTTCTTCAGGTAATTCAAAAGGAAAATGATTTGTCAAAGTGATGAACTTAGAATAATACGGTTCATCTAATGATTGAAGATGATCAATCGACTGTTCAAAGAATGGCTTATCTTTAAGTCCCCAGCCCACAGAGTTGTCTTCTGTTACTTCATAAGCCTCTTCCCCGTAAAATTTATCAACATCCAGGCTTTCGTACATCTGGTCCCTGTTCCAGAACGTTTTGTTATTAGCATGAAAAACAACCGAATTGTATCCTGCTTTCCCCATAATTTCTGGCATGGCACGGTACTCATTTTGGGCTTGTGTAAAGAATACAGCCCCACGAGACAATGGATAAAGGGAGTTTTCCACTAAAAACTCTGAATCAGACGTTTTCCCTTGCTCTGTTTGGTGATAAAAATTTTCAAAGTAATACGTGTCTTCATCTTCTGTCAGGCTATTTAAGAAGGGGGTAATTTCTTCACCATTTACTTCATCATTAATAACAAAACTTTGTAAAGACTCGGCATTTATAAAGATGACATTCTTATTCTTTGCAACACCGAACATATCTGATTTTTGATCTGTTTTAATGTTTTCTTCCACATACGCTTTAATTTCTGGAATTTCGTTACCATCTGCAAATACTTTTTGGGTAGTTGCTTTCGTGTTAATTCCTATATCATATAAATGGTAATTAAATAATCCAATATTCTTTACAAGGTATTCCCGGTCGAAAGCTCTGGTAAAAAGCTGTGGCCGTTCCACTTCTGCTA
This sequence comes from Oceanobacillus kapialis, assembly GCF_044790185.1. Taxonomy (GTDB): domain Bacteria; phylum Bacillota; class Bacilli; order Bacillales; family Amphibacillaceae; genus Oceanobacillus_B; species Oceanobacillus_B kapialis. The sequence continues at coordinate 2,027,245 of NZ_CP085256.1, forward strand.
GAAAAAAGTTACCTGCAAGCAACAGAAATGACATGGATAAGGCAAATACTTTTCCTCTTCTTGAAAAGTCTACAATGAAGCTATCTAGTCTATTTCTACTTAAATACCAAATAATCGCCACATCAGTAAAGATTAGAATATCGTATGGCTTTATTAGTGAGACAATACTCTCACCTAAGTCTGCAGCATTGCTTCCCTGAAAAAGCTGCGGAATCGTTATGAAATCAGCAAAGGACCGATAAAACACGATATTAGCAAAAATCACACCAGTAGCAATTAGAGCCATATAGCGAATATACTTCATTTGCCGTGATGTTTTTTTAAACCATACACTAACCGCAAAAAACAAGAAAGCTGAAACAAAAGGGTTTATAAATAATATAATCTCTTGCAATATATTTTCTAAATCAATGTTAAACATAAACCGGTATACGATATATGTCTTTATTCCAAATAAAATAGTAGCAATAACGAACAAAGGTATTCTCTTTTGGTTAAACATCATTTCCGTTTCCTCCTGCTTTCCTCTCTATACTTATTCAAAAACGCACATGTATGCCCGTGTAATTCTCGCATAAAAAATTATGAAACAACCATGAGCTATGTTCTACAGATTTTGAAATTTACCGAGATTAAATGAGTGATGTCGCTCAAGATCTTCTTCATGTAAATTTCCCCTGCTTTCAGTTTATAAACACAAGGTTAAAAGCATGTATGTTTTCTGTAAAAACCTATATAACTATATGACGTTTTGCATATAATAAAAGTTTCAATATATCACCAATTAATTAAATAGGTTTTGAGAATAATAGAGATTTGTCCACATTAGAAGGTAACATGAAGCAATTTTTGTTTTACAAGAAAAGCAGCACCAATGATACCAGCATCGTTTCCCAGTTCGGCAATTCTCATCCCACAAATCTCTTTAACTCTCTCCAGTGCATACTTGTTAAATGCTGCTTGAATTTCATCCAATAACTGATTACCAGCTTTAGAAACGCCACCACCAATCAAAACTCTAGAAGGGTTAATGATCGTCCCCATATTTGCTATTACCATGCCTAAAATATCGGCTGTATACTCGATAATGGATGTCGCTTCCTTATCACCTGCAGCTGCAAATTGAAAAATGTCTTTCGTAGTAATGTCTCCGTGCTTTTGGTAATGCTCCATAAGCATCCCAGAACTATTACCGGCTTTGATTATATCCAATGCTTGTCTAACGATCCCTGTAGCAGAAGCAATGGTCTCTAAACAACCATATCTGCCACAATTGCATGGCTTTCCATTTTTCTCGATGGTCATATGGCCAATTTCACCAGCCATTCCATTTGCCCCGTTAACAATTTCTCCATTTGCAATAATACCACCACCAACTCCAGTTCCAAGTGTAATGGCAATTACATTTTTTTCTTGTCTTCCTGCTCCCTTCCAATTCTCGCCGAGAACGGCTACATTAGCATCATTCTCCACAAACACCGGCAGTCCGGAAAGTCCTTTCAAATGTGCTGGTAAATCATACTCCTTCCAGCCAATATTTACTGCTTCATATATATAACCAGTCTCTCCATCGATAAACCCAGGAGCCCCCATACCAATACCTAATACCTGTGAGGCAGGAATTGCGGCTTCAGCAAGCTTTTGGTCAATAGACGTCCAAACATCATCCATAATACGCTGACCACCATCTGTTTTATCTGTTTTAATTTCCCATTTACTTTGTATATCCCCCTCCGCGGAGATAATACCGATTTTTACTGTCGTTCCCCCAACATCCACGCCAACAATCCAGTCACGTTGTCCCATTTGAATCGCTCTCCCCTGTTTCTTTTTTTAACTGCTCCATTTGTTTTCGTAAAAGCAATTTAGCAAACGTATAATCTTGATTGCTAATAAAATTCCATTTATATAACTCTGTAAGTTCCATATCCATCAATTCTAAATCACCCAAACGATCTCCCGTATAGATAAACGAGCCATAACGTTTAAGTAATTGCTGTACATCATAAACTGTTTTCATAAAAATCACCAAATTTAATTATAGCAAACTTTATATGTAATAGGAATACCGTCATTACCAGGGAGTCAACAGGAGCATAACCTGATTTGTGCGCCAACATTACCTATACGATTAAAATCCGCAGTCCCTTATCGATCGGGGTCCTGCGGATTTAGAAAGGCTGGCCTTCTATTTTTTAATGGAATTGGTGCCCGTACAAAGATATCCCGAAATGGCCGGTATGAAAATGGTAAAAATGGCCAGAAATAAGGAATTTGAAAAGATTGCATCCTGGCTAAATAGAGTAGCCACAGTGTTATCCCAGTTATATACCCCATCACGCCAAACAAGGAAGTACAGATTAGCAAGAAGATACGTACTAAGCGATTCGCTAAACTCATTTCATAACTAGGTGTGGCATATGTTCCAATAGCAGCTACTGCAAGATACAAAACAACTTCATTTGAAAACCAACCAACTTCGACCGATATTTGACCAATTAAAATGGCTGCCACTAACCCTAGAGCAGTCGCTAACGAGGATGGTGTATGAATAGCTGCCATTCGTAACACATCTATTCCTATTTCTGCAATTATAAATTGTGCCAATAACGGGACGACCCCCATTTCGGATGGACCGATAAACTCCAATCCCACTGGTAGAAGGTCAGGATTTGTAGAGAATAGATAATATAACGGGAGAATGAAGATAGATGCGAATACGGCGATAAACCTTATTAACCTTAAATATGCACCAACCAATGGTTTTTGACGGTATTCCTCTGCATGTTGCAGATGATGCCAATATGTTGCTGGCGTTATCATGACACTTGGGGACCCGTCAATAATAAGTAATACATGCCCCTCATAAAGATGAGATGCTGCTGTATCCGGTCTTTCTGTGTATCGAACTGTGGGATAAGGATTCCAATGCCTCCCACTCAAAAATTCTTCGATTGTTTTTTCCGCCATTGGAAGACCATCTGTATCAATTTTATCTAAAATATGTTTTAAATGATTGACTCTTTCCATATCTGCTATATCTTCAATATAACAAATACAGACATCTGTTTTAGACCGACGTCCAACCTGAGTATATTCCATACGTAGTGAACGGTCTCGAACTCTCCTGCGTGTAAGGGCAGTATTAAAGACAAGGGTTTCAACATAGCCATCCCTTGATCCTCTTACAACACGCTCCAAATCCGGTTCGGCAGGAGTTCTGGCCGGATAGGTCCGTGCATCAATCATAATTACTTTGTCAATTCCTTCTACGACTAGAGCTGAAGGTCCCGCAAGTATTTGATCTGCAGCCAGCTTTAGATCATCTACTTGATCAATTTCTACATAAGGAATATAAGTTTTAATTAGTTTAGACAAAGGGTCTGGTTCAATTTCTTCCTTATCTAACTTTGCAAGTAATTTCATTAATAGATGGAGAATATCATCTTTTGCAAACCCATCAATTAGAAATAAAGCCATTCGTCTACCAGCATATTCCAGATCTAATTGAATAATGTCAAAGCTTTTATCCACGCCTAGCCTTTTGGCTAGATAGGCTACATTTTTATCAAAACTGGCATACATAACCTTTTCTTTGTTTTCTTCCGCCATAATTTCACCCAACTCTTTTTATTCATAATGGTAGTTTGACAAGTTGAGGTGATTTCTATGCATATAACATATCTTTCCATTCTGTTTCATACAATGGAGTAGACAAGCTACTCTAAAGGGTGAATAGTTGATGAATAAATGGGGATATCTTTCCGTTCTAATTGTTTCTATAACGACAGCAATTATTCTTTACATTGTAAAAACTAATACACTTCCAGCCATAACTTATTTTCCATTAACAAAAACGCAGCAATTTGAGCAAACACAAACAGACATAACGTTATTTTCAGAAAACGGGGAGGATTCATATGAAATACAATGGGCAACCACTTCCATCAGTGACAGCCCAATCTACTTACGACAAGATGCCTCCCTTTTATTTGATAATGGCAGACTTCGTGGTGTGCGCAGTAAATGGAAGCAAGATACAGATACGATTATTATGAAAGAAAGATTATTCCACGAAGATAGCAGCCTTTTTCAGGCTATTACGTTTCATCACGGGGAAGTGCATCAACAAGATAAATCAATACAAAGCATTCAACATCTATCATACGATCAGCTATATGTTATTGACTCTCCAACCTCAGCATTAGAATCTTTCGAAAAACCTCAAAATAATTATGAGGCAGAGTGGTTAAATCTTTTAGAAAAAACGACACGTCAGCAATTAATATTCCATTGGAATCAGCTTTTTACACATTTTGATATTGACAGTAGCAACTATCTTTCTGTCCCGTTAACAAGCCTGACTACTTATCAGTCGAAACCACTGCCTTCTCTTTCCCAGCAGGATACGGATAAAATAATCGGACAGCTCTGGGAGGGACTTTACAAGAACTACATTATCCCCGCCACAGCAAAAAACAACCAAAAGCCAAATAGTTATATTCCGATTATTCTTTTCAGCAAAGATCATGACCACCTGCTTGTATTATTTGAATTAAACGGTAAAAAACAGCAACTTATTCAAAAATATAAGTTGACAACAGAATAGGGTTTCTTATAAAAGCAAAATCCGGACCAGATAATATAAAATTATCATAGTTCGGATCTTGTTTTACAATTTCATCTCCGTGTCTATGGATTTTATTCCATGATTTGTTCATATAGACTATTAGTCTTTTCATCATCAGGATTCAATTCCTTGGCACGTTCAATTGCCTCTCTAGCTTTTGTCAAATCTCCTTGATTTCCATAAAGAATAGCTAAATTATAATGAGCTTCTGCAAAGGTATCGTCCATTTCAATGGTTCTTTCCAAGTCTTCTTGCGCCTGTTCATAATTCCCTATCTGGATGTGAGCATAAGATCTTTGAAACAAAAGGTTAGCCTCTAGCTCCCCTTCTTTGTTAAGGCCCTCTGTTGCAATATCAATTACTTCTTGAAAGTTCTCCTCTTGCATTAACTCATCAATTTGCATTAGGTCATATGCTTGACTGTTCCCATTATGTTGCATCCCGTATATCGCTAATCCTCCAATAATGGCTATATACACAAGGATCGCGCCTAGTTGGGTTGATAGCTTTCTTTTTCCCGGAAGGTGAACTATTGCCGATGCGATAAAACCTGCTACAAGCCCACCCAAATGAGCACTGTAATCAATTTGCGGAACGACGAACCCAAAAACGATGTTGATCGCTAATATGGTTAAGATCCCAGTCCCCATTGTTTGGAAAAATATTCTCTTATAGATGAGTCCAAAAAATAACAATGCTCCAAATAAGCCAAAGAGTGCACCCGAGGCCCCCGCAGAAACATTAGTAGAGAAAGCAAAGCTCGCGAGCCCTCCTCCAATGCCAGCAAGGAAATAAATAAACAAAAACCTTCCTGAACCATATATTCTCTCCACCGTTGAACCAAGGTAATAGACTGCCATCATATTCATTAACAGGTGGAAAACGCCTATGTGTAAAAACATAGAACTTATAATTCTCCACCATTCTCCATCCATGATGTAAGGATTATATTTTGCACCCGAGGCAATTAGGTTTGCGATATCCTCACTACCACCTCGTGCTTCCAGCCAAATAAAAAGTACGATGTTTATTGCCAATAAGATATAGGTTAGAAATGGTTTTCCAAAGAAAAATACATTTTCTACTTCTTTTTTTCTGGCATGGATTGCATCCTCTAACCACTTTTTGTAGTTTAAGACAGCACTTTCTTTTTCTTCTTCACTTTCCTCTACTTCAGGCTCTTCTACTCCGAGTGTTTGGAACAAGCGATTTTTTTCGTCGGTGTTATTTTCATTTGCTATATAATAAACTTGCATTTTCATCGCATTTTTTTCTTTAAGCTGCATTGGCTTTTTTAAAAATTCCCATTCATCAACTGGTGGGTGGGAAGAAAAATAAATATTATGTATGGTAATAAATTTGCCCTTCATTACTTTTTCCAATGCTTTTCCCCGCTGGAATGCCACTGCAACGTCATTTCGCAAATGGTTTTTCCAATCAAATCCTTTGTGGACAAGCCTGACTACATTGGAATCGCGTTTAATATTTTGCTCCAGCCAGATCTCTTCTTCTTTATTATTAATATACAGTACCTCAAACTGATGATTGGTCACAAGATGATGCGCCAACTTATACATGGCATATTGTTCATCTAAATACATAAGCTCCCCCCTCTTACCCTTTCATCATACCAAACTTTTATGAACTTATCTTTTGAAAGGCTTCTTACTGATGTATATCTATGTGATGTCATACTCATGCAGGCGAACAAGCCTAATTCGTCTAGCCACACGAGGAACTTGGATTTAAAAAGAAGCTGAAATCTCAGCTTCTTTGATGTAGCTATTGTTTTCCAAATAAACCAGGCAAAATCTTTGTTCGAATGCTTGGCATGTTCATTGATAAACTAACAGCAAGCCTTCGGAGAAAGCTAATGGCCAGTAATGTATTTACAATGCGGTACCGCCATTTATACATAATACCAATTATCCCTAGAATCCCTAATATAATTGTCGTAATACGCATCTTATCACCCTTTTTCCTTAAGTGGTGATCTTAGTTTTACGAGATTTCCTGTTATTTATACATTCGGCTATTAGCTAGTCATTTACTTTTGAAATGATGACATGTTGCACAGGAATATCGAAGGGTTCTATTGGTAAATGATCTACAAGCTGATTTGGGTGAACGAGGGAAGCTGTTGTATGCGGAAAATCAGCAAGAAATCGATCATAATATCCACCACCAAATCCAATTCGGTAACCTTGCTTGTCAAAGACAAGCCCAGGAACTAATAAGAGTTGTATTTCGTTTTTCCCAACCGGTTGTGTATGTTCAGGGTTTGGTTCAAGTAAATTGTAGTAAACGACTTCTAATTGCTCATAGGCATCCAATTTATAAAAGGTAAGGGTTTTTTCTTTTGGGGAGCATTTGGGCACACATACTGTTTTTCCAGCATCCCAAGCTGCTTCTATAATTGGTTTGGTATCCCATTCCATTGTCTGGGATACTGTGATGCCAATTGTCGTTACTTTGTTCCAAAGTGAACTGGAGATCAATTGATTTTTTAAGTTTTGTTCTGTTATGTATCTATCTCCAGTACTTATTTCTTTTAAGAATTCTATCGAGCTTGCCCGTAATTCTGCCTTCCCCATTGCAAACAGCTCCTCACTAAAGAAATAAAACCCCTGCCACTATGACAGGAGTTCCGTTGTTTGTTCGTTATTTAGTCTCGCGGTGTAAAGTGTGTTTTTTAAGACGTGGACTATATTTCTTAAGCTCAATACGCTCAGGGTTTGTACGTTTGTTCTTTGTTGTAATATAGTTACGGTCACCTGTTTCGGTACAAGCTAATGTAATGTTTACGCGCATGTTTTTCCCTCCAAACTATAAGAAACTTGCTTATAGACAGCTTTGCATTCATTTCAGACTTATTTATAATAGCAGAATTTCTAAAAACTATCAAGAAGCAGCGAGATATTTTCTTAAAAATGCTTGTTTCAGCACCTTAATTAATTTAAATGCATTAGGCTTTATCCGTCAAGCAATCACATAACTAGTATGATAAAATTATTTTAAGAGATTTTTAACTGTTTCTTTATTTAAAATGTATTACCTTAATTTTTGTCATCGAAAAGGTTTCAGACCTAGTATTTACACGCAATCAAAATATCCAACATGAGGCAATACAATCGCAAACCATATATTTACTATGGTCTAGAGCCTCTTTATATGATATAACTAGTATTGTAGAATAAAAGCGAAATGACTCTAATGAAGCATTTACAAAGAAGAAGGAGGTCGAAAAATGTTATTTGCAGTCATTGCTATCCTTGTGGTTGCGATCGTGTTATTCATTTTATCTTTCTTTATGAATGACCGAATAGAAGATTTGGAAAGCCAACTTGAACAATTCTCTATTTCAACAATGCAAGATACATATCAGATGAAGAAGAAAATTAAGATTCTGGAAGAAGAATTACTTACAGAAAATTATCCAGAAGACTTAAATAGTCATAGCTAAGCCTCAGTATGTAACAATTTGTTTTAGAAAAGGAGAAACCAATGAAACAAAGTGTAAGATCATTTGCCATAGGGTTATTCACTGCAGGTCTGCTCATGCTTGTAGGGATTTTTATTTTTAATCCCAGTGGAAACAACACAGAAGATTTAGCATCCGAAGACCTTATCGATATGGTAGAGGAAAAAGGATACTATGTTTTAGATAAGGAAGAATACATTGCTGCTTCTGTCGGGGAAGAAAGTAAAACGGCTTCCGCGGAAACAACTTCCGAGGAACAAAATGATGAGACAGCAAAAGAAGAAGAGAACGCCTCTAAAGAACAGAAATCAAAAGACAATGAGGTAAACAACTCTGAAGCCAATGAAGAACAAACAGACGAGTCTAATTCAAAGAACAATGATACAGAGAATGAAGCAGAGCAAGAAACAGAAGAAAATGCCACCTATACGTTAAATATTAAAGAAGGTATGGCATCATCGGAAATTAGTTCTGTTTTAGAAAATAACAATATTATTGACGATGCCGGAGAGTTTAATGATTATTTGATCGATAATGAATACCATCTTCTCGTACAAATTGGGGAGTATGAATTGACTACTGGCATGAGTCAATACGAAGTAGCAGAGGCAATTACAAATTAAAAGCAGTATGGCAGGGATAATCTGCCATACTGCTTTTAATTTAAATTATAATTTTCACCTTTTACGAGAAACAATATACTTTCTCCAATGTTGGTGATATGGTCAGCATAACGCTCTAAATATCTTGCACAAAAAGCGACTTGCATAACATATTGGATCTTATCTGGATTTGTAGCCGTTTCCCCAAGTAATTCACTGATAATCAGTTTATATAAACGATCTACTTTATCATCCATTTCCGAGAGACTGCTTGCAAGTGTAATATCTTCCTCTTTAAAGGCCTTTAAGGCGGTGTGAAGCATTTCTATGGCAATCTCCTGCATCTTTTTGAGTCCTTCTGGTAATACAACGTTATTGTCTTCCCCTAAATAAGTAGTAGATGTCGCAATATTTTTAGCGTTATCTGCCATACGTTCTAAATCGGTTACAATTCGTAAGGCAATAATCAACCTTCTTAAATCTGTTGCCACTGGCTGCTGCTTTGCGATAAGTAAAATAGTCTTATCATTAATATCCATTTCGAGCTTATCAATATTATGATCTTCTTCAATAATGGCTTTTGCATGCTCTGTGTCTTTATTAAAAAGTGCTTCAATTGCGTTTCCTAACGCATTCTCTGTTGCATTCGCTAAGCGAACAATATCATTGTTTATTTCTTCTAATGCATGATGAAACTGTCCACGAGTTGTCATGTAATTCCCCTCCGTCTATTCAGCATATTACAAGGGTAACAGGAAAATGTTAAGTTATTATTTATTCTATGTTAAATTTTAGTAAACTAGAAGAAGCATCCCTTAAAGGAATGCTTCTTCTTATTCGTTCTCTTCTTGATCACTTTCTTCGTCATTACCATCTTTCATGTCAAAATAGGCATCGAGTATTCTGGAGCCGATCATGTGTTGGATTGGATGCTGCTTGGTAACTATTCCTGTGTTCGGAGCAATTACCGCAAACGCTACTTCTGGGTCATCATATGGCGCATAACCAACCAGGGAAAGATTTTCTGTATAAACTAACTCGCCATTTTCTACGACTGAACTCTCGGCCGTACCTGTTTTTGCAGCAGGCATATAATCCTTATCAGCTAGATAATTCTTGGCAGTTCCATTTGTTGCTACTAGTCGAAAGCCTTCCTGCACTCGGTTAATATAGGATTCATCCATCTCAATTTTATTTAGAACCTCTGTATCAACACTGCGATAAACAGACCCTAATTGTTCGTCTGATTTGCTTGGTTCACGAATTTCTTTTAAGAAGTGTGGACGAACTCTGTAGCCATCATTGGCAATCGTTGATACGTATTGAGCCATTTGCATGACGGTAAAGGAGTCATACTGACCAATCGCATAGTCCATTAATAGACCAGGTCTATTATCAGATTCACCAATATATCCGACACTTTCGTAAGGATAATCAATTCCGGTTTTAACCCCTAAACCAAACTGTTGGAAGTAATTACGCATTTGCTGCCATGCAGCTGTGTCAAATGATGCATTACTGCCATTCGGGAAAGGATATCTATGCTCCCCACCCATTTTTAAGGCGATATAGAACATATAAACGTTTGAAGAGTCCTGCAAAGCAGTTTTATCATTTACAGGTCCTAAATTTCTATAAGAGCTCTTTTCATCGTCTGTGGCAATCTTTATAGGACTGTCATTAAATACTTGCCCAGGTGATATAACTCCGGATTCAAGTCCTGCAAGAACAGTTGCACCTTTCACCGTCGATCCCGGCAAATTTGCATTATACAACGTACGGTGTTCTGCATTCGAATATTCTTTGTCTTTTTTATCATACGCTTGCCCACTGGCAGCCAATATTTCGCCAGTTTTCGGATTCATCACAACTGCTATGGCATCCTCCATAAATCTATTTGCATAAGGATGTTTACTTTTAGCAGCCTTCAGTTCTTCTCGGACAATTTGGTTAACCTTTTCCTGAAATTCCATATCGACAGTTAAGACGAGGTCTTTTCCTCTTTTACCTTCTACAACTGTTTCAGAATCAATGACCCGGCCTGATTTGGTTGTCGTATATTGAATTTGTTCTTTTCTGCCACGAAGAACTTCCTCATAGTATTCTTCCAGTCCACTTCTACCAACACGGTCATTTCTGCTATAACCTCTTGTCATGTAATAGTCTTCACTGTCAGCTGGAATCCCTTGCTCCTGTGAAGTTATGGAGCCAAGCAAGCTTCTAAACGTATTCTCATATGGATATGCTCTATCCCAATCGGTTGTGGCATTAATTCCCGGCAGAACGTCTAGGTGTTCCGCAACTTTAGCGTATTCCTCTGCTGTCACATTCTCATTTTTTACAATTTGCGGTGTTAACGAATATGCCTTATCAAGCTCTTTTTTTATCGCGATTACCTCTAGCTGTTGCTTTGAAAAATCATTTAATTGATTTTCAGGAATTCGCTCTAACACTGTATTATAATAATCTGAATTACTCAGTTCCTCTAATTCTTTATCCGAAACTCTTGCTTCGGCATCTTCTGTGTCTTTTAAATAAACATATTCTTGTCTATTTCTTTCGGTTATCCCATCAAGATATTCTTCACTATCCATGGAAATAAATGTAGCAAGTTTTTCAGCTACCTTGAGCCTATCTTCAGCCTGCGTACCTTTGGCTGGTGTATACGTAATCGAGTAGAGTGGCTTATTATCAACCACCACATTGTGATTACTGTCATAAATTTTCCCCCGTGGCACAGGAATTTTCGTTGTATCTTGAATCGTTCTGTCAATTTCCTCTTGGAACGCTTCTCCATTAAGTATCTGAACCACACCAAGCTGCATGATCAACATTGAAAACATCAGAAACACGACAAAGAACAATATGTTAATCCGGAAAGGAAGCTGTCCTTTCTTCCTTCTCTTCTTTTTACCCATGGATCCTCCCCCATATTTAAAATAATTATCTCTTTATATTATAACACGTCTCCTTCTATATTCTAAGTGGTCTATCGGTTTTTTTCATCTGTTAATTGCTCTTTTATTAAAAGCTCTCTCTTCTGTTTCGTTCCGAGATAAATATTTTTAATAAATAAATATATAAACAAGTGACCGCTTCCTAGAACAATTAAGAGAATAGGAATAACCTGTTTTGCTGGAAATAGAAAGACAGCTGCCAGAAATAGTACAATCGCTCCAACTCTTCCAAGATTAACAAAAAGCTCGCGAACAACAATATACTCTACTCGCATTTCCTTTGCCTTCCATGCTTTCCCTATCACATCATACGTCATGGACACGTATGGCACATTGATAATTGGGTACGCAATACCGATGAAAACCGCATAGACAATCAACAGTACATAACTAATATTGAACAAGATGATAAAAGTTGAAAAATAGAGAATTAACCCACCGAGCAAAATCGCTTTCTTTCGTAATTCCCTTTTAATAAACTTCGTCGCTATAAAGTAAAACAAAAATGATAAGCCTGACAAGACAAGATTAAACATACCAAGGGAGAATTCACTTTGGGTGATTAAAAACACCCAAATAGAAATGACAAAAGCAAATATTCCCTCTCTTAATCCCTGAAAGATATGTGCATGCAAAATCCGTCGCCAATTTTTATTGTGATTTCTTTCTTGTAAGATACGTTTAAAATAGAAGCTACCTTCTGCTCTTCTCCTATTAAGGAAAAAACTGCAGGCAACTGCTAAAATGAATAAGATAAAAGATATGGAGAAGATGGCAGTATACCCTATATTCGCTTCCATTCTTGCAATGATTATCCCGGCCAGTAAAGGACCGATCATACCACCAAAGGACTGTAGAACTCCAAGAAAGCCATTAAAGAAATCGCGTGTTTCCGGCTCTGTAATTTCAAAGGTTAGCACATTAAAGGCAAGCCAGTAAAAACCATATCCAATCCCGAGAAGACTCCCTAATAAAAAGTTATAGGTGGAAGCTTTCTCCCCAATTAGCAAAACACATAGAAAGAAAATGGAAAGAAAGATAACTCCAAAACGTAAGACAATCACCCTATCCACTTTCTTTGCAAGCTTCCCAGCCAGTATAAATGCAGCAGGCTGAAACAAGTAAATAGCTAAATTGTAAATGGCAATGGTGACATAATCACCTGACTGTTTCCATAGGTAGATGTTAACAAAAGTATTAGACAAAAATATCCCTAACGAATATAATCCCCCAATAACAAGTAGAAATAGTAAATCCTTATTTATATCTATTTTCCCTTGGTAAAACTGCATACTCTTTCGCATGAATCATACTCCTTCATGAATCCTTACTTAGTTTGAACAGAAGTATTAGAGATATGCAGTTAGCTTTTTAAACCAAATGAAAAGAGCGCATGGACTTATACCATACGCTCTTTTTCTAAAATCACGCTAATTATTTTGCTTCGTTATAATTTTTAGTAACTTGATCCCAGTTTACTACATTCCAGAAAGCAGAAATGTAATCTGGGCGTTTGTTTTGATACTTCAAGTAGTAAGCATGCTCCCAAACATCAAGGCCTAATAAAGGTGTTTTACCATCCATAAGAGGCGTGTCTTGGTTTGGTGTGCTTGTTACTTCTAGTTCTCCATTGTTAAGCACTAGCCAAGCCCATCCAGAACCAAAGCGAGTTGTTGCAGCATTTGCGAATTCCTCTTTGAATTTATCAAAGCTGCCAAATTTGCTGTTGATTTTGTCTGCAAGCTCCCCAGTAGGTTCGCCACCACCGTTTGGTGATAGAACATTCCAGAAAAGCGTGTGGTTGGCATGTCCGCCACCATTGTTGCGCACAGCAGTACGTGCACTTTCTGGTACAGCTTCTAAATTGCTTAGAAGTTCTTCTAGAGATTTGTTTTGAAGGTCTGCATGCCCTTCTAATGCGCCGTTAAGCTTCGTAACATAAGTGTTATGATGCTTTGTGTGGTGAATGTTCATTGTTTCTTTGTCGATAGTAGGTTCTAGAGCATCGTATGCATATGGTAGTTCTGGTAATTCAAATTTTGCCATTTTAATGTTCCTCCTCTAATAAATAATTTTTATTAAAAGGAATGTATCCACCCTTTATGGAAAGAGTATCAAAGCATACTTGTAGTTGCAACTAATATGCATGTTATCCGTTTCTTGCATTAGAAGAGAGTAAAACACAAGTAGTAAAATTATTAAACACAAAAAAAAACAGGCCAACGCCTGTACATGAAGTTAAATGGTGGCTCGGGACGGAATCGAACCGCCGACACAGGGATTTTCAGTCCCTTGCTCTACCGACTGAGCTACCGAGCCATTATCAAGTATATTATTGTAGTGCTTCCTTCAGTTTATGAAGTTTTGATGTCTTGCTTCGTCGTTCTTGTGCTCGTCGTGTTGCATGGTGTATCTGGGATGCCGCACTCCTCGCAAGCCTGCACTTGGCAGTTTTTCGATGTTGCTTGCGGCTTGCTCTACCGACTGAGCTACCGAGCATGAATATGTATGGAGGAGGTAGAGGGATTCGAACCCCCGCGCGGTTTGACCCGCCTGTCGGTTTTCAAGACCGATCCCTTCAGCCAGACTTGGGTATACCTCCGAGTTTTTAGTGGTGGACCCTGCAGGACTCGAACCTGCGACCGATCGGTTATGAGCCGATAGCTCTAACCAACTGAGCTAAGGGTCCTTTATATTTTCTTTTATGGGGCGACCGGTGGGGATCGAACCCACGAGTGCCGGAGCCACAATCCGGTGCGTTAACCACTTCGCCACGACCGCCATAACATTATATAATTGGTGGCGGCGGAGGGGATCGAACCCCCGACCTCACGGGTATGAACCGTACGCTCTCGCCAGCTGAGCTACACCGCCATGCTTATTACCGTCTGCATATTTAACCCTGTTCGCTTGCCAAATTTTGTTACGCTTTGTTTCAGCGACAAGATATAATTTACCACGTTCGACAAAAACTGTCAATGATTTTTTAAAAGAAAATTAATGTTTCTTTACAATCTATGTATGCGGCCTTTGGAAACGACAATATATAATATATCATTTTCATATCCTTATTTCAATAAGAAATTTATATTTTTAGTAAAACCCCCGATGATTAGGAAGTATACGGCTTGATTGAAGGAGTAAGAGCACAAATTAAAAAGAAGGAGAGCCATATATGGCCCTCCTCCTATTCTTCACCTAACACTTCTTCTGCAATATTTACCGCATGATCTCCAATCCGTTCTAGATTGCTTATAATATCTACAAAAACAATCCCTGCAGACCCGCTACAAAGTCCTTCGTTCATGCGAATGATATGTTTTTTCCTAAAGCTACGTTCCATCTTATCTATTTCGTCTTCCTTTTGCACAACAGCTAGTGCTTCTTCCCGATCCGATTTATCAAGCGCACGAATAGCTTGCTTTACCGTATCGATGGTAAGGTCAAACATCTCATTAAGATCCTCATTCGCTTTATCTGTAAGGTTTACCTTATTTGAGATTTTATAATCAATTAATTCAATAATGTTTTCGAAATGATCGCCTATCCGTTCAATATCACGGACTACATTCATTAAGCCAGTATGTTTGCCACTCTCTATTTCTGTTAGAGAACCAGCTGAAATGTTAACTAAATAATCGGTTATCTTCGTATCGAGATTATTAAGCGCACCTTCTACCTGCATTGCTATTTCCGAATGCTTAGGTGAGTGGTTGTTTAAATAAAGATTTGTTTCTTCAAGACCTTGATACGCATACTCTCCCATACGAATAATCTCCGCTTTAGCTTGATCTAAGGCTAGGGTAGAAGATTGTTGAATAAAAATTGGGTCAAGATGCTTTGGTTTATACTCAACTACCGTATCTTCACCAGGAATGATCTTCGTGACAAGCCATGCTAAGGCACCGATAAATGGAAATTGAATAATGGTATTCGTTAAGTTAAAGGTACCGTGTGCAAAGGCGATTGTCATTTCTTCATTCAAGTCAAACTGCCCTTGTAAATAAGCTATAAATTGGGTGAAGAACCCGAGAAATACAATAAATATGGTAGCCCCAACAAGGTTAAAGATAACGTGTGTATATGCAGCACGTTTAGCTGCTACAGAGGCACCAATCGATGCGAGGACCGCTGTAATAGTCGTACCTAGGTTGTCCCCGAATAATACAGGTATTGCTGCTTTAAGCTCTATTGCACCCTCAGCAAATAGACCTTGGAGAATACCAATCGTTGCACTTGAGCTTTGAACAATCAACGTAAACACGGTTCCAATTACTACCCCAAGTATTGGGCTTTCACTCATATTTACAGTAAGTTGCTGGAATGAATCTAAAGTTCTAAGTGGTGACATTCCACTACTCATTAATTCCAGGCCAAAAAATAGTGCACCAAAACCAAATACAGTTTGACCGACTGCATTAACGAGCGTGTTTTTAAAGAAGAATAGCAAGAAACAACCTATCGCTATAATCGGAAGAGCATATTCACCAATATCAATCCCAATAATGAATGCTGTAACAGTCGTTCCAATATTCGCTCCCATAATAACGCCAATTGCTTGTCTGAATGTCATAAATCCTGCATTAACTAAACCTACCGTTAAAACTGTCGTACCTGAACTACTCTGGATCAGGATTGTTACAATAATTCCGGCTAATACTCCCATAAAAGGATTGCTCGTAAACTTATCAAGTATGTTTCTTAGTCGATCACCTGCTGATTTTTGTAGTCCTTCTCCCATGTATTTTATACCAAGTAGAAAGATCCCTAACCCGCCGATAAACTCAAATATCAATGTTTGTAGATCTATTTCCAATCCTTTTTACCACCCTTCAATCATGTAGAAAATTGTCGCATGCCTAAACTATTATTAATAAATATAAATAGTTTGTAAAGGATTTACTTACAAATTTAACATTAAATTTACAAACTACTTTACTCTACCCTATTATTTAATTCCCTACTCCCCCTGTTCTCATACAGAGTAAGACACGTAAAAAAATCTTTTACAAAGCCGATTGGCATGTAAAAGATTTTTAGATTGCTTTCAAAACGATTTAGAATGTGGTTTGTTCTAGAAACACGCTTACCGAACTATCCTTCTTTCTTTTCCACCAATATTTTCGTCCCATCTACCATCGACACACGTATCAGGGTTCCTTTTGCGATCCATTGTCCGTTAGAAACAGCACTATAATCTTTATTGTTAATACGAATTGTCCCTACTGGCCTAAGATCATTTAATGTAACGCCTTCTTGACCAATCAGGGTTGAGTATGTTTCATTTATGGAATTATAACCTGCCTCTGTTGAAAGCTGATCCTTTAAGGTGAGCTTGTTCCACATATCTCTTCGCTTAAATACTTTCAAGAATAAAAAAGATGCGCCGCTTCCAAGTAACACACCAAGCACCGCGTATAAGCCTGATGTTAAATTTGGAGCTGGAAGGGCAACGGCTGTTAACATGGCAGCAAGTCCAATGGTTGCAAGGGTGCCATCATTCAGCAGCTTACCATCAATAATGATAAGTAATAAACCAATAAAGTAAATAATAAGCATAAGAATAACAGAACCTGTCTCGACGTATGCACCGAAATATACAGTAATAAATCCAATTCCTAATAACGCGAATAATCCACGCATATTTACTAATACTTCACCTATTAGAAATAATGTTCCAAACCCTGTGATAATAATTGCTATCCAATCAAAATTTAATATTTCCAAGAGAACTCCTCCTCCCTCTATGTAATCGTACGTATTATCCAGCTAAAAAGTTTCAAAAAGGGGGTAATAAATATTTCATTTTCAAGAAAATTTTTGCTCTTTATTTTATGTATATTTCTTATCTTATCTATCTATACAGATATAACGAAAGGAAGTATCCAAACTGGACCAAAACACCCTGCGAATATGGAGACTGTGCATTATACGGTACAGCAGATTAAAGTGCAGCAAGGAGATACAGTTATCTCTATTATAGAAGGTATTAACCCATCTTTAAAGGGGTGGAATGTAGAAGACCTCCTTACTGATTTTAAAGTAATAAACCCTTCTGCAGATCCCTTTAAACTGCACGTTGATCACTATTATTATTTTCCAGTTTATGAATAGATCGCTTTTTCACGAAAAAAGGGCTGAATAATCAGCCCCAACCATTTATCTAGACGAATGGCAGTATAAACAACGTGATAGCGATCGAAATAGTTCCGGCCGCAATTGCTATATTACCAAGCGTATCTGCGCCCTTGCTCCTTGACACAAAACCGAATATAATCCCTGCTGCCCCCATAATAACGGGCCACATAAAGAATGAAATAACCGAAAGTGCAATCCCGATCCATCCATATGTGTAATTCACATCAGATTCCATATCGGAGGTTACATTTGCATCCTCCCTTAAAGAAGCATTATATTCATCTGCAGTCAATTCAGCAGCATATTCTTCGTCTCTCGTGCTATCTGGCTCCACACCTACATAATCTTGGTTTTTAATATTTTCTCCATGATTTGGTGGCTGTTCCATCTGGTCTTTATCTTGGTAAGATTTAAATTCATCCATTTCCTAAGAAACCTCCTTTATTTACTTGAGGTGCCGTCTTAGTCTATGGATATCTAACTGATTTAATTATGGTATTTTTTGGATCGTCGGGAGTTTTCCTATTAACACTGCATGCGGAAGCAGCATATGGTAATAAAAAAATGAGAACAAGGGAGAAACGTTATGTCTTTTTTTATTAAACAAATGATAACAGCTAAGCTTAAACAGTTGACGCCCTCCGAATTGTTAACTTATGGAAAGCAATATGGTTTCAGCATTACACATGACGAGGCTGTTTCCATTGCAAACTATTTACAGACGCATTCTGTGGACCCATTTACGGAAAATGGACGTCAATCTATGCTGCAAGCGTTAGCGAAAAGAACAAATACCGAGACTGCGAAAAAAGCCCAGAAGCTTTTTCGAGAGCTCATTACCACTTACGGACTTGATCATTTATTTGAATAAAAAATTATGGTTAAGTTAAAGGCAGGGGCTAAAAAGCGTCCCTGCCCATTTATTATATTATTTCCCCATGAGTTCTTCTTTTAACTGCTCATTAAACTTTCCAGCTTTTATCATGTCAATCTCAAGTTTGTATGGGGCTTTCTTATTCTTTTTATCTTCTCCAACATAAGGTGTCTCTAAAATTTTAGGTAATTCCTGTAATTGTGGATGGTGTATGACTTTATGTAAAGCCTCAAATCCAATATGTCCAAACCCAATATTTTCATGTCTGTCTTTCTGAGCTCCTCTTTCGTTTTTACTGTCATTAACATGGATGACTTTAATTCGATCTACGCCAATGATTTTATCAAATTCGTTTAGAACATTATCAAAATCATTTACCACATCATAACCCGCATCATGAATATGACACGTATCCATACAGACAGAAAGCTTTTCATTATGGGTCACACCGTCAATTATTTTGGCAATTTCATCAAATGTTCTTCCAATTTCCGATCCTTTTCCTGCCATTGTTTCAAGCGCAATTTGCACATCTTTATCTTTTTCAAGTACTTCATTTAAGCCTTCTACTATACGTTTAATCCCAACGTCTGCTCCTGCTCCTACATGGGCGCCTGGATGAAGTACAATTTGCCTTGCACCGATTGCAGCCGTTCGATCAATTTCATTACGTAAGAAATTGACCCCAAGCTCAAATGTTTCCGGCTTCGTTGTATTTCCAATATTAATGATATAGGGAGCATGAACAACAATATCCTGTATGCCCTGTTGCTCCATATATTGTCGGCCTTCCATAATATTTAGTTCTTCAATTGGTTTTCTTCTTGTATTTTGTGGTGCTCCTGTGTAAATCATAAATGTATTTGCACCATAAGATACTGCTTCCTCGCCAGAGCCTAATAACATTTTCTTCCCACTCATTGACACATGTGATCCTATTTTTAACAACGAAAAACACCTCTCTACCGCTTATTTTTTATATTTATTTTTTCGCGTAATTTCTCTTTTAATTTTCGTTTGTTGATGTTTCATTTTCTTCTTGTAGCCTGGTTTTACCTTTTTAGCCTTTTTAACACGTTTCCATGCTTCTTTCTCTACATCGGTCGTCACATTTGTTCTTCGTGTTCGTTGGTTCCAAGGCTTTGCATCCACCCATTCACCCTTACGAATATCAATATAGGTGAATTCAAGACCTTTTTGCTCTAATTTCTGAATGAGTTTTATATCCTCATCTTGATAAATACTAATGGCTGTTCCTTCCATTCCAGCTCTAGCTGTTCGCCCAACTCGGTGAATGTAGAAATCCTCTTCTTTTGGCAGCTGAGCGTTTATCACATGGCTCACACCCTTAATATCTATCCCTCGTGAAGCTAAATCGGTTGCAACAATGTATTGATAGCGAAGGTTTTGTATCTCCTTAAGAACTCGTTTTCGTTCTCGAGGGGCTAGACCACCATGGATAAGGCCGACCTTTAACCCTTTTTGCTGTAGGGAATCTACCAATTGGTTTGCTTTTTCTTTTCCGTTTGTAAAAATAATTGCCAAATATGGCTGTATTGTTTGAGAGATCTCGAATATGAGTCGCGCCTCGTCTCGATGCCTAAGCGCAACCAAGTGATGATCCATGGTTTCCGGTGAAAAATGATCCTTCACTTTTACATATACCGGGTTTTCCAAATATTTCCTAAAGAAATGCTGTAGGCGCTGGGGGATGGTGGCTGAGAATACTAAAAGCTGTATGTCTTTAGCCGAACGAACTAACAATTGATCCACATCTGTTATAAAGCCCATATCCAACATAAGGTCCGCTTCATCAACTACGAACGATTTTGCGGAATAGATAGAAATAGCCTCACTTTTTACTAAGTCAAGAATTCTTCCAGGCGTTCCTACAATAATGTGTGGGGGTTGCTTTAATTTCTCAGCCATTTTTTGCTTGTCGGTACCACCAATTAAAAGTTTCGCAACCCATTGCTTATCCCTGTCCGCATAATGAATAATTCGTTTGACTTCATCATGCAATTGTGTTGCAAGTTCCCTTGTAGGGGCTGTAATAACAAATTGTACTTCCCGTTTGTTTGTTTCAATTTGATTAAATAGTGGCAAAAGAAAGGCATGCGTCTTTCCAGATCCCGTACGTGACTGTCCAACTACGCTGTTCCCTTGCAATATTGAAGGAATTACTTTTTGCTGAATTTCAGTCGGTTCTTTAAAACCCAACCTTGCTATAATATCGTGCATAATCGGATGAAAGGTAAATGCGTGAAAGCTGTTTTGCTCCATCTGTATAGAACTCCTTTATTGATAAATTATTTTATATAAACTGAAAAGGATCTGTGCTAGTGGTTGAAACTAGCAATTCAACGCCCTTTTCGGAAAATTGCTCTTTGAGATATTGAAGCACCGATTCCTTCATCACTTTTTCTGCATAATGACCCGGATCAATGACAGCTAGTCCCATTTGCCATGCATCTTGTGCAGTATGGAATGTCACATCGCCTGTAATAAAAGTATCCGCACCTGCTTTTTTTGCGGCGCGTATATATTTTTCACCACTACCACCTAATACAGCAATCTTTTTCACTTTGTGTTCCAAATCTCCAGTTACTCGTAAACCAGGTATATCTAGTTGTTTCTTTATAAGGGTGCAAAATTCTTTTAGTGTAATTGTTTTATCTAATGTACCTATTCGGCCTAGACCATAAGTTTCTCCTTTATTTTCCAGAGAAAATACGTCATAAGCCACTTCTTCATATGGATGGGCTGTGATTACTGCGGAAAGAACGTCTTGCAAGAAACTTTCTTGTACAATTGTTTCTATTTTTACCTCTTGCACAGCTTCTAATGTATCCGTTGATCCAATAAACGGGTCAGTACCTTCTAATGGTTTAAATCTTCCTTCCCCTTTTGTTTGGAAGGTGCAATGACTGTAATTTCCAATATGACCAGCTCCACTATCTCCTAATGCTTCCCGTACTTGGTGCTGATGTGTTTCGGGAACATACACTACTAATTTAAATAGTTTCATGGATCCTTCTTTTATCAGAGGCTGTGGGTTTTTGATTTGTAACTTTTCACAAAGGGCATCATTCACCCCACCTGTCGCAATATCCAGATTGGTGTGGGATGCATAAACTGAAATATTGTGCTCCAGTAGTTTTTTAATCACACGACCTTGTGGGGTATCCGTATGAAGCTGTTTCATTGGTTTAAATAATAAGGGATGATGAGCAATAATTAAACGCACACCATTAGCAATCGCCTCGTCCACAACTTCCTCTAATACGTCCAATGTTACCATAATCTTGGTAACAGGCGAATTAAAAGAGCCTACCTGTAAACCAACATTGTCCCATTCATAAGCTAGAGATTTCGGAGCTAACTTTTCCAGTACAGCAAAAACGTCCTTATTCGTTATCTTTGTTTTCGTCATATAGAATCTCCTCCATCCATTTTAATTCTCTATTGAACTGTTCTATCTTCTCTACGTCCTTTGTTTTAGCCTTTTCCATTTGGGATAAAACGTTTTGAAGTTTCTCATACTCATGTCGCCATTTCTTGTAAAACACTGCATTTGTTTGCTTTAATAAATAAGGCCCAAACAGCAGCTGCTTCCCCAACTGTTCCTCCAAGTAAGGGGAAACAGCGGTTTTTCTTTTGGCAGTTAAAATTTCATAAATATGGCCGTTTTCTTCTAAAATCGCTTCATCCTCCAGTACATATCCATTAGCTAAAAACCATCTTCTAACACTTCTCGCATCTATGTTAGGTTGGGCAATAATTTGATTAACTGACTTAAGTTTTTCTTTACCCATGTCTAATATATTTCGAATGAGAGCCCCTCCCATCCCTGCAATAACGACTTGATGGACCTCATCTTCTTTTAGGACTGCTAATCCATCTCCTAAGCGAACATCAATACGCGCTTCTAAGTTATATTGTTTAACGGTATGAACTGCACTTTCGTATGGGCCCTCGTTAATCTCTCCTGCGACAGCAGTTGCAGAGGAATCCTGCAAACAAACGAAACATGGCAAATAGGCATGATCAGAACCAATGTCGGCAAAAAAAGTTCCTGCAGGCAAATAAGATGCTACTTTTTCTAATCTTTTAGATAAATTTACATTAAGTGACATACTATCTCAACTTTCCTTATTTTGTTCTATGTAATAAGAAAAGCTTTCTGTCGTATGTGGCAGAAAGCTTCATTCTCTCATGTTACCTATCTACTGTTTTTCAGCAAGCCAGGCAGCTAAAACTTCAGCTTCCTGTTCTGTTGCCATTCCTGCTGGCATAGAACCCTGACCATTAATAATAATATTTTGAATTTCATCTTCGGACAGTCTGCTTCCTACCTGTGTTAGATTCGGTCCTGCACCACCGGATAAATCTGCACCATGACAGCTAGCGCAGTTTGATTCGAAAATTGCTTCCGGATCTTCTGTTGTGCCCCCTTCAGCAGATTCACCCTCGGATGATTCTCCTCCACCTTCTTGGGATTGCTCCCCTTGCTCCTCAGCCTGTTGAATCTCTTCTCGCTGGTCTAATCCAATAATAGATATTACAACTACAGCAAGTATCCCGAAAAGAGCTATTAGTGCATATGGGATAACCGGGTTTTTTCTCATTACGTTTCCTCCTTATGTAATCCCCTATTCTATTTCACTAGAAAAGACTATTTTTATTTTACTCGAAAAACAATATTGTTTAAAGAGTTTACCTATGACAATTTACAAAATTGTATATAGAAAAGTAAATAATAGAGCAATAATTCCGATGATAATCAGATAGTTTTGCTTGAAATATTTTCCTAGTAGGATCCAACCAATAAAATTTACTGCAAAAGCGATACTCAGCCAAGTACCTTCAAGAGGAATTATTTTCCCTATAAGTAAAGTCATAAAAAACATTAGAAAAATACTTGTTATCAAGCTGACATGATATAACATTTCATTTCTTTTTTTAACACTGATATACGTCCAACTACTATAGCATAAAAACAACAATATCATACCAATTTGCCAAAACAGATTTATCGGCGTAAAATAATGCACATAGAATGAGAACGGTACCAAAAAAGAGACTAATACTATTTGTAACCATCTTCCCATTCTTGAGCCAGTGCTAACCTGTTTCGTAACAGAATCAGGTACACCTTCCCCATTCGTATAGAGTGC
The DNA here is from genome assembly GCF_044790185.1 of Oceanobacillus kapialis. Classification (GTDB taxonomy): domain Bacteria; phylum Bacillota; class Bacilli; order Bacillales; family Amphibacillaceae; genus Oceanobacillus_B; species Oceanobacillus_B kapialis. Next base: position 2,051,104 of record NZ_CP085256.1, read on the forward strand.
AAGCAGAAAATCACAGTACGTATCTGGTAGTAGGTGGTGCTCTTTCCAATAATGAATTTCATTAACTATGGTACTAATTCTTTCCTCAGACATCCTTCACACTCCTATTTCTCCCTTTAATAATAGGAGGGGGTCATTGAACACTTATTCTATGCACAATGACCATACTATTATTTAATCAAGAAAATCCTTCAACCGTTTGCTGCGGCTTGGATGTCTTAGTTTTCGAAGTGCTTTAGCCTCGATTTGGCGAATTCGTTCACGAGTCACGCCAAATACCTTACCAACCTCTTCTAATGTTCGAGTACGTCCGTCATCAAGACCAAAACGTAAACGCAACACATTTTCTTCACGATCTGTAAGTGTGTCGAGAACATCTTCAAGCTGCTCCTTGAGTAACTCATACGCTGCATGGTCTGATGGAGAGACTGCTTCCTGGTCCTCGATAAAGTCACCTAGATGTGAATCATCTTCTTCGCCGATTGGCGTCTCGAGAGAAACTGGCTCTTGAGCTATTTTTAAGATATCTCGGACTTTGTCAGGAGAAAGTTCCATTTCTTCACCAATTTCTTCTGGCGTAGGCTCTCTACCTAAATCTTGTAACAATTGACGTTGGACCCGGATTAGCTTGTTTATAGTCTCAACCATATGAACTGGGATACGGATTGTTCTCGCTTGGTCTGCTATCGCACGAGTAATTGCCTGACGAATCCACCAAGTAGCATACGTACTAAATTTGAAGCCTTTTCGGTAGTCAAATTTCTCAACAGCTTTCATCAGACCCATATTGCCTTCTTGAATCAGATCGAGAAATAGCATACCTCGTCCAACATAACGTTTGGCGATACTTACAACAAGTCGAAGGTTGGCTTCAGCGAGCCGCCTTTTTGCTTCATCTTCATCATTTTCAATTCTGGTTGCCAGATCAATTTCTTCGGCTGCAGATAGTAAATCAACTCGGCCAATTTCCTTTAAGTACATCCGTACAGGATCATTGATCTTGATTCCAAGTGGAACACTTAGATCATTCAAGTTGAATTCTTCTTCCTTGGCGATTTGCTGCATATTTGGATCCTCTTCCGATTCACCAATTACCTCGACACCCTGTTCTCCAAGGTACTCATAAAATTCATCCATTTGGTCAGGTTCAATTACAAAGTTGGATAAACGATCAGCTATCTCCTCATAAGCCAGGACACCACGTTTTTTTCCCATCTCGAGTAATTGATCTTTCGCTTGTTCAATGGTTAGTTCAGGCTCATTATTTTCTTTGGTTTCTGAAGGCTTGTTTTCGGCCATGAGTCCCCCTCCTTCCAGACTACATAAAACTAATTTGTATTCTTTAATTGTTTTTGTATCTCAATAATTTGTTTAGCAATTTGGGCAGCTTTTATTGGATCATTCTGCCTTTCAGCCATTCTTTGTTGACTTTTTAAAGATTGAATATCCGTCACATCATTTGCTTGAGCCCGGATAACTTTAATATAATCATTAATCTCTTTGTCACTTATATCATCAATGACAGGAGTCATTGCAATTTCAATAACGATCTGGTTAAGCTTTTGGTCTGTCAACCGTTCAATGAATAAACTCACATCTGCTGAATGACCATCTTCATAAAAGGCATATAAGTGGGTAGCAATTATTTTGTGTTCATCTACATTAAATGCTGCACCAAGCTCTTCACGTACCTTCTCAGCTATTGTTGCATCCTGTAGCATATAAGAAATAAGTTTCTTTTCTGCATTTTGAAAAGCAGGCAATAATTTTTTATTGCGGACAGGTGCTGAACTACTATTAGTATATCTGTTCTTTTCGCTCTTATCCTGTTGCTTTTTGTTTCTGTTCTGGTAATTCTCTAATTCACCTATCAAGGTATCCATTGAGATATCAAATTCTTTGCTTAACTCTTTTACGTAATATTCCCGTTCCACAGGACTATCAATCATTGCAAGTTGTTGGAGCATTTTTTCGATATATTTTATACGGTCACCTTCAAGGTTTAAATTATACGCCTTCCGGTGATATCGCATATAAAATGCAATAAAGGTTTCGCTCGCTTTAATTACCTCATTTTGAAAAGCTTCTTTTCCATAGGTTTGAATGAAGCTGTCCGGGTCAAGCCCATCCTTTATTCTTGCCACCTTCACGTCACATCCAACGGTGCGCAGTAAATCAGCAGCTTTGCTCGTTGCTTCAACACCAGCATTATCTCCGTCATAGCAAATAATAACCGTGTCGACATAACGTTTTAACAATTTTGCTTGATATTCGGTTAAAGCGGTACCCATGGTAGCAACCACATTTCGGACATCTGCCTGGAAAGCGGATATCACATCCATGTATCCTTCAAACAAAATCACTTGACCTTCCTTGCGAATATATTTCCTAGCAAGGTCAAAATTAAACAATAGCTTTCCTTTTTGGAACAAATCACTTTCCGGGCTATTCAAGTATTTTGGCTCTTGATCTTCGCCCAGTGCACGCCCTCCAAAAGCGACTGTTTTTCCCAAGTGATTACGTATAGGAAAAATTACTCTTCCTCGAAAGCGGTCACTTACACTATTATCATTCAGTAGCGAAACTAAACCTGCTTTAACAAGGATTTGTCGGTGAAATCCCTTTTTTTCTAAGAATTCTGCGGTAAAGTCCTTGGCATTTGGAGCAAATCCTAAATGAAATGCATCGATTGTATCTTCTTCAAGGCCTCTATCCTGTAAGTACTGATACCCTTCTTTCCCATCCTTCGCATATCTTAATAAATGGTGATACAGTTTAGTCACCCACTCATATGCGGACAGGATACTCTGGCTTTCTTGGGATAAAGAGGATTCTTTTTTGACACCAGTATCAGGAAGTTCTTTACCAGACCTCTCTGCTAAATGCTGCAAGGCCTCATAAAAGGAATAGCTTTCCATCTCCATTAGGAAAGATACAACGTTACCACCTTTCCCACAACCGAAGCAGCGAAAAATCTGTTTCTCTTGCGTGACGGAGAAAGACGGGGTCTTTTCACCATGAAATGGACAGAGTCCAACAAAATTTCTACCTTGTTTTTTTAGTTGAACATAGTCCCCGATGACATCAACAATATCATTTGCTTGTCGAATTTCTTCGATTACTGTTTCGGGAATTCGATTTGTCATATTATCACCATGCTATCATTACTATTCGTCGAGAATGGATGAAATCCTTCATAATTCGACAATATTTTTTCTGTATGGAGAAAAAATTCCTTCATTGCTTAGTTTTTCATAGAAGGAAAAGCTGTACAGAGTTTATATTGTTTTAATTCACTCCAATAATTCACGTATAAAGCTTTGGAATAATGACCATCCTAAAACAAGGTTTTTCTAAACAAAAGCAAACCAAAAGTCGCTTCTTTTACACTATTTCTACATATTCCTGATAGAATCCTTCTTTTCAAGGAATGTTTTACTTTTCAGAATATGCATGTGACATACAAATAGAACGATTGTTTCTATTTATATATATATCTTTACACAAAATCTGATTATAATACACTTTAACCAAAAACGCCAGAATTTAGCACAGATATTCTTCTGACCGAAAACTAGCTGAAACTGCTTCCTACCTTATAACAAGCAGCACTCTTTTATTTGGTAGCATACAAAAAACATCCTATGCTATATAGAATGTTTTATTGTAGTATTAATCATAAAGACGCTTTAGGTTTCTATTAATTGTAAGATGTTATTAGCCGTTTCCTCAACAGCTTTATTGGACACATCAATTACTTTACAACCAATTCGTTTGACGACATTATCAAAATAGCTTAACTCCTGATGAATTCGTTCAATGTTAGCATAAGTTGCCTGACCACCTAATCCTAAAGCCTTGAGCCTCTCTTTTCTAATCTCATTTAATTTTTCCGGGCTTATTCTTAACCCAATGCATTTCTCAGGAGACACTTCAAAAAGTTCTTCCGGTGGATCAACCTCCGGAACGATGGGAACATTTGCGACCTTCAAGCGTTTATGTGCAAGAAATTGTGATAATGGTGTTTTAGAAGTTCTAGAGACACCGATGAGCACAATGTCAGCTCGAGAGATACCTCTGGCATCACGTCCATCGTCGTATTTAACTGCAAACTCTATGGCTTCTACCCTTTTAAAGTAATCTTCATCCAATTTATGAACAAGCCCTGCTTCCATTCTGGGTAGGTTGTCAAACACACGCTCCATTGAAGAAAGCATAGGACCCATAATATCTATCGCTTCAATCCCCATCTCTTTAGCCTGGTCATTAACATACTTCCGTAAAATCGGGTCTACTAGGGTAAATCCAATTAATCCTTTACTTTCCTTCGTTAGTTGAAGTACTTCATCAATTGTACCCGTATCTTCAACATAAGGAATACGCTGTATTTTATACTCACCATTATTAAACTGACTAAGTCCAGCTTTAATAACGAGCTCTGCTGTTTCACCAACAGAATCTGAAATGACATATACAATTGGTGCCCCCGTCATCCATCTGCCCCCTTTGTTTACATTAAACTTGATCGTTTGTAATTAGTTCGACAAACACCTTCGTAATAGTTGTTTTCGTGATGCGTCCAATTACCTCTAGACCAGCATCTACGTCCCTAACAACAGGGATGCCGTCTATTTGTTTGTTCATCAATTTCATCGCAACATCAATTAAAAGATCTTCTTTTCTACAAACTGTAATATTGGGCATTCTCGTCATAATTATGTGTACAGGAATAGCATTTAAATCTTGTTGTCCGATACTCGCACGCAGAAGGTCCTTGCGGGATAAAACACCCGTTAAGCAAGATTGTTCATCCACAACAAACAAGGTTCCTACATCTTCGAGAAACATGGTAGAGATCGCATCGTACACAGACACACTTTCTTTTACTACAATTGGGACATGCTGGTACTGTTGAACTTTGAACTTTTTAATTCGTTCTGTAAGGAGCTCAGAACCTGTCTTACCTGTAAAAAAATACCCCACTCTTGGTCTTGCATCAAGAAAGCCGGCCATCGTTAGGATGGCCAGGTCTGGTCTTAATGTCGCTCGTGTAAGATGTAATTCCTCCGCAATGTTTTCTCCTGTTATTGGCCCGTTTTCTTTTACAATTTCTATAATACGCTCTTGTCTTTTCGATAATTCCATCTAGCCACCACCTGGCGATCAATATTGCATACTTGCATCATATTATAGCTTATACCTTTGAAAAAAGGAAATATGGGAGCAACCGTGATTAAAAATGCTGTTTCCATTCAATTTTTGTAAGGTCTGCGTAATCTCTTATAAGCTTCGCAATATGATGGACGAGCGTTAAACGGTTTGTGCGAATGTTTTCGTCTTCTGCCATCACCATATTATGTTCAAAAAAGTCATGGATGTACGCTGACAGACTGGAAAGAACATTTAAAGCTTCTTTTGCATCTTTCCTTTGGTTTTTTTCGTTATAATTTCCTTTCACCGATTCAAACGCACGGTACAATTCTTTCTCAGAATCTGTTTCAAATAAAGTTGGGTCCACATCCCCTGTCAGATCCTGCTTCGCCAAATTTAAAAGACGAACAAGTGCTTCTTGTACTGGTTTAAAAGCTTCATCACTTCTTTTTTCAGAGAGAGACTGCGCTTTTGCAATCGTGTAAGATACATTGCCAATTTTCTCATGTAATACAGCTTGCGTGATATCCTGTTCAACATCTGCTTCCTTCAGTATGAAACTTGCACGTGCGGTGAAGAAAGTATGCAATTCTTGTTGTACCTCTTGTTCGTTCTTTGTCTCAATTCCAGTTTTCCTCAATTGCTCTAAAGCGAATGCTAATAATTCTTCCAGTGTAATATTCCATTTTCTTTCCTCAAGGATACGCATTACGCCAAGTGCTTGTCGTCTAAGGCCATAAGGGTCTTGTGAGCCTGTTGGGATAAGTCCGATAGAAATACACCCAACAATCGTATCTAATTTATCGGCAATACTGAGCATTGCTCCAATTTCACTTTCAGGTAATTCTCCATTAGCTTGCACAGGTAAATAATGTTCCTTAATTGCCATTGACACTTGTTCCGTTTCTCCAAAGTGACGGGCATATTTTTCTCCGATAATTCCTTGTAGTTTTGTAAATTCATTAACCATATTTGTCATAAGGTCGAATTTACAAATTTCAGCTGCTCTTAAAGCATCCTTTGTCATTTCCTGCTCCAACTCTAACCGTGTGCCCAATTGCTTTGTAATGCCACTAATACGATTTGTTTTATTAGCAATAGTTCCAAGCTTCTCTTGGAAAACAACTTTTCCAAGTTTCTCCTGGAAGAATTCGATAGAGCGTTTCTTATCTTCAGTATAGAAGAAAGCTGCATCTGATAAACGTGCACGGAGTACCTTTTCATTTCCTTTTATAACAGTAGTTAAGGAAGCGTCATCTCCGTTACGGACACCCACAAAATGGGGTAACAGGTTTCCGTCCTCAGACATAACAGGGAAATAGCGCTGATGCTCCTTCATGGAAGTAATCAATACCTCAGATGGAAGTGATAAGTACTTCTCTTCAAAAGACCCAATAAAAAGCGTTGGGTATTCAACAAGATTGCGAACCTCTGTTAGCAAATCGGCATCCACTGGTATATGATAATGGTGTTTCGCTTCAGCTGCTTGGATTGCATCTACTATCATTTTCTCTCTCTCATTTGCATCCACTATAACAAAGTTCTTGGCTAGTTTTTCCCTATATTCTTTTGGAGTTTCTAGAGTTATCTTCTCACCTAAAAAGCGATGACCATAAGTCACATTGCTAGTTACCACACTTGCCACTTCAAACGGAATCACTTCACTGCCAAATAAAGCAACAACCCATCTAATTGGCCTTGCGTAACGCAGAGTTTCCGTTCCCCAGCGCATGTTTTTGCCAAATTGAATGGATTCTATTATAGATTGCAAGTCTGGAAGAAGCTCAGATGTGGCCTTTCCTTTAATTACCTTTGAGACATGGATATAATTCGTGCCTTTTACATCTTTCATATAAATATCCGAAACGTCTTTTCCCTGTCCTTTTGTAAATCCTATGGCCGCTTTAGTCCAATTACCCTCTTCGTCTTTTGCAATTTTTTCTGCAGGCCCTTTCGCTTCTTCCTCAATGGTTTCCTGCTCTTCAGCTACTTTTGTTATATGGACCGTAAGTCTCCTTGGTGTTGAATAGCTGGAAATCGAATGATAAGAAATCCGCTGCTCCTGCAACCAGCTAGCTGTATTTTCTTTTAATTGTTTTTCTGCATCATCTACAAACCGTGCAGGTAATTCTTCAAGTCCAATCTCTAATAAGACATCCTTAGCCATTTATTTCTCCTCCTTTTGAAGCATAGGAAAGCCAAGTCTTTCCCTTTCTGCGACATATGTTTTTGCAATGCTTCTAGCTAAATTACGTATTCTTCCAATATAGCCTGTTCTCTCTGTTACAGAAATCACGCCTTTGGCATCTAGAAGATTAAAGGTGTGCGAACACTTAAGAACATAATCATAAGAAGGAAATACAAGGCCTTTTTCCATGGTTGCCTTTGCTTCTTGCTCATACATTTCAAATAACTGAAAAAGCATATCCGTATTAGATTCTTCAAAGGTATATACCGAATGTTCATATTCAGGCTGGAAGAAGATATCCTTAACGGTAACACCTTCTGTCCATTCTAGATCAAACACATTTTCTTTATCTTGAATATAGGAAGCAAGTCGTTCTATCCCATATGTTAGCTCTACTGTTACAGGGCTTGCTTCTAACCCACCAATTTGTTGGAAATACGTAAACTGCGTAATCTCCATACCATCCAGCCAAACTTCCCAACCAAGACCAGCGGCGCCTAGCGTTGGATTTTCCCAGTTATCTTCTACAAAACGAATATCATGTTTTAATGGATCAATACCTAGCTTTTCAAGTGATTGAAGATATAGTTCTTGAATATTATCAGGTGAAGGCTTCATAATTACTTGGAATTGGTGGTGTTGGTAAAGTCGATTAGGGTTTTCGCCATATCTTCCGTCATCTGGCCTTCTAGATGGTTCTACGTACGCCACATTCCAAGGCTCTGGTCCCAAGCTTCTTAATAATGTCATAGGTGACATCGTTCCTGCTCCTTTTTCAACATCATACGCTTGCATAATAATGCAGTTTTGGTCTGACCAGTGCTTCTGCAAGGTTAAAATCATTTCTTGAATATTCATTGTCATCTACCTCCATTTATTTATTAATACTTTGTTGTTTTGGTCCCCCGAAAGTTAATGAGTTTTACCTTAGCCTATGCTCCTTTTTTATGCGAGGCTGTAATTCATTTTTAGTGAAAACAAAATCCCCGTCCCTATGTCTACACTTATAGACATAGGGACGGGGATTACCCGCGGTTCCACCCTATTTGCTCAGATAATAAATGAGCCACTTTATGGGAGCTACTCCAGAGGTGCCATTCCTTTAAGTACTGTCATTCGGCTCACACGTTTCCGAATTCGCTGTGCACAGTTGCAAAAAGTACTATTCTCTATCCATGTAGCTATTATTCACATTAAAATATGTACAAATAATAAGCTATTCGCTCCTGTCTTGTCAAGCCAAACTCGCTAAGATAATAGATCAATCTGGGAGAGGAATTTTCTAGACTTTAGATAAAAACCTCCATAAGCATCATAATAGCTGTTTAATAACTCACGCAATAGCTTTTTGTTTTCATCTTTTACAGAGATCGAACCAACCTGATCTAAATTAACTGCCGAAAAGACATAAAGTAGTCTCGTAACGGAATCTGGTAAGGATACCGCTGTCTCATCTAAATACCTGCACTGATTACACAAGAGGCCTCCCTCTTTAATAGAAAAGGCATATGGACTTCTTTTCTGTCCACAATTGGCACAACGATCGACTGTTGGGGCAAACCCACCTTTTTCATAAAGCTTCATCTCCAACATCATGATTGGTATAGCAGGGTCTTCTTTCTCTGTGATCCAATGCATAGTTTGCTCAAACTCTTCATATATATGGATGTCTGGAGATTGTTGATCGAGTAATTTATCAAGTAACTCAGAAACATAGGCAGCATAAGCGGTTTTTACGATATCTTCACGTATCGCACGTAATGATTGTATGACCTCACCCTGCTGTAAGGTACTTAGGCCACTGTTAAGATAAACGAAATATTCTCCATAGATGAATGGCTGCGTAACGGCAGCCATTCGACTTTTTGGCTTTTTGGCTCCCTTTGCCAATAGTGAGAACTTACCTACTTTTTTGCTGAATATCGTTACTATTTTATGTGTTTCACCATAATCATTTGTTTTAATTACGAAGCCGTTTACTTTCTCTAACACATACCTTCCCCTTTTCTATCGGAATGTGCTCAAGTTTTTACTAAAGCTTTGTATCCATTGTAGTTTCTTCCTGCTCCGTCTGTCCACTTATCCTATTGCTTGGTTCATTTTCCAACTCTTTCATTAATAAATAGGTTTCAATGTTTCCCGTTTGACTAAATACTTTCCAGGTTAAGTCGATCACAAGAAACCCCACCTTTCTTTTTAGTTTGAAAATGTAACTCATTAATTAGAATGACCACACGGGCTGAAACAATTAGTATAAAAATTTACCATGTTTAATATTCATCGCTTCTAAACCCGTATTCATGAAGCTGATTTTGCTTGTTTCTCCAGTCCTTTTTAACCTTCACCCAAAGCTCTAAATAAATCTTTGAACCAAGTAATGCTTCAATATCCTGTCTGGCATATTTACCGATGTTTTTCAGCATACTTCCTTGCTTCCCAATTAGGATTCCTTTTTGCGTCTTTCTCTCTGTGACAATCGTCGCTTGAATATATAGAGAATTATTATCCCGCTTTTCCATGTTCTCCATCACTACTGCTATGGAATGAGGGATTTCTTCTCTTGTTAATTGGAGTACTTTTTCTCGTATTAACTCTGTAATAACAAACCGTTCAGGATGATCTGTAACCTGATCCTCAGGGTAATACTGTGGCCCTTCAGGAAGTTTAGCTTTCAGAACATCTAGAAGATGTGTAACATTATTACCTTCAAGCGCAGAAATTGGGATAACCTCTTGGAACTCTAACTTATCCTTATATTGTTCAATCAGTGGGAAGAGATCATCCGGGTGAATGAGGTCTATTTTATTGATCACAAGGTAAACCGGTCGATTCACGTTTTGCAGAAGGTCAAGTATATATTGATCTCCTCTGCCATAGCCTTCCTTAGCATTGATCATAAATAAAATGGCGTCCACTTCATTAAGCGTGTTTTCTGCCGTCTTTACCATAAAGTCTCCAAGCCGATGCTTCGGCTTATGGATCCCCGGTGTGTCAATAAAAACTATTTGAGAATCATCCTGGGTAAGTACCCCCTGAATTTTGTTCCTTGTTGTTTGTGCTTTATCACTCATAATGGCAATTTTCTGGCCAATCACTCTGTTCATAAAAGTGGACTTTCCTACATTCGGTCTACCAATAATTGCTACAAATCCTGATTTGAAATTTTCCATGATGTATCCTCCAAGACGAGATTTCTTTTTATTATCATACTACAAATACTAGCTAATTTCATATAATCGACAAAACCTTTAAAAACTTTCTATCTTCCGCTAAAAATTAACTTATAGTTTATATGAACAGTTTTTGCTAAAGTAAAACATTGAATGCTTAAATAGTAGCAGAGTTGTGATAAAAAAAAGCCCTTCACCAGGACTTTAACATACTTACTATGTTAGGGAGAAATACGATTACTCCAATTATGGTTGCCATTACCGCAGTAAGCAGGACTGCTCCAGCGGCTACGTCTTTCACGATTTTCGCTTGTGGATGGACATCGGGATTTAAGTAGTCCAGCATTTTTTCCACCGCACTGTTCAAACTCTCTGCAGATAAAACACTACCAATAGCTACAACGGTAAATAACCATTCTATCCGGCTGAGTTCTACAACAAAGCCAGCAATGATTACAATAATAGCTGCAAGCAGATGAAGTCGGAAATTTCTCTCCGACTTCATAACACTCCAAATACCATTTAAAGCAAATTTAAAACCAATTGACCTTCTCTTATCTTTCAATTCCAAAAGCACCTAAGATTTCGTCTTGTCTCTTAAACATAACGATTTCATCCTCTTTTTTAATATGATCATATCCTAATAAATGAAGGAAACCGTGGAGTGTTAGAAAAGCTAACTCACGTTCAAAGGAATGATTGTACTCTTCAGCCTGTTCTTTCGCTTTATCTACGGAGATGACAATATCCCCAAGGATAAGGGGCATTTCTGCACCCACAATCTCAAGTTCTTCATCTAAAGATTCTTGCATCGCGAATGATATTACATCTGTAGGAGCATCTTTTTGACGATAATTTCGGTTTAGCTCCTGAATTTCTTTGTTGTCTACAAAGTTAATAGAAATTTCCGCCTCTGAAGGAATATCTTCCTGTTCAGCTGCAAAGGTAATAAGTTGTTGTAGCGTATCAATATAATCACTAATTACGGTATTTGTATTATCATGAAAATCAATATACATATTATTTGGCCTCCTTCATCGGGTACTGAATTCTTGAATGGAATATCCCTTTGAGTGTATCACAAATGGTACGTTGAACTAAATTTAAATCCTCTAGGGTTAGTGGACTTTCATCCAATTGACCATCCGTCATTCTATCCCTAATGATAGAGACTACAATATCCTCTATTTTTTCTTCAGTAGGTTCTTTCAAGGAGCGTACTGCTGCTTCGACAGAATCACATATGCAGATAATCGCTGCTTCTTTTGTCTGTGGCTTTGGCCCTGGGTATCGAAAGCTTTCTTCTTTAACCTTTTTGTTTTTTTCTTTCTCTTTATAATAAAAATATTTTAAAAGGGTTGTACCATGATGCTGTGTTGCGATATCCACAATTTCCTTGGGTATACGATGTTTTTTCAGCATATCTGCTCCGTCGTATGGATGGCTAATAATAATATCCGCACTTTCCGCAGGACTTATTACATCATGTGGATTTTTAATGGCAAGCTGGTTTTCAATAAAATAATGTGGTCTAACGGTTTTCCCCATATCATGGTAATATGCTCCCACTCTTGCTAACAGTCCATTTGCCCCAATTGCTTCACAGGCTGTTTCACTGAGATTCGCGACCATAATAGAGTGGTGGTAGGTCCCAGGCGCCTTTGTCAAAAGCTTTTTTAATAAAGGTTGATTAGGACTTGATAGCTGTAATAACTTAATATCAGAGAGGATTCCAAGAACCGTCTCAAAGAATGGCAGTAACCCTATAGTTAAAACAGCTGACAAAAATGCTGCCACTACTCCGTATGCAGATTGAATAAAGATATCGCCGATAGCATATTTTTCAAAAGAGAGAAATATAAATGATAGTAGTGTTACGATATTAACTGCTGACATCCCTGCTCCAGCCTTCAAAATCGCCATGCGATCCTTCACATTCATAAGGAAAATGATTGCTGCTAGCTGTGAAAGTAGAAAATAAACACCTGCTTCTACATTGAGTGAGCCAGGAATCTGATGATTAAAAATAATACTTCCTAAAATAGCGTAAATAACACTTAAAACGATGGCTGATCGTTCATGAATTAATTGTTTAATAAGTAAAACACCAGTAGCCAATGGAACTACAAAGAACAGTTGATTGCTTTGCGTTGTATAAATACTGACGATTTTCATTAAAGAAACGACAATTATACTTATTAATATAATGGAGACAATTTTCCGTTTATCTCCTTTGAATCTCTTGGAAATCCAGTTTAATTCGTAGGCGACAAAGCTTGCCAATAGAAGTATTAATAATGCCAAACCAATGATCGGGTAAAGGTTACGCTGGTTGTTTAGAAGGCCAACTAGCTTTAATTCTTCATAGACTTCATTGGTAATTGTCTGTCCTTCACGAACAATGATTTCTCCAGCCCTTATCATCACCGGTTCTACGCTACTGGCAGCATCCTTTCTTGCCTCACTTGTTCTCTCTGCATCGTAAATAGAGTTCTCCACAACAGCAAAATCAGCTATATCTGTTAATACTTCTGTTACTTCCGAATCTAATTCTGAATAGGCAATCAGTTCATTTGCGTGCGAAGTCGCACTTTCCACACTCTCAGTTCTAACACCTGTTTCAAAGGTATCGTTTAACGCTTCTATTAGTACTTCTTTTCCTTCTTCACGCTGCTCTTTCGGGATTTCTACCAAAGTAGCAAGAACATTATCACTAAGGCCTTCCGTAATCTCATCTGAAAGAATCTGTTTAAGTCGTTGAACTTTTTCTTGAGTAGTAACTGGGAGCCTTGTTGCATCATTACTTTCTTCCTCTGAAGCTAGCTCTTCTTCCTCTAGCTTTGAGATCGCTTCGAAAATTTCATTTGCATATGCTAATCTTTCGTTGGTAATTTCCTCAGAAATGTTAAATCTGTCTTCAACCGACTGGACAGTTTCTCTCGTTTTTCTCTGTGTTTCTTGTTCGTTTTCTATGTTGATTGGAGAGCGGATTGTCTCATTTGCATTTGTAAAACGTTCTATATTGTACGTTTCTGTATGTATGTTTCCCCATGTTATAAAAAAGAAAAATAGACCGATAAACAGTGTTGATATGAAGACGAGAAGCCAATTTTTCCTTAAATTTTGCATCAGCCTTGTGTTTAAGTTCCTTTTATTCTTCAACTTCTCCCCCCCACATCCATGTTAAAATTCAACTACTCTTTCCCCGAGAGAATTTGCTCTATTTTCCAAATATTATAGGTACAGACTAAGACCCTGGAAAGGGCCTTAGTTGCTATCTTCTCTTTTATCATAAGCATCGATAATTCTTTGTACAAGTGGATGTCGCACAACATCAGTCTGCTCCAGGTAAGTAAAAGAGATCCCTTTTACATTTTCAAGCATTTGAGATGCTGCATGCAATCCTGATTTTTTACCTTTTGGTAAATCTATCTGCGTAACATCGCCAGTGATGACCATTTTGGATCCAAACCCCAGTCTTGTTAAAAACATTTTCATTTGCTCAGGAGTGGTATTTTGCGCTTCATCTAAAATGACAAACGCATCATCCAATGTTCTTCCCCTCATATAAGCTAGCGGTGCTATCTCAATTGTTTCGCGTTCAACTAGTCGTAATGTATGCTCTGCACCTAATACGTCGTGTAACGCATCATAAAGAGGGCGAAGATAAGGATCTACCTTTTCTTTTAGATCACCTGGAAGAAAGCCGAGGCTTTCTCCTGCTTCTACTGCTGGTCTTGTTAATATAATCTTTTTAATATACCCATTTTTTAATGCGTGAACAGCCATTACAACCGCTAAATATGTTTTCCCTGTCCCTGCTGGCCCAATACCGAATACTAAATCATTTGCTTTAATGGATGCAATGTACTTTTTTTGGCCGAGTGTCTTAACCCGGATAGGTTTTCCTTTAACATTCTTCGTTATTTCATCCTCAAAAAGTGTCTCAAACTGATTAATTTTACCTTTTTTCGCCAGGTCAACAGCGTATACCACGTCGCGTTCTGATATTGTTAACCCTTTTCGAATTAAAGCTAACATGGTCAAGAGTATACTTTGAACAAGTTTAATGTTTGTTTCCTCTCCAGATACGCGAACTACTTCTCCTCTTGTAACAATGGAGACATTTAACAGTTCCTCCAATTGAAGAAGGTATCTATCATTGGTTCCAAACAAGGCTAGCGCTTCATTTGGACTGTTGAGTTGTAAATCAATTTCCGTTAGGTTCTCTGCCATAATCAATCTCCTTGACTTAAAGGTTGGGCTTTTGCGATGTTCTCTTCAACGTTAATGTATAAGTTTAATTTAACTTTACCATTCTCGATTGTTTCATGCAAAACTTTTTCGGAAACAATTACCGCTTCAGGACCAAGCTGCAGTGCTAATTCTTGTTTTGCTTGTTCGATCCCTGCTTTAATCGAATCCTCTTTGGAACGTTCTACATTGGTATACGTTTTTTCACTTAAGATGGTTTCAACAAAATGTATTGGTAACTCCCATTTTAAAAATTGAATGGGGGTCTCATTTGTTTCCCGATGAATGGCTTCATAATCTGGTGTGCCAAATCCCCATATAGGTAATTGAAAATCCCCTGTTTTTAAAGAAAATTTCTTTTCTTTATCGCCAGTTAAATTTTCAGAGCTTGTTTGCAATGGTGCTGTCACGTTTACTTCATACCAAGTAGTGGCTATTATTTCCCCATCTGCTGCCACAAGCTCTCTATTTTCCTCCTCTCCCTTATCTTCCTTTTCCTCCTCAGTGGTGGAGTCATTAATTACACCAGATACAAGCGTATCACCAGGTTCCACGTAATCATTCACCTGAACTTGTGCTACTCCATTTGAAACATACATTTTTTTGATGACCCCTTTTTTTGTTGCTACGAGGTCTCTTGGTCCCACTGGCTCTTCTTCTTCCACAATGATTTTCTCAACACCTTCTAGTGTAAAGGTTGTCCCCTTTTGCTCCACACCAACCCAAAGCAATTCCGGTACATCTTTAACCAATTGCTGTTGAATTTCATTAGGTGATTTTAAAGAGAATATCCAAGCTCCTGGATGAATGCCGTCTTTTTCAAGTTGTTTGCTAATTTTTTCTTCTATATCCTTAGGTACCCCCGTTATCTTTACTTCCCAAATGATATTGGAAAGAAATAAAATGAGGAACATACTAAGAACTACCCCGAGTAATAATTCCTTACGTCTAACAAATCTACGGAGCATAAAGGGGTAGCCTTTACGGTCAATAAATTTCAATTTATAATTGGTTTGTTTATTCAATTTACGAATATACTTAACATCACGTAGCTTTATATTCCCCTCACACCTGTCAGCAGACTTCTTCTTTACATTCCAAACGGTTATGCCTGCGCTTGTACAATGCTGAAAAAAAAGTTCAGGCTTTTCACCTTTAACAGATAATGTAACATAGCCTGTGAGATAAGAGTCCTGTAATTGTTTCATGTTTTCCCCCTTAGCGTCCTATTATTCTGGCACAAATTTCACTTCCTCAATGGCGCCTTCTAAAAGAATTTCTTCTGGTAGCATCATTTTAAGTACAAAGGAAGATCCAGTAATATGAATAAACCCTTTATTAGCCTTCAGCTTAAGCTCAGTTTCAGAATATGTGGCCAGGCCTTTATGATTTTCTATATACACATGAAGCTGACCGATAATGGTTATACGTGGCAGCTCCAGCACAATATCAGAAGGAAGCGCAAGATATTTTATTAACCATGGACGAATCCCCTGTTGCCATTTTTTCACAAATGCAGCCCCCTCTCCTCAACATATGTATGCTTAAAATGCATTTATAAGAACTGAAAAAGTGTGAGAAAGGATTACCATTGCAACAGGAAGAACTTAGAAGGGGCTATGAACTCGAGTAGGATTGAAATGCAGGAAAAGGCGGGATAAACTATAGGAAATGCAAATAAAAAAGCCAGAACAAGAAATTTCCTTGTTCTGGCTTTTTATTATTTTCTTTCTTGTACTACAGTTCGATAAGGCTTTTTGGCACGTGGGGGACCGAGAATTTCAGCCATAATTACCCCGTTTGCCAATCCTTGCTTTGTTAAATTCCGGTTCAACTTTCTCTTAAACTGCTTTTGACTTGCAGACAAATGATCCTCTTCTTTACTTCGCTCCTTTAAAGAAGAACTGCGCTGCAAATTTTCGGAAATGTTTTCTGCAGAGCGTTTAGCCGTAGCATATCTGTTAGCAAGATGATCAAGCTGATTTTGTTGCTGCTCTTCAATAGAAGAAGCATCAATGGTGCTTACAGTATCCTCAAGTGAAGGAGAAGTTCTCGGATTAGCCGAATTCGACCTCTGAGTTGGAGGTGTATTCTGTCGAGGCCTATTTTGTGTGTTCTCCTCTTTCTTCTTAGAACCTTCTTTAAAAAAGCCAATTATTCCGGCGATTATAGCAAGTAAAACAAACATATTGCCGAAAATTGCTTCCAAAATACTAGATATATCCATTCACGAAACGCCTCCTTTTTGAACAAAGCGTTTATTTTTGGTCGTGTTCTTCATTATCCTCCGATAATTTTCCGATTGAGTCTCTCATATCAGTATCGGCATCAATATTCTTGTAATTCATATAATCCATTACACCAAGATTTCCTGAGCGTAGTGCTTCGGCAAGAGCCAATGGAACATCTGCCTCTGCTTCGACCACTTTAGCACGCATTTCTTGCACTCTGGCAACCATTTCCTGTTCTTGGGCCACAGCCATCGCGCGACGTTCTTCTGCTTTAGCCTGTGCAATATTTTTATCTGCTTCCGCTTGGTCTGTTTGCAAGATCGCACCAATGTTTTTACCGATATCTACATCTGCAATATCAATGGAGAGAATTTCAAATGCAGTACCAGCATCAAGCCCACGATTCAACACATTATGTGAGATAGAATCCGGATTTTCCAATACTTTTGTATGTGCTTCAGAGCTACCAATTGTACTTACGACACCTTCACCAACACGGGCAATAACAGTGTCTTCCCCAGCACCACCGACTAAACGGTCGATGTTTGCTCGTACTGTAATTCTTGCTTTTGCTTTTACTTCAATTCCATCCATGGCAATACCTGCAATAAATGGTGTTTCAATTACTTTAGGGTTTACACTCATCTGTACAGCTTCCAATACATCACGACCAGCAAGGTCAATCGCTGCTCCTCGTTCAAATGGAAGTTCGATATTAGCTCTATGAGCGGCTATTAAAGCGTTAACTACCCTGTCAACATTACCACCAGCTAAATAGTGACTCTCAAGCTGGTTTGTTTTCACATTCAAGCCTGCTTTATGTGCTTTGATCAATGGATTAATAACTCGATTCGGCACTACTCGACGTAGTCTCATACCAATTAGTGTGAAGATCCCCACCTTCACCCCGGCTGCTAGTGCGCTAATCCACAGCATTACAGGTATGAATGTAAATAAAATAGCTACAGCAATCAATATTACCGCAATAATAATTAACGGCATAAGTTCTTCAAAATTCATATAAGTTCCTCCTGTTTATTATTTATTATAAGTTAGATATTTCTCTAACTACAATACGAGCTCCTTCTACCTTTACGATCTTTACACTTTGGTTTGTGTCAACAAAACTTCCTTCCGATACAACATCCAATCGCTCATTCTCGAATACAGCTGTACCAGAAGGGCGTAAAGGTGTGACAGTTTTCCCTTCCAACCCTAATAGCTCTAAGCGATTCGCCGTAGAAACATATCCCTGTTCGGTTGTTGTTTGATCTTTAAGGATAATATGGCGAAACACCCCTTTATCCAAACCTATTCTTCTAAATAAAATAACGGATGCGATAACAGCAACCAAAAAGGCGATGGCGATACTCATGGACATATGCCCCATATCATATCCAGACATTAGTAGAGAACCAATGATTGCTCCGATTCCCAAGAGTCCAAGGATCCCACCAGGAACAAAGAATTCCACAATAATTAAAACCACTCCTAAAAGAAGGAGAATCATGGCTTCCATACCAGCTAATCCTGCAACAAAATGTCCATAGAAAAATAATATTAAGGCGATTATTCCCATTGAGCCAGGAACTCCAAACCCGGGAGAATACAATTCTACAATTAACCCCAAGCTTGCAACAGAGAGCAGGATTGGAATTACAACTGGATTCGTCAGAAATCTAGCTACCTCTTCTGCAAACGTAGTTTCTTTTTCTACAATCTTAGCATCAGAAAGATCTAGCTCATTTAATAATTCGACTCGGTCGTCCACTGTTCCTTCTGAATAGCCAACTTCCAAGGCAATGCTCGGAGTTAGAGTTAAATATTCGCCTTCCCCTGCACCATACTCAGACAGATCAATACTTGGGTCAGCCATTGCAGCAGCATACAGAGGATCTCTTCCTTTAGATTCTGCGGCACTTCTCATAGAAGCAAGCCATGCAGATTGTGCTTTTTTACTAGCAGCATTCCCATCAGATGTTATCACGCCACTAGCTCCCATAGTGGCCTGTGGCCGCATATATATTGTATCCGTATTTAACGCAATGTATGAACCCGCAGAAAGTGCTTCATTGACAACAAAGGAGGTGGTTGGTATCTCAAGGGCCTGCAACAAGCCTGCAATCTGACCAGCAGAATCTACTCTGCCTCCCGGTGTATTTATTTCAAAAATAATATGATCTGCGCCTTCTTCAATTGCCTCATCTGTCGTTCTATTTAAAAAAGCTTCTAAACCTCGCTCGACTTCTTTTTCAATAGGGATAACATAAACGGTTTTACCAGCGCCAGTTTCAGCAAAAGCCTTATCCTGTATAAAAGGTAAAATAGTAAGTAAAACAGCTACAAGTGAAAGTATTATGTATGGTAGGAGCCTTTTTTTAGACAATTTATGATTCACCTCCCTTTTACTTTCCTCTATAGTATACGACTACATAGGCGTTGAGGTTTCATTTTTTCATTATTCCTCTAAATAGTACCATAATTTGGTGTCTGTTTGTAAACATTAATGAAATATGGATTTTAATAAAGTTAAACTTTATTAGGTGAGGGGGCAGGATAAATAATTTCTTTGTACGTAAAAAACCCTTGCTATAATAGCAAGGGTTCCTTATTTGAAATTAGTTCAAATGCTGTTGTACGAGTTTGTTTATTTGGGAGCCATCTGCCTTACCTTTTACCTTTGGCATAATAGCACTCATTACTTTACCCATATCTTTCTTGGATGTTGCATTTACTTCCCGAATCGTTGACTGAACAATTGCCTCCAGCTCTTCATCTGTAAGCTGTTTTGGCATATATTCTTGCAAAATATTGATTTCAACTTCAAGTTTTTTAACAAGATCATCGCGTCCAGCTGATTTGAATTCTTGGAGGGAATCTTTTCTTTGCTTTAACTCTCTCGAAAGGATAGATAGTTCCTCTTCCTCATTAAGTGAGTCCTTACCAAGCTTAATTGATTCATTTTGCAATGAAGCTTTGACCATACGGATAACACTCAGTTTATCTTTGTCCTTCTGCCTCATCGCTTGCTTCATATCTTGATTCAGCTGTTCAAGTAGTTCCATGCTCTTGCACCCACTTTAGAATTTGCGCTTTCTAGCAGCTTCAGATTTCTTCTTACGCTTAACACTAGGTTTTTCATAATGTTCACGCTTGCGATATTCTTGCAGTGTACCACTTTTTGACACACTACGCTTGAAGCGACGAAGAGCATCCTCAAGAGACTCGTTTTTACGAACGCGAGTTGTATTTGACATGCTAATTTCCCTCCCTCCGAAGCACAAAAAAAATTGTACCGGCATATGGATTACCTATCACATGCCTTGTTAAAGTATAATATATTACTACATTTTGGTCAACAAATTATTTACATTCTATAGCAGATTTGCATAAAAAGTCTAATAATCGGAAGAACCGGCATTTCCTTTAATGATATCCACACCTGCGCTTGCTCCGATTCTGGTAGCCCCAGCTTCTATCATTGACTCTGTGGAAGCAAGATCTCTTACACCACCAGAAGCCTTTACACCCATCTCTGGGCCAACTGTTTCTCGCATTAATTTAATATCTTCAACTGATGCACCGCCTCCAGAAAAGCCAGTAGAAGTTTTTACATAATCAGCTCCAGCTGCTTTAGCTAACTGACAAGCGCGTATTTTTTCTTCCTCGGTTAACAATGATGTTTCGATAATAACTTTTGTTAAAGCTTTGCCTTTCGCCTCTTCCACTACTGCTGCAATATCTTTTTCCACCTGACCATCATTGTGCGCTTTAAGCTCACCCACATTTATTACCATATCCACCTCAGTAGCTCCATCACTGATCGCTTGTCTGGTTTCAAATACCTTCGTTTGGGTAGAATTAGCACCTAAGGGGAAGCCAATTACCGTACAAACTTTCACATCTGTGTTCTTTAAGTGCTCCGCACAAAAAGGCACCCAATATGGATTTACACAAACAGATGCAAAGTGATGTTCTTTTGCCTCTTCCACAATTTTTGTGATTTGTTCTTTTGTAGTGTTAGGTTTTAATTGAGTATGGTCAATATAACTTGCTAAATTATTGTGCATCGTCTCATCCTTTCATAATTAGGGAATAACTAATTTGCTACTGAAGTTACTTCATCCATTACCCTGACAAAAGTTCCTGTGTTATAAGGGTAGCCTGATTGGGTGATTTTTACACGAATAAGCTTTCCAATCATGTCTTGGGTCCCTTCGAAGCGTACCTTTAGATAATTATCCGTATAGCCTACAAGCATATTCTCATTTTTCCCCTCTTGCTCACGCTCTTCAGGTATTACTTCAAGCACTTCATTTTCATAGTTAGAAGCATACTCTTTTGCCAACTGGTTAGAAAGCTCAATTAATATATGCACGCGTTCATTTTTAATGTCTTCATCCACTTGGTTGTCCATTCTCGCAGCTGGTGTCCCTGTTCTTCTTGAGAAAGGGAACACATGAAGCTCTGAGTAGCCAATATCTTTAATAAAATCAAAGGTTTCTTGAAATTCTTCATCCGTTTCACCCGGAAACCCTACAATCACATCGGATGTTATAGCCAAACCTGGTAATGCCTTTCGAATCTTCGTTACTTTCTCTTTATAAAACTCGCTTGAGTATTTTCGGCGCATTCTTGCAAGTACTGTATCTGATCCCGATTGTAATGGGATATGTAAATGACGAACAATTTTCTCTGATTGATCTAATACTTCAATTACTTCGTCTGTAATCTGGCTAGCTTCAATAGAGGAAATTCGTATACGTTTCAAACCGTGTACCTTTGTTTCTAAATCCCTAAGTAACATGGCAAAATTATAATCTTTGCGATCCTCACCATATCCTGCTGTATGAATCCCTGTAAGAACAATTTCTTTATATCCTGCGTTGACAAGATTTTGAGCTTGCTTAATAACATTTTCAGGATCTCTTGAACGTAGTAGACCCCGAGACCATGGGATAATACAGAAAGTGCAGAAATTGTTACATCCTTCTTGTATTTTAAGAGAAGCCCGTGTTCTATCCGTGAATTCCGGAACGTCCATTTCTTCAAAAACACGGTTCTTCATAATATTGGTAACCCCATTTATAGGCTCTCTTGTTTGTTTATGCTCTTCAATATATTGAATCATGTTTTTGCGGTCCTGTGTCCCAACAACGATGTCAACACCGGGGATCTCCATAATTTCACCAGGTGAGGTTTGGGCATAACAGCCTGTTACACAAACAATGGCTTCAGGGTTTTTCCTAATTGCACGTCTGATTACTTGTCTACTTTTTTTGTCCCCTGTGTTGGTAACAGTACAGGTATTTATAACATAAACATCAGAATCATGGTCAAAATCAACCCGTTCATAGCCTTGGTCCATGAACATTCGCCATATCCCTTCTGTCTCATAGTGATTTACCTTACAACCTAAAGTATGAAATGCTACAGTTGGCATTCATTCCACCTCAATTCTTCAAAATGATAGGAAATACTTGCAAGTATATATAGGGCAGCTGTTTCTGTACGTAAAATTCTTGGACCTAAACGAACCGGGTGAAAGTCAGCTTCTTTTAAGCGTTCTGCTTCTTGTTCTGCGATACCACCTTCTGGACCAATAAGTACAAGTAATTTTTGCCCTACTTTTATCTTCTTTAAAATGTCGCCGTAAGCTTGATAATGCTTTGTCTTGGCTTCTTCTTCATAAGCAAAGATCTTCACATCATAGTAATTGCTTTCTTCAATTAACTCTGTAAATGACATGGTTTGTTTAATTTCAGGGATGTGATTTCTGTGACTCTGCTCACTTGCTTCTTTCGCAATTTTTGCAAACCGCTCCGTCTTCTTCTGGAGCTTTTTATGATCCCATTTTACCACAGAACGTGCTGCCTGCAAGGGAATAAAAGCTTTAGCACCAAGTTCCGTCCCCTTTTGGATAATGAGATCAAGCTTGTCCCCCTTAGGCAATCCTTGAACAATGGTAACGTCAATTGGAAGCTCCACAGATTGATCCAACCATTCAACCACTTTACTATAGACGGCGTCTGACTCAATGGAGGATATCTCACAGCGTGCAGCGTGGCCATCAGGATGGTTGCAAATTATTTTGTCCCCTGGCTTCATACGAACGACTCGGTTAATATGATGAATATCGTCACCTGTAATCGTCACTGACTCTAAATGCCAATTTTCTTCTGGTACAAAGTAACGTTGCACGTCTTACACACCTACTTCCATGTTACGATTCCTTTTTTGCTACAATTGAAACCCAATCTTCAAGTTCGTTCACCTGGATAATGGTAAAGCCTTGCTCTTCAAGTTTAGATCTCACAAGTTGCTTTTTGTTTTGAATAATCCCTGAAGTAATAAAGTAACCACCTTGCTTCAGGTTTGTCCATGCTTCTTCGACAAAGCGCACAATAATTTCAGCAAGAATATTAGAAACAATAACATCAGCCTGATCGTTGACATGATCGAGGAGATTATTTTGCTTAGCTTGAATCTTCTCACCTAGCTTATTCAATTTTGCATTTACTCTTGTACTTGTCACGGCAACGTCATCCAAATCAAAGGCATCTACCTTATCAGCACCAAGTAAAGCTGCTGCTATACTCAATACCCCTGACCCTGACCCCACATCAATAACCTTATCGCCATCTTGTAAAAATTGTTCCAGTGCCTGGATACTTAATACAGTGGTTGGGTGTGTTCCTGTCCCGAATGCCATTCCAGGGTCTAATTCAATGATAATTTCGTCACTGGATACAGGTTCATATTCTTCCCACGTTGGCGTAATCGTAATTTTTTTCGAAATTTTAACCGGCTTGTAGTACTTTTTCCATGCTGTAGCCCATTCTTCTTCATTTACTTCACTTAATGAAATTTCATTACGACCAAGATCAATATCATATAGCAATAATTCATTAATTGCTTGCTTAATTTCCTCAATTGTCTCGCCAAAAAAGCTATTAACTGGAAGATACGCCTTTATGTACACACCTTCCTCAGGATATTCAGAAGCATCCAACTCATATATTTCACCAAAGGGAGAAGCATGTGCTTTAGCCAAATCCATTGGGTCTTCAATTACAAGTCCACTTGCACCTGTCTCATGAAGAATATTGGAAATTGGCTCAATTGCTTCGTTTGTGGTATGGATACATACCTCTGACCATTTCATTACCGCTCACCCATTTCTTTGGAGAAATTTGAATTTATGCTTAAACATCAACATATATCTGTTTCTCTCCTAATATGTACACGGTGCATTATGCACCGCTATTCACTCTTAAATGCTTTTTTAAAGCGTTGGAATAAAGAGCTTTCCTGCTCATCTGTCGCTTCATTTCCAGCTATTTCATTAAATTCTCTTAACAATTCTTTTTGGCGTTCTGTTAAGTTAGTAGGTGTCACAACTTTCACTTTAATATGCTGGTCCCCTTGCCCATAACCTCGAACGTTAGGAGCACCTTTTCCTTTCATACGGAAAGTTTTTCCTGTTTGTGTTCCAGCAGGGATTTTCAACATTACTTTTCCATGGACTGTTGGTACTTCAACCTCGTCTCCAAGTGCTGCCTGGGTATACGTTAGTGGCAGCTCGCAGAAAATATGATCCCCTTCACGTTCAAAGAAATCATGCTGTCTTACTTGCACGACTACATATAAATCACCAGGAGGCCCTCCATTCACACCAGCTTCACCTTTTCCAGAAACTCTGATTTGCTGGCCTTCATCTATACCGGCTGGAATGGTGATGTGAATCTTCTTATGCTTTTTAACTCTACCAGAACCACCACATGTATTACACTTTTCTGGGATAATTTTACCTGATCCACCACAATGATTACAAACACGTTTGTTAACAACTCTACCAAATGGCGTATTCTGCTCCATATTCAATTGACCGGAACCATTACAATGGGAACAGGTTTTGGTTTTCGTACCAGGTTTCGCTCCTGAACCACTACATGTTTCACAGTTTTCTTCTTTAGGAATGTTAATGTCTGTTTCTTTTCCGAATATAGCCTCTTTAAAGTCCAGGACCATGGTATATTGCAGATCGGCACCTTGCTGTGGCGCGTTAGGGTCTCTACGTCTACCGCCACCTCCGAAAAACATATCAAATATATCTCCGAAACCACCAAAGTCTTGTGCTCCACCGCCAAAACCACCAAAACCCTGTTGGGGATCCGTATGACCAAATTGATCATACTGGGCACGTTTTTGTTCATTACTTAAAACTTCATAGGCCTCTTTCGCCTCTTTAAATTTATCTGAAGCATCTGCTTCTTTATTGACGTCCGGGTGATATTTTCGTGCTAGTTTTCGATAAGCTTTTTTTATTTCATCTTTTGAAGCTTCTTTATTAACCCCGAGCACGTCATAATAGTCTCGCTTACTCAATTCAAATCACTCTCCCGACACACGCTATTGCATAAATTTTATCATATCATCATTCTAACCTGCATGGCAAATCAACTTTGGATCCATGCTTTAGCTTTAAAAAGTTAGTAAAAATCTTACGTAGGTAACTGGTACAAATACCTACTTTTCACCTGCTGTAAAAAAGTCAAAGCCAAGAGAATCCTGACTTTGACTTTGGATTACAGGGTAACCTTACTTCCCACTAATAAATAGCGAGATATCCTGCATTATTTATTGTTTTTATCTTCTTCGTCATCTACTTCTTGGTAGTCAGCGTCAACTACATCGTCGTCACTGTTCCCTTGACCTTCCTGTCCTTGTTGAGCTTCTGCATCTTTTTGCATTTGCTCATACATTTTCACAGAAAGCTGTTGCACTTGCTCTTGCAAGGCGTCTTTTTTCTCTTTAATTTGATCAAGATCATCTGACTCTAAAGCTGTTTTCAATTCTTCTTTTGCAGCTTCTGCTTTTTGTTTCTCTTCGTCAGAAACATTGTCACCAAGATCTTTAATTGTTTTATCTGTTGTGAAGACAAGCTGGTCTGCTTCATTGCGAAGTTCTACTTCTTCACGACGCTTTTTATCAGCTTCAGCGTTTTCTTCTGCTTCCTGTACCATTTTTTCTACTTCATCATCAGAAAGACCAGAAGAAGATTTAATGGTAATGGATTGTTCTTTGTTTGTACCCATATCTTTCGCACGTACATTTACAATACCATTTGCATCAATGTCAAAAGATACTTCAATTTGTGGTACGCCTCTTGGTGCTGGTGGAATATCCGTTAATTGGAAACGACCAAGTGTTTTGTTATCAGCAGCCATTTCACGCTCCCCTTGTAGTACGTGAATATCAACAGCAGTTTGGTTATCAGCTGCAGTAGAGAATACTTGTGAATGACTTGTTGGAATCGTTGTATTGCGTTCAATCAATTTAGTAAATACAGAACCCATCGTTTCGATACCAAGAGAAAGTGGAGTTACGTCAAGTAATACAACATCTTTTACATCACCTTGAAGTACGCCACCTTGAATCGCTGCACCAAGAGCTACAACTTCATCAGGGTTAACACCTTTTGAAGGATCCTGACCAATTTCACGTTTGATTGCTTCTTGTACTGCTGGAATACGTGTTGAACCACCAACAAGGATAACTTTATCAATATCACTTGAAGAAAGATCTGCATCTTGCAATGCTTTTCTTGTAGGTACCATTGTACGCTCTACTAGGTCTGAAGAAAGTTCTTCAAATTTAGCACGCGTCATATTCATTTCTAAGTGAAGTGGTCCTGCTTCACCAGCTGTAATAAATGGTAGAGAAATTTGTGTTTGAGATACACCAGAAAGATCTTTTTTCGCTTTTTCTGCCGCATCTTTAAGACGTTGTGTTGCCATTTTATCTTTAGAAAGATCAATGCCATTCTCTTTTTTGAATTCTTGCACCATGTAATCAATAATCACATTGTCAAAGTCATCCCCACCAAGTCTGTTATCACCTGCTGTTGAAACAACTTCAAACGTACCGTCACCAATATCTAGGATAGATACATCAAAGGTACCACCACCAAGGTCGTAAACTAGAATAGTTTGATCTTGGTCTTCTTTATCAATACCATATGCTAGTGCTGCAGCAGTTGGTTCGTTAATAATACGTTCAACTTCAAGTCCGGCAATCTTACCAGCATCTTTTGTTGCCTGACGTTCTGCATCGTTGAAGTAAGCTGGGACTGTAATAACAGCTTTTTCTACTTTCTCGCCGATATAATCCTCTGCATAGGATTTAATATGCTGAAGAATAATAGCGGATACTTCCTGTGGTGTATATTCTTTGTCTTCAATTTTAACTTTATAATCTGTACCCATATGACGTTTAATGGATTGAATGGTGTTTGGGTTTGTAATTGCTTGACGTTTCGCAACTTCACCTACTTGACGCTCACCATTTTTAAAAGCAACAACAGATGGTGTTGTACGGTTACCTTCCGGGTTCGGGATAACAACAGCTTCTCCGCCTTCCATTACAGACACACATGAGTTTGTTGTACCTAAATCAATACCAATTATTTTACTCATCTTCCATTTCCTCCTTAACTGCGCTTCTCTTTATTTATTCACTTTAACCATTGCTGGTCGAATAACACGATCTTTAAGTATATAACCTTTTTGTAATTCTTCTACTACGGTGTTAGCTTCTAATTCGTCATCTTCAACTTGCATAACTGCATGATGAAGATTTGGATCGAATTCTTTTCCGGTTGTTTCAATTTCCTCTACACCAGCATTTTTCAAGGCATCTTTAAGCTGGCGGTATACCATGGTGATCCCCTCAACAAGGCTTGCGTTTTCTTCAGTGCTTTCTACTTGAAGCGCCCTCTCAAAGTTATCTACCGCTGGTAATAAATCATTTACCAAGTCTTGTGATTTATATTTTCGGTCTGCTTCTTTTTCTTTTTGCGTTCTTTTCTTGAAGTTATCAAACTCTGCTTGTAAGCGTAGATAGCGTCCGTTGATTTCTTCTTTCTCTTTGTTTAATTTGTCTACTTCCTGTTGCAGGGGGTTCTGAACTTCTTCTTCGTTTCCAGCCTCTTCTAAGATACTTTCTTCTGAATCAATTACCTCTATATGATCTGATTCATTATTTTCAGCTTCATTCTCTCTTACAACATCTTTTTCCTCGTTTTCCACTCTGTGCCACCTCCTAATATATCATCCTGTTAGACTATACCATCTAAAGGGCTATTGATAAAACGGTCTGCCTCTAAACTGTTTTACTCATTGTTTTTATACCATAAGTACAGCGCATCTGTCATTTCATTCGATACAATGTTAAGTAATGAAATGACCTTCTTGTATTCCATTCTCATCGGACCTAGAAGGGCAATGGTCCCAAGTTGTCCATCGCCTAATTGATAGGAGGAAGTAATCAAGCTAAAATCCTTAATGGCTTCTACTGCATTCTCTTTCCCAATCGTGACATTAATACCATGCTCCGTATGTTTTAATAAGCTGATGATCTCTTCTTCTTTATCCATCATTGTAAAGAAAGACCGGATTTTATCAACATCATTAAATTCTGGCTGTCTTAAAATATTGGATTTCCCACCAATATAAAGTTTGACCGGATGATCCGACAAAAATGCTGCCTTTAAATAGTTATAGGATGTATCGAAATCATCAACATACATCTTCATCATTTCTGCAATTTCGGTATTAAAGATTTCCTGAAGCTTTAAAATAGGAACATCATGCAACCGATTATTCAGGATATTTACCATTCTCTCCAAATCGGATGGGTTCACTTCAGCAGGTATAGAAAAGGACCGGTGTTCTACATGACCTGTGTTTGTAACAAGGATGGCAACTGCCGTGTTGGCTGATAAAGTTATCAACTGGACTTGTTTAAGCTTTGTCTCAAATAACTCTGGACCCAATATAATAGATGTATAATTGGTTAATTCCGAAAGCACTTCAGCAGACATTTGAACAATTTGTTCAAACTCGAAAAAGCCGTCCTTTAACATATGGCTAAGAACATTTCCATCCTGAGCCTTGCCTGCAGGCGAAATCAAATGATCTACATAATACCGGTATCCTTTTTCGGACGGTACTCTACCAGAAGAGGAATGTGTTTTCTCCAGATATCCTTGCTCTTCTAAGTCTGCCATCTCGTTTCGAATAGTAGCCGCACTATATGGTATATGCTCTTTCTTTGATATTGCTCTAGACCCAACAGGATGAGCTGACTCGATGAAATCATCAATAATGACTTGTAGAATCAACAATTGCCTTTCTGTTAACATGATGATCACCCCTGTTAGCACTCTATACCGGTGAGTGCTAATTCTAATTATAAATTATCAAAACGACTTTTTTTTGTCAATGAACATGCATATCTAAACTAAAAATTCAACATAAGAACCAACTACAGGAGCAGTTGGTTCTTATCATAGCTTGTCCTTTGCTCAGTAGTACATTCATCAAAAGGCTCGCCTTATATCGTTACAGGTTCATCAAGTAAGAAGCGTTCAAATACTTCATTTGCTAAAAGTAAACCATCACTTGTAAGTCGTAAACTTTCTCCAGTATCGACCAACCAGCCTCTCCATATAAGTTCGTTGACTTCCTTTTTATACAAACTGTCTGTTGTCATACCAAATTTTTCTTGGAAGTGTCTTTTATTAACACCCTTTATTCTCCGTAGCCCAAGAAACATTTCCTCTTCTATTCTTTCCTTCATTTCTATCTTATCCATATGAAGAATCGGATGACCATCCAGCATCGCCTGCTTCGTGTACGCAGGAAGTGGTTTAATATTGCCATACCGATTGCCTGGTAAATAACCGTATGCACCTGCACCAAACCCGTAATAGTATTCATTTCCCCAGTACGTTAAATTATGCTTGCTCTCATAGCCAGGTTTGGCAAAGTTACTTATTTCATATTGCTCGATTCCATGAGCTTTTGTGGTCTCTCTTAATAAATGATACATCTCTACTTCTTCTTCTTGAGCGGGACGATGAAGCTTCCCTTTTTTATGCCTCTGATAAAAAACTGTTTTGGGCTCAATTTGCAAAGCATAAGTAGATAGGTGAGGAAGTCCGAACGCCATAGCCTCTGACAAGGAGTCCTCAAACTGTCTGACTGTTTGTTTTGGTAGTGCATAGATAAGGTCAAGACTAATATTATTAAACCCATGCTGTTTTAACCCATTAACAGTCTTATAAACATCCTTCACCTTATGCAGTCTGCCAAGTTCTTCTAGCTTTTCATCATCAAACACCTGTACCCCAAGGGAAATTCGGTTTACCCCATATGCTGCAAGTAGCTGGATTTTTTCTTCATCAAAATCCCCTGGGTTCGCTTCAATGGTATATTCTTCACAGGATGGTACATCAAATTTCTTATCGATAATATTCAAAAGAGTTGTAAGCTGAGTTACTGTGAGTGCAGTAGGAGTCCCACCACCAATGAAAATAGTTTTCACTTTCGCTTTTTCGCCTGGTACATTTATATGAATTTCATTTGCAAGGGCCTCAATGTATTCCGTAGCCAGCTTTTCATTAAAGAAAAACTTGGTAAAATCACAATAGTGACAGATTTGTTCACAAAACGGAATATGAATATATACCGACTGAATTTCGTTTTTCACTGTAAATCCTCCAATGTAAAAGGAAAAGGGAAACTCGTCGGCTTTAACAGCCACAAGTTCTCCCTCCTTTACGATTAATCATCATTCATTTGCAAGACGGCCATAAATGCTTCTTGTGGAACCTCCACAGAGCCTACCATCTTCATTCGTTTTTTACCTTCTTTTTGTTTCTCTAACAATTTACGTTTCCGGGAGATGTCCCCTCCGTAACATTTTGCCAGCACATTCTTACGCATCGCCTTAATAGTGGAACGAGCAACAATTTTATTTCCAATCGCTGCTTGTACTGGTACTTCAAACTGTTGTCGTGGTATAAGTTCTTTTAACTTGTCTACAATTTGCTTTCCTCTTTCGTAAGCAAAATCTCTGTGAACAATAAAGGAAAGTGCATCAATAGTTTCACCGTTAAGAAGAATATCCATTTTAACTAGTGATGATGTTCTGTAACCAATTAATTCATAATCAAAAGAAGCATACCCTTTTGTTTGTGACTTTAATTGATCAAAGAAATCATATACGATTTCGGATAATGGAATGTTATAAACTACATTAACTCGAATTTCATCCAAATATTCCATATCAATAAACTGTCCACGCTTTTTCTGTGTAATTTCCATTACAGCCCCTACGTATTCATTAGGTACCATAATAGTAGCTTTTACAAACGGTTCGCGTATTTCTTGAATTTGTTGAGGATCTGGCATGAGTGATGGATTGTCCACCTCTACTAATTCCTCATTTGTTTGTTCTACTTCATAGATAACACTTGGAGCTGTAGTAATTAACTCGATATTAAATTCTCTTTCAATTCGTTCTTGAATAATTTCCATATGCAATAGTCCAAGGAAACCACAACGGAAACCAAATCCCAACGCTTGTGATGTCTCAGGTTCATATTGTAAGGAAGAATCGTTTAATTCAAGTCGCTCAAGAGCTTCTCTTAGATCATTATAGTCATTTGAATCAACCGGGTAAAGACCACAGAAAACCATTGGGTTCAGTTTACGGTAGCCTGGTAATGGCTCTGCAGCAGGTTTTTCAGCAAGGGTAATGGTATCCCCTACTCTAGAATCTCCAACATTTTTAATCGAGGCTGTAAGGAAGCCTACATCACCAACTGTCAGTTCCTTTTTACTGATTGGCTTTGGTCCAAAAACACCAAGTTCATTCACTTCAAATGTCTTACCGGTTGCCATCATTTTAATTTTATCGCCGACCTTCACAGAACCTTCCTTAATACATACATAAGCGATAACTCCACGATATGGGTCGTACAGGGAATCAAAAATGAGTGCTTGAAGCGGTTCATCCGGGTTGCCTGCTGGTGCAGGAACAGCTTCTGTAATTCGTTCAAGAATGTCCTCAATACCGATGTTTGACTTGGCACTGGCTAGAATAACGTCATCACCATCAATGCCAATGACGTCTTCTAATTCCTGCTTCACACGTTCTGGGTCAGCACTTGGCAAGTCTATCTTGTTAATAACCGGAATAATTTCTAAGTCATTATCCAGTGCTAAATAAACATTTGCCAACGTTTGGGCTTCTATGCCTTGTGCTGCATCCACTACAAGAATCGCGCCCTCACATGCCGCTAAACTTCTGGAAACTTCATATGTAAAATCCACATGCCCTGGTGTGTCTATTAAATGAAATATAAATTCTTCTCCGCTTTTGCTCGTATATTGTAACTGTACGGCATTTAGTTTAATTGTAATACCACGTTCTCTTTCCAGATCCATTGCATCCAATAGCTGGTCTTTCATTTCACGTTCAGATATCGCTTTCGTATTCTCTAAAATTCGATCAGCTAACGTAGACTTCCCGTGGTCAATATGGGCGATTATCGAAAAGTTACGAACATTTCTTTGCTTTTTTGCCATTAGTGGTGTTCACTCCTACACGCCTTTTATCCATGAAAAAGATAAAAGCTCCAAATTTATCGCTGTATCATTGTGATATTAGGTGACTGGAAGAATGGGTTGTTCCTGTCAAAAACTCTCTAAAGAGCCATCTTATACAACGATAAGGGCTAGCATTGATTATAGCAATAGGTTGCCGTATATTCAAGAAATATTAACACTACGCAGGTTACAACAAAAAGGCTATGATAAGGTAAAAGCCAAAAGAAAATGCACCTACGTGATAGTACTGACTACAGAAGGTCTCAACTATTCTTCCGGCTTTCGGTCAATTAATATTGTCAAAAAAACACTTGGGAGATTTGATACATAATCTGCACAATAGCTTCGTAGAATCCTTTCACGCCAGCTTCCATAAAGGAGGCAGTCTTTTGGGTAAGGTTATCTGGCTCTTCCATTTCAACAGCAACAGTAGCTTTCTCAGGTTTTTCAGCTTGTTCATCTTCTTTTTTTACGGATGCAACAGTTCCTGACTTCGTCTCTTCAATCTTTTCCGTTTCAGGTTCAGCTTCCATTGCTTCATCCTTATTTAACCCATATAACATACCTGTTAGAAAAAATACTGCAAGTAATAATAATACGATAATGGAACGTACCATCCCTTACTCCCCCTCCGAACTGGCATCAACCTTCTCAGCATCCCAGTAAAACTCGCTAAACACATCTGCGACTGCATCAGCTGATCGGTATAATTCATCCAAATTGTTTCCTACACCACCAAATTCAACTAATAAAGCATTCTCCGTCAGATCTTGGTTATAGACACCATTCACTCTAGCCCCGGCTTTTGTAATAATTCCCCTACTAAGACCGGGATACTTCTCTTCAACTAAGTGATGTAGTTCAGAAGCGACTTTCAGGTTTTTCTCATGATTAGCATGCTCTAAACCAACTACAAACATAATTCGGGCATAATTCTTTCCGTTTATCTTCTTTGTTGTTTTTTCTCGTGGTAGCGCGTCACGATGTAAATCGAAAACATATTGGATATCTTTATTGGATGCCAATACTTCTTCAGCAACTTCTCGAGAAGCATCATAGGATTGCCCATAGCTCCAACCCTTCTCATTGAGTATATTGCTAATATCACTTTTGTCCACGCTTGTCCCAATTCCGTTATTCTCTAAAGACTCGGCTAGACGATCACTTACCTTCGTTATATTTACTTCTTTATGGTTTGCCTGATTTGGATCTGTAACTCCAGGTAAGTGAGGCAGGAAAGATTCTCTATTATGCGTATTATAAATATAGACAACATCTCTATCACCTGTTGTAGGAGACTCTTTTCTGTCTTCATCCTTTTCATTTTTCTCAGATTGTTGCTCTTGCTGTTCTTTATCTTCCGTATCTTCAACTACTGCTTCTCGATCCTTAAGTACATCTTCTAGAGGAGGAGATGATTCAATAGGTAAGTTAGTATAGTCAGTCCCTTCGCCTGCAATAAGAATACGGCTATCAAATTCAGAAAACCCAGGTAGTTCATTTCCTAAAAGGCTTCTTGGGTCATTCGGCTTTACACTGGTAGCAACCTGTAAGAGAGTCGACGTTAAGGATGGCATTCTTTTATCTTCTGGATACGCTTCTGTGAACACTCTATTTTCCATACCTAGTAGATAGAGAAAAGTGGAGCTATCAATGTCATTTGTTAAATTACTGATGGTTTCTGATGAGATACGATATGCTGGCTTAATCGTAGTAAGGATACCAATGCCAATGAACAAAACGATAAGGCCAACCAGGTAAAGGCCGCCTCTTCGATAAATAGATCGAAACCCTTTATTTTTTTGTATCATATATTAAACCTCCCGATGACCAACTCTATAGTTCACTCTATGAGCCGCCATCGGGAGGTAGAACCAATTCTTTTAAAAAAGATGTTTTTTAATAGAGAGCGAGTTGCTACCTAGAATAAGATGCGAAGTTATCCACGTTTACGGTTTCATGTAGTGCTGCATTGACACCGTTCGCAATAACACTTGCCATATCAATCATAAACCCATCCACTTCTTTTGGAGTTACCATGAGGTTATGACCAATTGGAGTAAGCACCTCTGTTATTAACTTTCGTTTTTCTTCATCAGATAAGGTGCCGACAATACCAAGAAACGTTTTCCGCTTTTCCTCGTCAGGTAAATCTTCTTCTGTGAATTTTTTACTCCCAAAATTTAAGCTTGCTGGTGCTAAAGCTTTTGAAGGTCTATCTTTTTCGTTATATTCCCTGCCGAAATGCTTTAAAAGAAAATCAATGGTATCACTTGTAATGGTAACCGCATCCACAACTGTAGGCACACCTATCGCCATAACTGGGACTCCTAATGTTTCCTTGCTTAGTTCTTTCCTTTTATTTCCTACACCTGAACCAGGATGAATGCCTGTATCAGACAGCTGAATTGTTTCGTTAACTCTTTCTATTGATCGTGATGCAAGTGCATCAACTGCCAATACAAAGTCAGGCTTAAACTTTTCCACGATCCCAAAAATAATATCACTCGTCTCAATTCCGGTTACACCCATCACTCCCGGTGTTACAGCCGCAACCGGACGATACCCTTCTGCCACGGTTTCTTGTTGCAGCTTAAACAAATGACTTGTAACAAGAATCTTTTCGATCGTCATCGGACCGAGTGCATCTGGGGTGACATTCCAATTTCCAAGTCCTACGATTAAACCCTTACTGTCTGGCCCAATATTATTTTTGGCTATTAATGCCTCTAACTCCTTTGCCAAAATCTTAGCTGCTGCTTCCTGCCTTGCTGTATCCTGTTTTTTTACACCGTCAGCATAAATGGTAATATAAGACCCTGGTTTTTTCCCTAGCAACTCTGCACCAGCTTCATCTATATCCACATATGAAATTTTAATGTTATCCTGCTCTCTCTCTTTGATGGTAACCCCTGTTAGTTTCTTATCTGTTGATTGATCCTTTTCCACATACATATCTTTCGCTTCAATAGCCAAGTCTGTTCGAACCTGAAAACCTGTCTCCTGCTGCTCTTCCATGTTTCTCATCCTTTCAGAATTCATTAGTAATAGAATGAACAAATTCACTTAAAACATACAATTTGCTGTAGAAGACAACAAAGCTATTGAAAACAATCGGTTCCTTTGGTAAAATGTCTTTTGTCCACTAACAAAGTAATAAAGGCATAGCCTTTACTTAAATTAGATTCGGATACGTGAATAAGAAATGTATGGGTAAAGCTTTTTTAGGAGGTGAAACAATGGCTAACATTAAATCTGCAATGAAACGTGTTGATACAAGCAACAAAAAACGCTTGCAAAATAACGCGCAAAAATCAGAAATGCGTTCTCAAATCAAACGTGTTGAAAAACTGGTAGAAGCAAATGATGTGGAAAGCGCAAAAACTGCTTTGCAAACTACAGTAAAACACATTGACAAAGCTGTTCAAAAAGGTATTATTCATCAAAACAACGGTGATCGTCAAAAATCACGTTTGGCTAAAAAAGTTAACAATCTTGGTGCATAATTACCAAAACAAAAACGATCCTGCTCGGATCGTTTTTGATTTTGTGCAGGAAATTATAAAATCTGGTTGTGTGGATAACGAAACAACTGAACCAGCCACGTCCAGCTCCAGCGCCCAGAGACTAGCGAGACTTCCTTCGCTCCGTACGACTCTAAATGGGCGCTTGCACTTTTGTTATTCCATATTTTTATGCCTATTACTATCTGGTTTGAATTAAATCGAAGAGCAACAGCTCAAAGGTCAACTCCTTCTCCATAGCCCCCACCTTCATTGCAGCATCAGCATTAGCCAACCGGTCAATAATTCTTTGTAGTACTTCCAATTGAAATCGTTTCTCTCTGTTTAAAGCTATCTTGATGACATAAGGATGGACACCTAGTTGCTTTTGCATTTGCGCCTGTGTATAGCCTTTTTGTTTTAATAGCTTGACCCTTAAAATGGTCCTAAATTGAAAACTAAGTAAGCCAATTAAAGCGATCGGCTCCTCTTTCAACTTCTGTAAATCCTTGGCTATTGCAATTGCTTTATATAGGTCGCCTTCTATCACTGCATCAACTAACCGGAGCGATGAATTATCAGCAGTATGAGCGATCATCTGCTCTGCAATCTCTTTTGTAATGACCCCATTTTCTCCCACATATAACGCCAGCTTCGTCAATTCATTTTCAAGCATTTGCAGGTTTGTCGATAATTCTGTTTCAAAAATTCCCATTGCATCTGGCTCAATCGTAATATTAAATTGCACAGCTAAATCCTTAATCCATTTATTTACTTCGTAGTCTCTTATTGGATTGCAAATCGCTACAGTGGCCTGCTTTTTTAGCAGCTTGCTTATTTTTTTTCGTTCATCTATTTTCTCATACGGTGCGATCAACACAAGAACAGAATAATCAACCGGCTGAGAGAGATATCTTTCCAGTGTGTTCACATCGTGTTCGAAAGCCGTTTTATCGGGTTTTGCTTTTAAAAAGACAGGGTTGTTGGCAAAAATTAATTTCTGACCGCCAAAGAATGGATATGTTTCTGTATCTGTTACCACTTCTTGAATTGGTGTTTCTTCAAGATCATAAACCGCAAGATTATCCTTATCCTCGCCTAATACTCTTTGCACTAATTCGCTTTTTAGTTTTTCAATAAAATACGATTCCGTACCGTAAATTAAATAGACCGAAGCAATTTGCTTTTTTAGACTTTTCTTTACTTCCTGATAGCTCATTCCACTCACTCCACTACTATGTATACCATAATGGTAAGTCCTTAAGGGTGGAATAGCAAGAAGTAATTGGAGGGAAATAGGCTGCATTATTTCCCTCCAACATCTATATAAACGCTTTGCTTCAAGGCCTAGGAACTTTAAGCAAAACGATATTTTCTCCTTTATAGATTATCCACGATAGGATAAAGTATGGTTGTTAAGTCTTTCTATAAATGGAGAAGAATAATCCTTTAACAAATATTTAGCCATAAGTGGATTTTTTGATGGTTTTAATTTATACTAATGGTGACATAGGAGGGGTGAAAGTGAACGAATTTGAAAAAAATGTACAATCCAAAAACAATGATGTAGTGGACTCCATTAAAGGCTTTGCTTTCTCATTTATTTTCTTCACTTTAATTTTTGCGATCGGCGTTATTATCAGCGTTGTAGGACGTTAATAAGGGGCAAGTAATCTGGACAGCCTGGTGCACACTAATTAACCAAGAGACTGATTAACCAGTCTCTTTTTCGTTTTCATGAACTAGAGGTGTCCCTGCTTCAGCAAAATGATAGGTGGCTGCTTCGCGCTTGTTCTTCATGTATAAAGTAAAACTTTATTCAATGAGGTCGCCTACTCCCTCACCAAATGTTAATTTGAACGAATCGGACCTGTACTGGCAGTTGATCCGTGGGGGCTTACTGTCAGCAAAGGCGGGATAAAATTTGTTGCCTATAGCGTGCGCAATTCAAGGTAGCCGGAATCATTATGCTACAGTTACTACTAATGGGATGGGCTCTGTTTCTAATTTTATACTCCATCCTATGGCAGGAATTTATAAAAGGTTCCATTCTTCTCTTTGAATATAAATTGAACAGCACCGTGGTCATCTGTCCGCAAAATAGTTGTACCAATCTTTTCCAGGGTTTCTATAACTTCATTGGTAGGATGACCATACCTATTATCCCTACCAACTGATATAAGGGAATAGTCTGGTTTAATTTTAGTTAGAAACACTTCGTCTGAAGAAGTACTGCTACCATGATGTGCAACTTTTAATACGTCGATCTCAATAGACGGATAAACATCTATAAGCTCCTGCTCCTCCTCTTTACTAATATCCCCTGTAAACAGCCATGACTTCCCACCAAATTCCCCAAATAAAACAATCGAATTCTCGTTCGGCGATCCTTTGTCGACCATTGGTGCTAATACATGAAAACTTTCACTGCCCAGCCGCAGTTGATCTCCTTTTTTCACTTGGCTGACAACCAAACCTTCTTGTTCCCATAAATCGATTGAGGCACGGTCCGGTTGAAAATAATCACTAATAATTAACTGCTTCGGATTATAATCCTTTATAAGGTATGGGATGCTCCCTGAATGGTCAACATCCTGGTGTGTTACTATCAGTGCGTCAATTTCATAAATCCCTCTGGAATTTAAGTATGGTTGTATGATGCGTTTATATTTCGTTTTCGTGGGAATGTGTTCAGGAAATGACACACCAGCTCCGGCATCAATGATAAACACACCACGACGGTACGGTAGTTCTATTACAAATGAGTCTCCCTGACCAATATCAAGCATGGTAACCCTACCATACGGAGAAAAATATGGCGCTGCTATAACAACAGAAACAAATACGGTCATCAATGTCCCAAGTAAGAATGCTTGTTTATTCAGCCCATTCTGAAGTAAATACATAAAGGCAAGGAATAAGCCATAATACATAATAGCCACTTCTATTGACATCCAGCCCGTTGACCAAGGATAGTAAAAATTGTCATCAAAAAAAGTTAATATAGTCAGAAGTAGCTCCTGTAAAGAAACAAACAATTTATCTAAAAGGGAAATAATAGGGAATGGAGAAAAAAGAAGAAAGAAAAACATAGAAGGAATAATAACGATTGAAAAATAAGGTACTATTAAAGTGTTCATAAGAATGGAGAGTGGCTGAAAGGTATAAAAGTGGTGGAATAGTATTGGCAGAATCATCATTTGTGCGACAAAACTGATCTTAAGCCCCTGTATGATAAGGTTTGACGTCTTTGCTATCCACCTTTGAGAAAGTAGGAGGCCAAAGGTGACTAAAAAGGAGAGCTGAAAACCAACATGATATACCAAATAAGGATCAAAACAAACTAACAAAAGAAATACAAAGCTAAGGACATCTGTATAACTGAACCGTTTCATTGCCTTTCGTAGGAAAATAAAACAAATTACCATGGTGCTTGCACGCCAGATCGAGGGCTCACCACCTGCTATAATTGCATATGCCGGAAGTAGAAACACGATTAGCCATTGAGCTTTCTCTTTTGTCATCACGTTACATTTTACAAGAAAAAAATATAGAAAAGCCACAAAGAGCCCAACATGTAAGCCGGATATTGCCAAAAGATGTGATAAACTCCATCTTTGAAATAACTCAATTGTCTCTTCAGGAATTGCAGAATCATCCCCTAATACTAACCCCTTCATCCAGGCACTCGTGGTATCTGATAATCTTTCGTCCAAGTAGGTCATCATATTTGTACGAAGTGTATAAAAGCGATGTAGAGTTCCCTGACCCGCACAGGAAATATCTTGCAGGGAGTCAATATAGACCTGGTGTGTTATTTTTTGTGTACTTAAATAATAACGATAATTAAATTCGCCAGGGTTCGTACTTGGGTCAGGTAATTCAGGTTCGCCGGTGAACTCACATGTTGCGCCTGTTTTCAAATGAGAAGAAAAGTCCATCCTCTCTTTTTCTTTAGGGAAATAGAGAATTGAAAAGTTCTGATTTGTAAAATAATCTTCGAAAGTAAATTGGGTACGAGTAGCATTTTTTTCAACTGGCCCGACAATACGGCCAGCAAAGTTCTGTTCTGGAAGGGAAGATTCTGATATAAATGAGGAAGAATCAATCGCAGGAATATAGAGAAGGAAAAAGGAGAGAAGGGCTGAGGCAAGTAGTAACAGCATTGCCCCCAGCCTCCTCCTATAAAACAGAAATCCAAGCCATAATATGTAGCAAATTATAATGAGATAGCTTGATGTTAGCACCGTAATTATACTTACCGCTACAGCAAGAGCTACTATATGCCAGTTTCCTTTCAACCTTCTATTTCCCACTACCAGGTACGGAGAATAGCGCCTCCGCTCTCGCTTTCAATTGCACTACTTCTTGTGCATCCGTACGATCTGATAACTTTTCAATTAGTTCATTAACATATTGCTGTTTTTCACGATAATTTAAATCAACTGCTAAATAATCTAAGGCCACTTTTTTCAC
This sequence comes from Oceanobacillus kapialis, assembly GCF_044790185.1. Lineage (GTDB taxonomy): Bacteria > Bacillota > Bacilli > Bacillales > Amphibacillaceae > Oceanobacillus_B > Oceanobacillus_B kapialis. The sequence continues at coordinate 2,091,535 of NZ_CP085256.1, forward strand.
TGCCACACCAGCCTCTTTAAATAGTTGAATAGCATATTCATTATTTCGGTAATCCTCTTTATAATAAATTGTTTTAATACCTGCCTGAATTAATTGTTTCGAGCATTGAAGACAGGGAAAATGGGTCACATATACATCTGCATCGTCCGTTGGCACGCCAAATTTTGCGCACTGCAGCAAAGCATTTGCTTCAGCATGCACGGTGCGAACACAATGGCCGTCTACTACATAGCATCCTTCGTCAATACAATGAACACTCCCTGAAACACTACCATTATATCCACCTGCAATAATCCGTTTATCTCGGACAATAGAGGCTCCTACCATTAACCGCGTACATGTGCTTCGTAACGCAAGCAACTGGCTTTGCGCCATAAAATACTGATCCCACGAAATTCTTTCCATCATCAATTCCCCTTTTTCTCTAACGTATTACTTGTAGTTTATTTTCGCTGCTTGCATACGTCAATAACGTGATTTGGCATATCTCCTTAAGGTACTTGAACAGAATCTCGGAATTGTTCTATCGTTTGTTCTCCGATCCCTGAGACTTCAAGTAAATCCTCAATTGTTTGAAAATAACCATTCTCTTCCCGGTAAGCAAGAATTGCTTCCGCTTTGGATGGCCCTATCCCGTTTAATGTTTCAATTTCTTCCTTGCTCGCATAGTTTATCCTCACTTTACCATTCTCAGCAAGCTCGGCATTCCCGTTTTGTAAATCATCAGCTTGTTCATGAACTTTTGGGACAATAATACTCATTTCGTCATGAACTTTTTGCGCGAGATTCACTTGTGTTTGATCCGCTTCTGACGTAAAACCTCCAGCCATTTGCACCATGTCCTTAATTCTATCTCCCGAACTTGCTTTAAATACGCCAGGCTCCTTTACCTCTCCCTTTATATCAATGTACATTGGACCTTCTACTGGGAGCTGTTTATCAGTTTCATCTGGACTATCATCAGGTTCCGGGGAATTGACTAGATTGAGGCTTTCCTTGTCACTGGGGGAATTATCCTTTGAAAGAAAGAGAAAAAGCACCATAACAATTGCTGCTACAATAAAAATTCCTGCCTTCTTTATTATGTCCGTCAACCAAATTCACTCCTTTCCATTATAAAGTAATTTTCTCCTCTCCTTCTTTCGACACATTTTGTATTATTCCTTTAATTAAAAAAGAGGAGGATAATCTGATTATCCTTCTCCTTTTTCTGCTGAAAAAAAGATTCGTTCGGCATTTCCTATTGTAGATTCGTCTTTTTCCTGAAAGTCTCCGTATAAATTTATATTTTTAAAGCCGGTTTCTTTTAATAAATTTATATAAAATTCCGGTGTGAACGTGCGTTGGTGATGCATTTCATCAAAACGTACATAAGTATTATCTTGTTGAGATTGGAAAAAGGTTAGTTCATGAAACATCTCTCCAGGCTCATCCCCTTGATGACAAAACCAAATATAAGAGGCATCCTCCATCACATCCGCAAATGTCTGGTTCACATAGTTTTCTTCTACTTGATGGATGGAATGTACATCAAAAATAAAGATTCCATCCTCTTTTAAACTTTCGGCAACATTTTGAAAGACGCGGCTTAAGTCCTCTTCTGTCGTAATATAGTTCATAACGTCGCAATAGCTTATTGCTGCATCCAATTCCTGTAATCCCTGTAATTCGGTTAAATCTTGATGTAACCATTGCACAGTAAGACCTGCTCCACTACATTTCTGTTCAGCGAATGTGAGCATGTCAGCAGAATAGTCTACACCTGTTACCCGATAGCCATTTAAAGCAAGCCTTTTAGTAATCTCTCCCGTACCACAACCTAAATCAGCAATGGATTGAACGGACTTTCCATATTGTTTGAAAATAGACTCTGTAAACGTTAACCACTTCTCATATGGCGCGTTTTCCATAAGACGATCATAAACGTTCGCCATCTGTTTGTAGGCCATTTAGCTATCCTCTTCAGTAAATTGAAGACGATCAGCATCTCCCCAAAGTCTTTCTAGATTATAATAAATTCGCTCGTCTCGGTGGAAGACATGACAAACCACATCTCCTAAATCGACAAGAACCCATCTTGCCTGCTCTAGACCTTCTATTCGATTCACAGGGACGCCTGCCTCGTCCATTGTTTCTTTAATTCCACGAGCAATTGCCTGGACTTGTCGCTCCGTATTTGCATGGCAAATTAAAAAATAATCTGCTACCAATGAAACCTCATTCATGTCAAGTGCTGTAATATCCTCTGCACGCTTATCGTCACAAGCAGATGCCGCTAATTTTACAATTTCCTTATTTTCCATTCATTCATTACCTCCGTTTATGTGTCTGCTTAAATCGTTATATGCATGGAAAGTATCAGGGTAAATTTTTGCTTTCCTTCTTAAAAGATATTGAATGGTGTTTCGCAATGCAAGCCAACATGCATAATCCAAATTGGTTTCCGCTGCTTCTCTTACTTCTTCAATACCCGGAAAGCTTCTACCTGGTTCAATATAATCTGCTAAAAAGATTATTTTTTCCAACGCTGTCATATTGGCTCTTCCCGTTGTATGGTATTTGATAGCAAGCTGAATGGCTTCATCTTTTAAGCCACATTCCTCTTCTACTATAAGGGCCCCTACAGGCGCATGCCATAATTCTGAGTGGAATTCCAATAAATCTGAAGGTAGCTTAGATCGTTTAATTCGCTCAGCCATTTCCTCCAGAGAGCGGTATTTAGCATAATCATGTAACACACCTGCCAGCTCAGCTTTCTCCGTTGATTCCTCGTAAAGTTCAGCAAGATAATGTGCCGTTTTTGCAACTCTAATGGAATGATCATATCTTTTTTTAGTTAGTTGTGGCTCTACTAACTGCTTCGCCTTACTAATCTTCATACAGTTGATTCTCCTTAATGTATGCTTGCACAGGTTCTGTCGTTAAATACGTAATTTGCCGGTTCTCTTTCACCCTATCCCTCAATTCCGTTGAAGAGATATCAATACCAGGTATTTCAACGGTTACAACTGGATAGTCAGTGTTTAAGCTGGAACCCGCTCTTTTAACACCTACAAATTGTACTAATTCGACTAACGTATCAATCCCCTGCCAATATGGTAAATATTCAACCATATCCGCACCAATTATAAAGTAAAATTTGTAATTGGGATAATCCTCTCTCAACCGTTTAATAGTATCGAGTGTATAGGATTTCCCTGGCGTGTCTACTTCAATAGTATTTACCTTGAAAAAAGCATTGTTATGAATTGCACATTTAACCATGTTCATTCGGTCTACTGCCGTAGTACCTAAATCCTCTTTATGGGGTGGACTATACGACGGTATAAACCACACTTCTTCGAGACCGAGTTTCTCACGGACCTCCTCCGCAATCATAAGGTGTCCTAAATGTGGTGGATCGAACGTACCTCCAAGTAAGCCTATTTTTTTCATCATAACACCCGGCTAAGGAAGCGTAATTTGCTTATTCTCTTCAGATTCTCGATACAACACAATATTATTTCCAATAATTTGGGCTACTTCAGCTCCTGTCCCCTCCGATAATTTTTCGGCTACTGTATGCTTATCCTCTAAGCAGTTTTGCAAAATGCTAACCTTGATTAGCTCTCTTTTTTCTAATGCATCGCCAATTTGTTCCACCATATTTTCATTTACTCCATCTTTACCTACTTGGAAAATAGGCTTTAGCTGGTTTGCTTCTGCACGTAAAAATCGTTTCTGTTTACCTGTTAACATGCAATTATCCCTCCAATAATAGTTTTAGCTTTTTGTCCATGTCATCGATTGGTACACGTTTGCCTGTCCAAATCTCAAAGGCATACTGAGCTTGATATAAAAGCATCGTATGGCCAAAATGGATGGCTGCACCACTTTCTTTGGCTTGTTTTAAAAAGGCAGTCTTAATTGGTTGATAAACAATATCACTTACAATTGCTCCCTTTTTCAGCCTGTCTAATTGTATAATTTTTTCTTCTATTCCAGGCTTCATCCCCACTGAAGAGGTTTGAATAATTAAATCATATTGATCTGTACGTTCTGCAGCTTCTTCTAAAGTAAACACCTTCGTGTTTAGTTTCTCATGCTTTTTAGTAATGTCTTCAGCTTTCTCTATTGTTCGATTAGCAATATCAACATTGCGAAATCCAGCGTTTGCAAACGTATGGTAGATACCTCTACATGCGCCGCCTGCACCAACCAGCAAGATTCGAATAGCGGTATTCTCCATTAATGCTGGAAATTCCATTTCAAGGGAACGCAAGTAACCAAAACCATCTGTATTATATCCGACCCACAATCCATCCTCAAAACTAACTGTGTTAACAGCGCCTATTTCACCTGCGATCGAATCTATTTTATCTAAAAAAGGAATGATACGTTGTTTATAAGGAACAGTCACATTAAATCCTTGTAATCCCTCTTTCTTTATGTTCGCAATTCGCTTTGAGAAATCGTCACTTAAGGGAATTTCGTATTTTGTATAGCTCCCTTTCACTGCAATCTGTTTCATAAATGACTCGTGAATCCAAGGAGAAAGAGAATGTTCTACAGGGTATCCAATCAAACCTAATCGATAATCCATGTGCTCCCCCTTATAATAATGATTTTCGTATAGAGGCAGGCACCTCTTTGGGGCTATGCGCCGTTACGGTTATATCTTCGGAATTAACACTAACCCACCCCAAACCTGGAAAAACAATATCTGTTTTTTCTCCGTTCGTTAAACGGTAGGAGCTTTCCTTTAATTCAGGCAATACCTGCAATGTTTTCTCATCTGGCGGTGACAAAAGCTCCCCAATGTGTTGAGTATATAACTCATCAGCATTCTCCAATTTAGTTCTGTGAATTGGTAGTTGATTTGAAAAGTAGCATACGAAGGACTGCCTTTTTCCTTTTACAAAGTCCAATCTTGCTAACCCGCCAAAATAGAGGGTTTGTCCACTGTTCAACTGGTAAACTCTTGGTTTAATTTCTTTATTAGGCGTAATTAATTTTAAATCCTCATCCGAAACATAATGGGCAATTTGCTGTCTATTTACAATTCCTGGAGTATCAATAAGTGATGAGTCTTCATCAAGTGGTATCTCAATGAACCCAAGTGTTGTACCAGGGAAATAAGAAGTAGTAATCACTTCTCCATACCCCGTAGATTGTTTAATTAAGCGATTTATAAAAGTTGATTTCCCTACATTGGTTGTTCCAACGATATAAACATCTCGTTGTTCCCGTTGGTCCGCGATAACCTCAGACAACTCTTTCATTCCATATCCTTTAGTAGAAGAAATTAAGCAGACCTCTTTTACGTTAATTCCTGCTTCCTTAGCAGAGGTGCGTAACCATTGCTCAAGCTTCCTTTTATTTGCAGACTTCGGTAATAAATCTACTTTGTTTCCAACTAATACAATAGGATTATCGCCAACAATTCGCGGAAGACTTTTAATAAGGCTTCCATGGACGTCAAAAATGTCCACAACATGCACAACAAGTCCATTTGCTTTTCGTATAGAGCTTACCATCTTAAGAAAGTCATCATCTGTTATAGCAACATCCTGAATTTCATTATAGTGTTTTAACCGAAAGCATCGTTTACAAAGGATGTTTTCCTTTTGTAAAGAAGACGCCGGCGTATACCCTGGAGCCTGTGGGTCTGTTGTTTGAATAAGGACACCACAGCCTTGACAATATATTTCTTCCATCCTTACTCCTCCCAAGTGATTTTACCTTTTTTCCTCATATAATGTAATATTCTTCGTTCAATAGTACGATTTATTTTTGTGATCTTCCCGTCTGTTTGAACAATCGGGACTACTAAAATGGTATAGAAGCCAGCAAAATTTCCACCTAGCACGTCTGTTAACAACTGGTCCCCTATTACAACAATTTCCTCTTTTTTCATTCCCATTTGTTTTGCAACCGACTTAAATGCTTTACTTAACGGCTTTCTAGCACTGAAAACGAAAGGCGTGTCAAGTGGTTCGGCAAAAACTTTAACACGCTCCTGGTTATTGTTTGAAATAATTGTTACTTTAATGTCGTTTTCTTTCATTTCTTTAAACCATTCCATAACTTCAGAAGTAGCATCTTTAACATCCCAGGCTACTAGTGTATTATCAAGGTCCGTTATAATCCCTTTAATTCCTTTGCTTTTTAAAACCTCTGGCTCAATCTCAAACACGCTCTTCACGTGCTCGTTTGGCAAAAACTTTTTTAACAACTCTTACACCTCTTATTCTGTCCTCGGTCTTCTTTTCATACTGATCGCCATTATAAACCAATCTTATAATAACATCCCACGAAGCGAAACTTCAATCAGGGTGGTGTTTTAAATAAAGATAGGACTTATATTATCTGTTAAACATGGAGAAATTAAATGATACTCCCCACGAAAACATGTTTCTACTTGTTCAGCGTCCCTTTGCTACTGTCTCATAAGAAGAAACAATTTCTATGGGGAAACCTGTAGACCGAGAGAAACATGCCATAAATCGTTCGACAAATATCTCTATATTCCGCGCTTGTGGATAACGTTACTCACATTATAAAACTTGTTATAACAACATTTGTCGATATAAAAAAGTAATTATACACACTTTATCTACAGGTCTATGTAGATAACTTTCACCTTGTCCTGCCTATTAGAAAGTGGTAAGTTATTAATAACCTTATTAGAAAATTACAAACTTTAGGAGGGCTAAGTTGATGGAACATTTGTCAGATGAACTACTAATTGAATCTTATTACACAGCAAATGAATTAAATTTAAGCCCTGACTTTTTAAATCTAATTGAAGAAGAAATTCACAGGAGAAGATTATCTCATAGAATTAAAGACAAAAAACCCGTCTAAAAATTTTTTTATTTAAATATGAAGAAACGCGTTAACCCCTATTATTTTGCGAAATAACAGGGGTTATTTATTTTTCTTGGTTTTATATTGTGTTAAACTAATCATGGAATATTGGGGTAAACTTAGTCTATAAATTACCTGAATTACAATTACATTGAATGGAAGCGAAACCTAATTGATTGCCATGATGATTAAAACCAATTACCTAATGGAAGAGTAAAGGATTTACACATAGAAAACACCATGAAGACATTTATAAGGAGGAATACCATTAGATGATATTTGCTGTATTAATACCACTTCTTGTTGCTTGTTTTATTCCTGCACTCAGCAAGGCTAAAAGTAAGATACATACTGGAATATTTGCTTTCTTTGTCCCATTTTTAATCTTCTTATATTTTATTAGGTTTGTAGGAGAGGACTTCACTCCTGTTCGTCAAACCTACAACTGGATCCCATCGATGGGAATCAACTTAGATTTTTATCTCGATGGACTTAGCTTATTATTTGTCCTTTTAATAAGTGGCATAGGTTCACTCGTTGTCCTTTACTCCATCTTCTATCTTGATAAACAAGAACGATTAGGGCATTTTTACGTATACCTATTATTGTTTATGACAGCAATGCTAGGTGTTGTTCTCTCGGATAATGTGTTTGTTCTATATACTTTTTGGGAACTAACATCGATTTCTTCCTTCCTACTAATTGGGTATTGGCACTTTAAGGAAAGATCAAGATATGGTGCTTTAAAATCGATGCTAATCACCATTTTTGGTGGTTTAAGCATGTTTGGTGGATTTATCTTACTATCTGTTATAACGGGTACGACAAGTATCCAAGCGATGATTAGTCAAGCAGATGTTATCCTTTCAAGTGATTATCTGCCATTAATTCTCGCTTTGATATTGCTTGGTGCTTTTACTAAATCTGCTCAATTTCCATTCCATATTTGGTTGCCAGATGCTATGGAAGCACCAACACCAGTTAGTGCATACCTCCACTCAGCTACGATGGTTAAAGCGGGTATTTTTCTGATTGCAAGATTTTCCCCAATTTTCTCCGGGTATGAAGGATTTTTTGTTGCGGTAAGTTTAGTAGGAATTATCACACTTTGCTGGGGCTCCTATATGGCTGTTAGACAAACGGACCTAAAGGCAATTCTCGCCTTCTCTACTATCAGTCAGTTAGGTATGATTATGGCAATGTTAGGATTCGGTACAACAATAGCCGTTTTCGCTGCCGTTTTCCATATTCTTAACCACGCTACATTTAAGGGCAGCCTGTTTATGGTTGCTGGTATTATTGATCATGAAACAGGGACTAGAGATATTCGGAAACTGGGTGGGTTATTTACACTACTTCCTATCTCTGCAACCTTGGCCATATTTGGAACCTTTTCCATGGCAGGCGTCCCTTTACCATTCTTAAACGGTTTCTATAGTAAAGAGTTTTTCTTTGACTCAACAATTCACTTAGAGAATGCTTCCTTGCTAGCAAATCTTATTCCTTATCTGGCAATCCTTGGAAGTATCTTTACCTTTGTATATTCCATGTATTTCTTTTTCGGTGTATTTACTGGACCTAAAAAACTCGATCAATTGCCGAAAAAACCACACGAAGCACCTTTTGGAATGCTCTTGTCACCAATCATTTTAATTTTAGGAGTTATCCTTATCGGTCTATTCCCGAAAATGATCAATGCTCCTTTCATTCAGCATGCTGCTGAAGCAATCAACAGTAACGTTGAATATCACAAAATAAGTTTTTGGCATGGTTGGGACTACACGCCATTGCATATGTCCTTAGCTGTTGTTGTAATCGGCCTTGTCCTCTTCCTAACCAGAAAAAAATGGACCGGGATATACAAGGCACTTCCTGGAAAATTAAGTTTTAACAAAGTTTACGATGGACTTGTTAAAAAACTGGATACCTATTCAGCAGGTATTACAAATTCTTATATGACAGGATCTTTAAAGCTTTATATGACATTAATCCTTGGTACCATGATTGTAGTGACTATCGGCTTCATGCTTGTGACAAACGGATTTACGATTAGTACAGACAATTTGGCTGAGATTACAGTCATTGAAGTAACTGTCGCAGCTGTCATGGCAATTGCAGCAATTGCAACGATCTTTACTAGACATAATATGGCTGCCATCCTTATCCTAGGCGTAGTCGGTTATGGTGTTGCCATTTTATTTGTCATTTACAGGGCACCAGATATCGCCCTAACGCAATTTGTTGTAGAAACCATAACAGTAGCATTGTTTTTACTTTGCTTCTATCATTTACCAAAGTTACGAAAAACAGATGATTCTAGTGGATCCAAAATTATGAATGCTATCATAGCAATCGGCTTTGGTACGATGATGACGTTAATTGGTATCTCTGCACATAGCACAAACTGGTTTGACGTTATCTCAGATTACTTCCTAGAAACCTCATATAAACTAGGCGGCGGGGATAATGTTGTGAACGTCATTTTAGTAGATATGCGTGGACTAGATACCTTATTTGAAATTGCAGTGCTCGGTATAGCTGCACTTGCGATCTTTAGCCTCATTAAACTTAAGAAAAACAAGGAGGCGAAATAATGGAGTTTTTAATTCTAATTTTATCTGGAATATTGTTTGCGACAGCCATCTATAATTTGCTACAAAAACAATTATTGCGTATTGTTATCGGCACTGCCCTACTCTCCCACGGCGCCCATCTTTTTATTTTAACAATGGGGAAGCTAAAAACCGGGCAACCTCCGATCCTTACAGAAGGGGTTTCTGATTATACTGATCCCCTTCCTCAGGCTTTAATTCTAACTTCCATTGTTATCAGTTTTGGTGTGACTAGCTTACTTCTTGTGCTGGCGTATCGGACGACAAAGGAAAATAATACAGACAATATGGAACAATTAAGGGGTAAGGCAAATGAGTAATTTAGCAGTTCTACCGATCATACTGCCGCTAATCGCGGCCATTGTATTAATCTTTTTCAATTCGAAGGTAAAAGTATCACGTTCCTTAACTAAAATCTTTTCTTTAATTGGGCTTGGATTAAGTGGTTATATTGCTTGGGAAGTGATAAATAATGGTACGATTACAATGCAAACAGGGGATTGGGTCGCACCTTATGGGATTATCCTTGTAATGGATTCCCTAGCGGCAGTTCTTGTCTTAACGACAAATGTAATCGCCGTAGCGTGCGCCTTTTATGCTCCAGCTGCGGGACTAGGAGAAAAAGAAAAATTTTACTTTTATCCATTTTTCTTTTTCTTAATTACAGGTGTTTCAGGGGCGTTTATTACGGGAGATTTATTTAACCTCTTTGTTTTCTTTGAAGTTTTGCTTATGGCATCCTACGCATTAATTGTGCTTGGGGGCGATAAGGTACAATTAAGGGAATCACTGAAATACTTGCTTATAAATCTATTTTCTTCAATGCTCTTTGTAACAGCTGTAGCATTTGTATATGGGGCATTAGGTACAGTCAATATGGCACAGATTGCGCAACGTGTTCAAGAAGCGGAACAACAAGGTATATTAACTACAGTAGGAATTCTTCTATTCTTTGTTTTTGCTACAAAGGCTGCGTTGTTCCCTCTTTACTACTGGCTTCCGAAATCATATATTGTTCCAAATCCTGTCATTTCTGCTTTATTTGGAGCTCTATTAACAAAGGTTGGAATCTATTCAATCTTTCGTGTGTTCACGCTAATTTTCGTACATCGAATTGAATTAACACACGATATCTTTATCTGGTTTGCAGGCTTGTCGATGGTATTCGGTATTATTGGTGCCCTTTCCACTACGAATATCAAGCTGATCGTTGCGTATAATATCATTCCTGCAATAGGGTTTATCCTACTTGGAATAGGTGTTATGAACGAAACGGCAATTAGCGGGTCTATCTACTACCTGGTTCATGATATGCTTATTAAGTCAGCACTGTTTTTACTAATGGGGGTTATTGCTTATGTTGCTGGTACGTCTGATCTAAGGAAGATGGGCGGCCTTCTTCATACATACCCGTTACTAGGTTGGCTTTTATTCATCGCAGCTTTCGTTTTAGCTGGTATTCCGCCATTCAGTGGTTTTATAGGAAAACTGCTTCTACTGCAAGGAGCTTTTAAGGGTGAGCACATCGTGATTATTCTCATTGGACTTTTAACAAGTCTACTTATTCTGTATTCCATTGCCAAGATCTTTATCAACGCATTTTGGGGAGATAAAGACGCCATGGGACATATAGAAAAGAAATCAACAAAAGGAATGGTTGCTCCCATTGTTTTTCTACTAGCCCTTTCTGTGATATTGGGGCTTGGGGCAGAGTATTTCTACACCATTGCAGACTCCATTGCTGCGTATATAATGGACCCACAAATATATATTGATTCCGTTTTAAAGGAGTAGTGAGCTAATGGCATTTCAGATTGTTATAAACTTAATCATCGCATTCTTATGGATGTTCCTAAGTGAATCGTATTCTGCTCCCAGTTTTATAGCTGGTTACTTGTTAGGTATCCTTCTGCTATTCATGTTGCGCCGTTTTGTGCCAGACACATTTTACCTGAGACGGTTCATGAAAATTCTAGCTCTCCTATTACTGTTTATGAAAGAATTGTTATCTTCCAATTTGGAAATCGTTAAACTAGTTTATAAACGTAAACAGGATTTTGAACCAGGCATCTTTGAGTTGCCTATTGATGTAAAAAGCAATTGGGAAATAACTTTACTAGCTAACTTAATTTCCTTAACGCCTGGTACTCTGTCAGTAGATATTGCTCATGATAATTCTAAAATTTATATTCATGCAATGCACATACATGACAGAGAAGAAGCCATTACATCTATTAAGGATACCTTTGAAAAAGCAATACTGGAGGTGACAAGATGACAGATGTTTTAAACATGACAGAGAATATTTTAAGTATAGCTGTCACGATCAGTTTTGCAGGAGTAGCCATATCCCTTTTATTGCTTCTGTATCAAGTGATTATAGGACCAACTCAGCCAGATCGCGCCGTTGCTTTAGATGCAATTGGCATAAATATCATGGCTCTAGCTGGAATTATGGCAATCTATCTTGTAACATCTAAACTCAATGATGTCATTCTCCTTGTTGGGATACTCGCGTTTTTAGGAACGCTTTCCATCGCAAAATACTTAGAAAAGGGTGTTATCATTGATAGAGACCTTAATTAATATCATCATTAACATTCTGGTAATTATATCTTTACTAGCAGGGACCTTTTTCATATTGTCCTCCTCCATCGGCATTGTACGATTTCCAGATGTCTACACAAGACTTCATACTGCTACCAAGGCTTCCACTTTAGGCATTGCCTTTATATTAATTGCAGCTTTTTTATATCTCTATGCTGCACATTCTATTGTAAGTGGAAAGTTATTGCTGGCAATTGTGTTTATATTATTAACGGCACCGGTGTCCGCTCACATGATTGGTAGAGCCGCCCATGCCAACGGGGTAAAACCTTTCTTGAAAAATCGTGGAGATGCTTATCAGGAAGCTAAAGATATTTATGTCAAGGAACATTCATCCGAAAAAAACTAAAAGCGACTATTCTATTAGTCGCTTTTTTCTTTAAAGGAAATTAATGTCCTGTAAATACCACAATAAACGATTAGTCACATACCGATATGGGTAAAATAAGACAACGAAGAAAGATTTGAGGTGACGGCAATGAAAACAAAAAACTTACTAGAAGTTCTCCAAGTCAAACAAATAATTGGCCTTCTTCCTGAGAAAATTAAATCGATCCAACAAGATTCTAGAAAAGTTGAAGAAGGTTCCATGTTCGTATGTATTAAAGGCTATACAGTTGATGGACATAACTTTATTGAAGAAGCCTTAGAGCGTGGTGCAACTACTATAGTAGTTGAGGACAATCCGGGTATTCATGTAAAAGGTGCATCAATCATTTTGGTGCCAAACACCATGAAAGCACTTGCTCATTTAGCAAATAAATTTTATAACTATCCTTCTAAACAGATGGACGTAATCGGCGTTACAGGAACAAATGGAAAGACAAGTGTCTCTAGTCTTATCAATAAATTACTCGAGGGAGTTGGTCGAAAAACAGCTCTTTCTGGCACGAACGGCATGACAGTTGCGGGAGAAGTGACGGCTACTAGTAACACTACCTGTGATATACTAGAAAACCAGAAACTATTTAGAGATGTTGCTGAACAAGGAGTAGAAGATGTTGTGATGGAAGTTTCCTCCCATGGTTTGGCTCAAGGCAGAGTTTGGGGAATCGACTTTAATATTGCTGTTTTTACTAACCTGACTCAAGACCACCTGGATTACCATCAAAGCATGGAGCAATATGGGCAGACAAAAGGCTTGTTGTTTGCCCAGTTAGGTAATGACACAGCAAGGAAGAAGTTTGCTGTCCTTAATAGCGATGATCCATGGTCTAAAAAGTATGAGTACATAACTCCTGCTGAAGTTGTCACATATGGTATTTTAGAGAATGCTAACTTTAAAGCAAAACAAATCCAGTATCTTGAGGATAAAACAGTATTTACGCTAGAGAGTATAGAAGGAGAATTTTCTGTAGAAACCAGGCTTCTCGGCGAGTTTAATGTATACAATGTGCTTGCCGCAATAGCTACATTATTTGTAAAAGGTGTGCACGTTTCTAAGGCTGTAGCGTTACTTAGGTCTATTAATCCCATTGAAGGAAGAATGGAACAAATACCAATCGATGCACCGATAAAGGTTTACCTTGATTACGCCCATACACCTGATGCTATCCGTAGCTCTATTGCATCTGTTGCGCACTTACAACGAAATCGACTAATTTATGTCGCGGGTACAGGTGGCGACAGAGATAAGGAAAAACGCCCCCTTATGGCACAAGAAGCATCTGTTGCCGAGGTCGTAATTCTAACCATCAATGATGTGCGAAACGAAGATCCTCAGGAAATTCTACGTGGTATGGAAAAAGGAATGCAACATAAGAATTATGGTATGCTAGCTGATCGTAAAGAAGCAATCGAGCATGCGGTGGAAATTAGCGAACCAGGTGATATTCTTATTATTGCCGGTAAAGGGAATGAACAATACCAAATCACAGGGACCAAGAAAGAGCATCATAGTGACAAAACTGTTGTAACAGACTGTATCAAACATAAATATAATATCCCTATTTAAAAACAATTATGGATATACCGGTCTAAAAACATTGCAAAACCACGTAGAATACCGCAAACCTCTCATATTGCACTAACTAAGTACCTCATTTGAGGTGCTTTTTTTATTATCTTTTAGAGGACAGACACAAAACGATTTAATCAACATAAAATTGAATTATAGGCATTAGCCCAGCCGGCACTTTTAGGAGGTGGATATACTTGTCCGGAATATTAAGCGTGCTTGCTCTTCTCATAAAAGAAGCCCTCTTCTTTGTTTCCTATGTAAAAAACCATGCATTCCCTCAACCACTCCCCCCAGAAGATGAAATTAAATATTTAAAGGAAATGAAAGAAGGAAGTGAGACGGCCCGTAACAAACTCATCGAGCATAATTTACGCTTAGTGGCACACATTGTAAAAAAGTTTGAGAACACCGGTGAGGATGTAGAGGATTTGATTTCCATAGGCACCATTGGCCTAATCAAAGGTGTAGAGAGTTTTTCTGTAGATAAAGGCACAAAACTCGCGACATATGCTGCCCGTTGTATAGAGAACGAAATCTTAATGCATTTGCGTGCATTAAAGAAAGTTAAAAAAGATGTTTCTCTCCATGATCCGATTGGGCAGGATAAGGAGGGCAATGAAATCAGCTTAATCGATATTCTAGAAGCTGAAAACGATAATATTATCGAATACATCCAATTAAATATGGAAATTGCCAAGATGCAAGAATACTTTACGATTTTAGATAAACGAGAAAAGGAAGTTATTATATACCGTTATGGTTTAAATGATCATAAGGAAATGACACAAAGAGAAATTGCCAAGATGCTCGATATCTCTAGAAGCTATGTTTCAAGAATTGAAAAGCGTGCTTTAATGAAGGTTTTTCATGAGTATTACAGAAAAGAAAGAAGAGGTTAAACGATACAGAGAGCTTATAGGCTAAAACAAATAAATGAGCGCTGATTTTAAAATCAACGCTCATTTTCTATTTTTTTCTTTATGTTTAACTGTTTAACCGCTAAAACGATACCTGTTACGATGCCACCGAGTGATAAAACGAATAAAATATCCCCATGTGCAGAGGGTTTCAAATACGTATTAATGATGGCACCCATATATAGATAACTGCTTAAGATTAATAAAACAGCAATAAACCTTCGATAATCTTTCATTTTTAATTCTAATTTCTTTTGTTTATCCAATACGTCCCCTCCTCTATACGCATGATAACATAAAATATACATGCATCTAGAAGGTAAATATTGGACATGCTACATGCTTTTAACCATTGACATAATAAGGTTGGCCGCGTTCTTCGCTGCTTTTTCAAGAAATTGATCAAAAGAAACTGATGATTCTTTTCCTGCAATGTCTGATAGCGCCCGAATCACCACGAAAGGTTTGTCATAATGATGGCAAATCTGAGCGATGGCTGCCGCTTCCATTTCTGCGGCAATCATATCAGGAAATTTTTCTCTTACAAAAGATACTCGCTCTGGATCCTGCATAAACGAATCACCTGTCGCAATAATCCCTTCCTGATAGTTCAGTTCCATCTCTTTTACAGCGTTGATAGTCTTTAAAACAAGGGCTGTATCAGCATCGTACATTGCCGGCATGCCAGGAACCTGACCGTAAGCATAGTTAAAAGCAGTTACATCAACATCATGGTGAACTACTTGTGTGGAGATCACAACATCACCTACTTCCAAGTTCTCAGCAAATCCTCCAGCAGACCCAGTGTTAATAACATGTGTAGGGGTATACCTCTCATGCATAATCGTGGTCGCCATCGCTGCATTTACTTTGCCAATCCCTGATTGAAGGATGACCACTTCTTTTTCGTTTAACTGCCCTTTTACAAACCTGCATCCGGCAATGTTTTCTTCTTGTTGATCTGTTACGTTTTCTAGAAGTAAGGCTACTTCTTCGTCCATTGCGCCTATAATACCTATTGTCATGATTATGCCTCCGATTTATGCGAATTATCTGTTAACCTGTACTTCATTTAATACTTCTACCTTGGTTGGCTGCCAACCTTCATTTTCAACCCAGGATAGATAGACACGGTAAATTTCTGTTTGCGCCTCATTAGAAACTGTAGCTTCCACCTTTTGGTCACCGCCATTACCAACCCAATGCGTTGTCATAGTGTCGGCGTCAAGCCCTGTAGCTACTTCCACTGCGCGGGAAATTTCCTGCCTATCCTGAGAGCCATCGTCATAATTGGTAGTATGCGGGCCTTCTTGTTCTGTACCAATTGGTTCCCAATTTCCAGTATATGCTTCACTTACATTTTCCCCGGTAGGTTCAACCTGTTCCGTTTGAACATCATCAGATGACTGACTTTCGTTCTCTTCAGTGTCGGTATTTGTTTCTTCTTGATTGTTCTCATCGGTTCCCTGTTCTTCTGAATCAGAGGAATTGCTGTCATTCGAATCGGTATTCTGTTCATCCGATTCTGTTGTCTCATTATTATCTGTTTCATTTGTAGAATTATTTTCTTCTGTGGTTTGCTGTGTCTCTGGTGCTTCTTCATCATCTCCACCACCAAAGATCCAAATACCAAGCAATACGACAACAAGAAGAGAACCAGCTATCATTAGAACTGAAATAGATTTTGTATTTTTTCTTCTTTTTTCAAATTTATCAACCCTAGAATGTCTATCGAAGTCGTTCATGTGTTTCCCTCCCTATGTTTATTCTACTATATTATCATATTTTCAATATAGAATAATATGATAGGGATATTACAATTTATTCACCACCACCGCCACCGTCGCCAGATCCTCCGCCAACAGGGCGAATTGGCCCAAGGGTTAAGCCAATGATCACGAGAAAAACTACTAACACTATTATGGTAGATACAGTAACTCCAGAGGCCATGTCGTCAACTACTCCAATGCTTACTAGAAATTCACCTAGTGCTTTGATCAACCATAAAACTGCGCCGACCACTGCCTCTTTAATCACGGTAAATGCTGAACCTAACCATTCTAATACACCATCGAACATTTCAGCCATAGCTTACTTTCCCCTCTCCAAACAAATATTTACATAACCAGTTTACAACTCAATATTTGCTGATAATTAATTCCTTTAACTCTTTACTAACACATTGAATTTTCGTTATTCAACAATTTTAAAGTAATGCGTACTTCTTCTTACGCTCCAAACCGGCAAACGGTTCTAAAAATAGAAAAAATACTGGATAGATTTATAATACTATTCAGCATTTTTTCTGTTTCAATAGAAAGATCTATCTAATTTTTTAATTTTTCAATTTCCTCATTTAATTTATCCAATCTCTCTTCTCTTTCTTCCTTGTCCAAATCCTCATTATCCTCAATTTTTTTCTTCTCTATCTGCAAGCTTTCGATCTGGATTTGTTTGTTTTTAAGCTCTTTTCCTAACTTCATTGCTTGTTTATTGTTCTCAAATTCAATGTGGCTATTTGCTGCTAAAAGTTTTGCATGTTTATTATCAGGTATTTGTTTATAGAGGTCTAATACTGCTTTATAGTCTTTATTTAGCCATGCTTGTTCAATTAATACCTCAGGTGTGTTGGAGGATAAAGAAAGAATGGCCTCTCTTGCATTTTCATTATCAAATTCCGCTAGCTTTTCGACTACTTCAGGATGATAAGACTCATCTATCGAAGCAGCTTTTGTAAGACTATCTACCGTATTTAACGTAATATATTGTCTCACTAATGTTTGCTCATCACTTTTTTCAAGAGTTTTTACTTTTTCAAAGTTCGCGATTGCTGCTTCTGTATTACCAGCAGTTGCTTCTTGGTATCCTTTTAGAATTAGTTGGCTTTCATCTAACTCCTTTTGCAGTTCTTGATTTTCTTCCGTTAAAACTTGTTCCTTTTCACCTTGCTCCGTCTCAAATGCACTTGCTGATTCCGTCATCGGAACTACCTTGATGAGATATAGTCCAATTATGCCGATTAAAACCCCAATCAGGACACCTGACATTGTAGATAATTTTACCTTTTTAGATTGCGTTTTTTTCTCGGTGACTTGGTTAGTTGTTGGCTGTTTCGGTTTAGTTGGAGTAGATGCTACCGCATTGCTCTTCTTGTCAAAAAGCTTACTCAATTGTTCGACAGACCTTGCTGTAAAAATGGATTGTAAAAACGGATCATTTCCTAACAAGGAATTTTGCTTATCTTCGACTAGTTCAGCAAAACTATGGTTGCTATAAAGAGATAATAAGAGTGGCTTCAAATCATGTAACAAGCCTTGATCAGAAAATTCTTCGGGTGGCAGAACTGAACGTATACCTCTGTGTGCAAAATTTACGTCGCCTTGGTTATTTACATAAATGTTGGCAGGGTGGAGAAACGTACTAAATTGTGTACCAACAAGGTCTTCTATTTGCAAAAGACTATCTACCATTTTTCTCTTTTGCTGATCATTCATCGTTTCTATGTTTGGAAGTGAAACGTATCCCGGCTTTTTCTTATAAAAGATGGTTACTACGTCTTCTTTCACTTGATAATGTTGACATGAAAAGAACAATGTTTTCTCTCTCTTTAATTCTTCGAGCTGTTCTGGATCTATAAGGTTCGTCTCTGTTTTAGGAATTTCATATTTAACCAAACCTTCGCTTTCCATAATACGCCCATATGGTAATTCAAAATGCTCGCTCATCATTTCGCCTCCTTACAATACAAAGAATAAAAGAATTGTTGCAATAATTAATAATGAACCCGTAACAAAAGGAAACCACTTCTTACTAGATGTCTTCTCCTCTTGCTGGCTTGACCATTCTTCACCCGCTTTTAATAATTGTGCCTTTGCTTCCATAACATCCTGTATCCGGTCTTCTGGATTTAATTGGACAAGCTGATCAATGCACCGTGCAAGACTTTTGGGGATATTCGGATTAAGTGATTTAATTGGCTGCTGTGAGACATAAACATATTTTCCATCTGATAATAAGTAATACAGCAATGCTCCAAGTGAAAATAAGTCTGTGCGATGATCTGTTTGTCGTTTTTCAAATTGCTCAGGTGCTGCAAAGCCAACTGTACCGATTTGGACTGTATCCTTCATTTGTTTTTCTTGATATTTCCTGGAAATCCCAAAATCGATCAGCTTAATTTGGCCACTCTTTTTCATTAGAATATTTCCAGGTTTTATATCGCGATAGATTATTGGTTGTGGTGTCCTGGTATGTAAGTAATAGAGCACGTCACATAGCTGTACCCCAATATCCAGAATACGATCAAGCTCTAGTTTATTCGTTTCATCCGCCAGATAATCTGCTAATGATTCACCTTCTATATACTCTAAAACAAGGTAGAAATAATCGTCATTTTGAAAAAAATCAGCAACTTGTGGCAACGTTGGATGGTCTAGTTCACTAAGTAACTTGGTCTCATCCACAAGTTTTCTTGAAAGTTTACTAGACATATTGGAAACTTTTACAGCCGACTCCCTGTCTGTATTGTTGATTTCCTGTATGCGGTATACTTCAGACATGCCACCAGTTGCGATATGTTCCAATACCTTGTATTTATCACGTAAAATATCACCTGGTTTTATAAAAATGTTATGTTTACTCATTTCGTTAACACCCCATGGCTCATCCTTCATTTCATTCCTAACAGGGATAACAGCTTATGCTTGCCTTTTGTTTCCGGATTCTCCACATATAAATTCCGAATGAGCATGAGTGTAATATTATCTTCTGCTTTTGAAAAGTTACAAAAGTTGATTAAGTACTCACACATCATTTGTAAATTCGTATACTCTTTTTCTAAATTTATCAGCATTGTTAAGATTTCTTCATTGGAAAACAGGGAATGGAAACCGTCAGAACATACTAGGAACATATCACTCGATTGGTAGTCACCTATCTGTATCTGTGGGTTTACCTCATCCTCTATACCTAAACATTGGGTTAACACATTTCGCTTTGGATGGTTTCTGGCATCCTCTTCAGATAAAATGCCGTCTGTTACTTGCCGCTCCACCCATGAATGATCTTCCGTTAATTTAACTAATTCAGGATTAGACTCCAAGATTTCCGTGCTTTGTTCTTGAAGAATACTAGCAAGATCCTGTTGATCCGCTTGATGGAAATATTGCTGTAATCCGTAATTCCATCCTCGCATTTGATAAATTCTGCTGTCTCCTACGTGGATGACAACATATTTTCCTTTGTACATAATGAGTAAAGATAAAGTAGTACCCATTTTCTTTCTAGTATGCAAGCTTGTTGCCTTGATAGATGCGTTAATCTGCTTCATAGTGGACGCCCCTTCGCGGGCAATCCGCTCCATGATATCTCGCTTCTTTAACAATTTAAGAATGCGCTTATCCCACCATTTTTCAAAGAATGAGATGGCTAATTTACTGGCAGTGTCTCCAACTTCATAGCCACCCATCCCATCAGCTACAGCAAACATAGCAATTTCATTTCCTTCACTGTCTTCTGCCTGACGGTGGAGATAGGAATCTTCATTTGTATTTTTTCTTGTCCCTTGGTGTGAGGCTTTACCTGTCTGCCATTTTTTACTCACGAAGCATGGCTCCATTTAAACGTATACGTGGCTTTACCAAGGATAATTTCATCATTTTCTTGTAGTGCATACACCTTATAAGGGACCATTGCATTTCCATTTAGCTTAGAACCGTTTTTAGAACCTAAATCTTTTATGCCGTATGATGTGGAGTCAATTTGAATGATTTCTGCATGGAGACGAGACACGCCAGTCGCATCCTCTGCATAACTTACAGAATCTGCATTTCTACCAATAAGAAAATTATTACGATTAAGCTTAATTGTTTCCTCCGGTCCATCAGGAATTTTTTTGATTAATAATGCTGTGACGTTTGACGTACTAGTAGATGATACAGCTGAAAGGTTAGCTTCATCTTCAAGTAAGACAGTATCATCAGATGGGTTGGTCAGTAATGTCGTATCCATTGTCGTAGCCGCAGCTAGCTGCTGATTAGCAAATACCGGTTGTTGCGTTGGGATCTGCTGGTTAAACATTTCTGCTTGTGGTTGATGATAAGCTTGGGCTTGTTGTTGAACAGCCGGTTGTGGTTGCGGTTGAGACTTTATAGGTTCAGCCTGTACCTGCTTCCCTGCTCCATTTTGTTGTTTAACCGGAACAGAAACTCCTGTTTCAATTGGCTTCACTCCAGGGCGCCAATATTTAACGAGTACGACTACTGCAATTACTACCACACCAGACAATCCAACACTTACACCAAGCATTGCTGGTGTCGTAATGGAATCGTATAACTTCCATATAAGGGCTAAAGCTAATAATGTTCCAGAAAACATGTATACTTTTTCACGAGACGTTAATTTTGGTAGCTTTTTCTTTTTCTTAACTTGGGTAGTTGTTGCAGTTGATTGTTGTGGCTGTTTGGTATTTACATTATTTGTTGTATTACTCTGAGCTTGCTGATTTGGTGCTACATGTTGGTTACTATTCAGATTTGATCCATCAAAGGAGGAATAACCAGGGGTCTGTCTTGTATAATTTACATTTGAACGTAATGAAATTAATTCAAGCAACAGCTTTTTTAACCCATTTATACTAAACCCATCATTTTTTATATAATTTAAGATGCTCTTAAATTCATTTCCTTGCAAGCCTTCTACTTCTCCTGCGATATCCGTTAATAGCTTCTTCATATCTTCCGTAACATTCGTTTCTTTGTTTAATGTTTTTACAGGTAGATAGACAAGATAAATGTCACCTGGGTTTGTTCCAATATAAATATGATCTTGTTTTAAAATAAATTTTTCCTGGTCTAGCATATAGGAAGTACAGCCCTCTAATGTTGAAATAATAGAAAGAAATACTTGATAATAATCATTCATAGTTGCATTCTTCTTCTGAAAATAGGATGCCAGCTTACTTTTTGATGTAAGGTCGTAAAACAGCTTTGTTTTTAAGTCCATATTTTCTACTGAAAGGGAAAGCAAATGTGGTATCGAATTTGACTGAATCATCTTCAATTGAACCTCATTTAAATCTCCCGAAGTAATATTCTTACCATTTTGTTCTGTGAAAACAATTGCTTGACCGTTATGATTTGAATAATCATATTGAAGCCCATAAATTTCACCCATTCTTTTCCCTCCTGGCTTATCGAATAAATCTTTATGAGATTGGTTTATCCTTAAGTATATTTTTCACAGCGGTACGTTAATATCCTTTACTAACATCTTATAATCTGTATCCTTTATACTTTGAACCCAAAAAAGCTTGCCACTATTATAAGAATGATAGTACAAACATTATAATGATAGCTACAACGGTTGCTTCTTCATCGACTATACATGTTAAAACAATTAATTTGGCCAATGAATTGATAACCAGAAAAAACCGCCAAGATAAATTCCTTTATTTTTGAAAGGTGTTTGACAAGAAATCTATTATCCCTGTCATAATAGTGCTGCGATATTAGAATAAAATGTAATAGTAAGATACAATAACGGCAGGAAAAATTGCGTACATAAAAGGAAACTTCACTATTTTTTTCTCTCTATTTATCATCTTTATATTTCTTTTTGCTTTCTTATTTATAAGAGCAATGAGGTTGTTGATAAGAACGTGTAAGTTTGTTCTAGTCGACACTAAGAGAAATATACCAATTATTCCTCCAAAAACAATAGAATACATTAAAATATATAGAACATTCTCTACACCAGTAAACGCTCCGATTGATGCAAACAATTTTACATCACCTGCCCCTATTGCTTTAAAAGCATATAGCAACAAACAAACTCCTCCACCCGCAATAATTCCAAAGAATGCAAAAAGGAGCCCATTTATCCCATCACCGATTAGATGACAAATCACCCCTAAAAGGGTACTTCCTGCGGTTAACCAATTAGGGATCTTATTTTGTTTTATATCCCATATAAAGGCAACAATAATAATAATAAATAAAAGGTAGTCATATACGTATAACATGTCTCACCTAACCTAATCTAAAAGACTATTATTACATGCCTCCAACCCAGAGGCGTTCATAAGCTTTTTTCTTTAGTGTAATTGTACGGTCTACAAATGGCACGGTTAAGTCCATATCATACGTAGCCGTAATACCGATATAAGACGCTGACGACCCATTAATAGATCCCGGCAATTCTACATCTACCTGTATATTTGAGTTATCAAAAGCGAATGAATCAACATTATCGGCAAACTTCTTTTTAACTAGAGGGCTTAATACATCAGAACCTAATTGTTGGAGAAAATTTGATCCTGATATGTCAATATCAAACTGCTCACGAAAAGTTGTTCCTGCTAGTTTCTCGACGTCTGACAAATTAAATTCGTTAATAGATATACCTGCCAATTTACTATTTGCTATCGTTTTTGCTTGTTCTGTTAGAATAGTTGCCGGATAAGCATGAGTAGCAATTACTTCGGCAGTTTCTGATACAGATTTATTAAGTGCTGTCTCAGCAATTGAAATTCTAATAATGGAAGCCATAAATACAACAAATAACATAAATACTGGTAAGACCATTGCAGCCTCCAATGTAATACTCCCATCTTCTTTGCGTAAACGCATTTACCCACCCCCAACAGGGAACATGCCAGACCAATCACACAGACTATCATTGTTTCTGGCATGAATTAATATGTTTTAATTTGCTTCATCAGCATTAAAGACAAATGAAACTTGGTTCGAAAGTGAATCCAAATCAAAAGCCGTTTGTAAAGCATATTCATCACTTTGCTCGATATCAAATAACAAAACACCGTTAACAGATTCGCCTGGCGCAATCTCTGCTGGCCATTCCTCTGCAACTCCATCAATATAAAACCAAGGTAGCCCTCCTGCTCCAGGCTCTGTAGCTAATTCTGTACTACTTAAAGCGTCTTCTGGGTTCAATACGTCATCGCCTAAATTCTTAATTGTTAGATTTACAATGACATAGTTCCCTTCCTGCGTAGGTTCTCCACCGGCTTCTTCTGTAATTTCAACTGAATTTAATGTTATCTCATGTGTGGAAAAATTATTAACGATCTTTCCTGTATCACCAATACCTAATTCAAGCTGATCTTCAGCCTCTTCAATAGCCTCTCCAGACGTATCAGCTTCTTCCTCCGTATTGTCTGAAGCGTCTTCTCCCTGAGAGGATTCCGCTTCATCAGTATTAGCAGGTTTTGAGTTGTTTGTTCCTTCAGTAGTAGATTCCTGGTTCTCTCCTTGGCTAGAAGTTGAATCTTCCTCATTATTATCTTCATTACTGCAAGCAACGAACATGACTGCAAATAATATTAATACACATGAGTTAAGTATAATTCGTTTCATTAAATATTCCTCCTTAGTATGAATAATCCACTTCTTTTTCTATATAATACCTTCCATTTCTTACACTGCCCTCTAAAATACCTGTAGATCCAAGCATATCCATAACACCTGGTAAAAACCATAAATCTATCGATGCTTCAGCCTTTGCACTTACATATGTTGGTGCTTCAACAATATCCTGTGTGGTTTTATTATCAACTACTGCCTGAATTCGATTAATCCGCGAATCACCACCGGGATGCATGAATAAAAATAGTCGTAAGTAAAATTTATAATCTGTCATGAAGGGCCTCATCCTGTCTATATGCAGTAATGGAACCTCTTCTCCACTAGTAAGCTTTTCAATATCTTTAACTGTTCTATTAAAAGCCCAAACCGTGGCAGCAATAAACTTAGGTAATGGATGTGGGACAGCTTTTACTTCTGTTTGGGTAAATGATGCTATGAAATTAAATGCAAACCTTGTTGCTGTCAATTCTAGTAGCGCATATCCATAATTCACACCAGGAGTATGAGATCCGTACAAAATATACTCTACCTCACGATTAATAAAGAGAAAATTATCAGGATAACTACTTGGTTGAAATAAACCAAGCTCATTGTCTGACGCGAACCTTGTAAGGATATATTCGTTAATATACGCCTCATCTCTTACATCTTTTGCTAATCCTCCTAAATTATGAAACAAACTACCTATCATATCGAATGAATCTTGTGAACCCTGTTCAGCATCCTCCAAATCCAAGTCTCCAGCACTATTCTCAGACGCACCACCATAGGTTGTAACTAAGTCCTTTAGTTTATTGTAGGTGGTATAATCTGTATTTAACGCCATGCCCTTATTTACAATATCTTTAATCTTATTAAGGGCGCTAAGAGCGTCCGAAAAGCTTCCTCCACTTCCCGAATCACCTGTTTCGGTTTCTTCATAGTTATTATCTGCATAATTATGTGCTGCCTTAGTATCTGTATAAGCTGTATCAAAATGGTTTTTTATGTTATTTATCACCGCATTATGAGGTCCATTTAAAAACCCTTCAAAATCACTAATTTGATATTTGACATATGGTAAGAGAGTCGCAGAATTTCCCGGTGCACCGCCATCTACACTTTTTCCTGCTTTTTTTGTTTTCGAAATGCTGCTTGTAAAAAAGCTTTTTTCAATGACATATTCACTGATCTGATTTGTTAAATCGTTCAATTCTCCCTCTACTTCAGTTAACGCTTGGTCACTACAGTTGTTGCTTGAAAGATTATTATACTTCTGATTAACATCTTCCTTGACATCCCCAATTTTCTTCTCAATATTATTGTTAATCCTTTGAGCTTTCTCTAAGTCCTTTACAGCATTGTTTAATTCCTTTTTAGCAGTGTTACCTTTCGTTCTAATCTCAACCAAGACATTTCTAAGATCATTTTCAAATTCTTCCTCAGGTTCTTCCTCATATTCTGGAAACTGAGCCCTTGCATCTTCTAAGTTATCCACATTGGGGTAAGTAGATCTAGCGCTATCATTAACTTTACCCTCTGCATCTTTTAAGCTGTTACGTGCATTTAAGAGGTGCTTGACAGCATCATCCATACTCTCATCTCTATCTTGAACCAAGCCATCAACTTCTTTTGCAACATCAACATAAACTTCAGCTTCTTGCATGGTACATGTGTAAGGTAGAATGCCATCGATTATAACCTTGCCGAATTCAATTGGGGCTTTATATTTCATATCCTCAAGAATCTGATGCTTTACAATTTCTGTATTAGAAAAAGTTCGGTTTTCATTTGGCTCAAATGATGTGTTTTCTACCTTTGTGTCCACAAATTTATAATAACCACTTTCATCTACTGTTAAATTTTCTTCAAACACCTTATCAAATATCTCAGCTGGTTGTTCAGCCCCAGGATTAATTACAAATAGTCCTTTATTTTGAACATCTTTGTCGTATGAAGAAAAGGAAGAACGAATTGCGGACTTAGAGGCCTGCTCAACCTGGTATTCTGCAACCATTATTCTGACAAAGTCTATCAATACTGCATTAAATAAAAACAATAGGAGGGTAACGATAATTACATATATCGAAACAGCTCCATTCTCTTTTATAACAAAGCGATGAAAAGCCGCCTTGAGTTTCTGCATCAACTGTTACCCTCCCTACCGTCGAGACATAAATTGTGTTATATAACTGGAATATTCTTGTAATGATTTAACTGCATATATAACAAGATCAGTTGTTCTAGTAAATTCTGTCGGATCTGTTATAGAGCGAGATACTTCTACCTCTATTTGGTCTATTCCAAATAAATTTGTAACAGAGGAAGGAAAATTCAAGGGACTATTAAGATGTACAACGATCTGGCTTCCTGCCAAGTTATTTTCATATCTTACCTCTCCTGTAGCTCCTGAGGGTAATATATCAGAAGAAACTCTTCCAAGTTTTTCTTGGGGTAGCCCTCCTCCGCCCCCTGAACCTATCGGGATACTTGCTCCCCCATTAGAAAAGATGTCGATACCAAACTGCGATAAATATTGGTCATCCGTAACTCTCCAATATAGGCCATCACCACCATCAAACGATGTGTATTTATCAAATTCACCAGTATTAATATCCTTATCACTGTTGTTCCATACAAAAGCAAGCTTTTCAGCAACTGAATTAGCACTGTAATGTAAGGCTGATTGTTGGTACATAACCAGAGCAAAAAATATAAAACAAAGAGTTAACATTAATAAAATAGGGAAAACAAGGGATGCTTCGATGGTGAAGCTCCCTTTTTCCTCTTCTTTAAACCTGCGGAATTTGTGACTGCCTGTTTTCATAGATAGCGGTCCTTTCTTGAACTAAAGGCTTACTCGTTGCTTTTGAAATCTTGAATTTCACCTTCTCCAAAATCGAGAAGTTCATTTATCCATCCCATAATATTCTCTCTAAACAACAAAGCAATAACAACGATAACCGCAATAATTAACATAATCTCGAGAGTCTGTAGCCCATTCTCATCCTTCCAAAATCTCTTACAAGCGTTTTTAAATTTTTGCATTTATAATTCCTCCTATAATTTACATTTATTTAACCTGCTTACATAATTGTAATTGCAGGGTAACCAACAATAATCATGACTGCCACAAAGATTAGAATTAAAGGAAACACCATTTTAGAAGAGGCTTCCTCTCCCTTTGTTTTGGAGATGTTTTTCCGCTTCTCCCACAACTCATGTGAAAGCTCACGTAATGCGATAATTAGGTCATTGCCACCTTTTCGATAGTTTAATAGAATAGTTGTGGTGAAAATGGAAATTTCCTGAATACCACATTTTCTACTTAACTCATTTAACACCTGATGGAATGGTTCATTGCTCACCATCTTATTAACTGTTTCAGTTAGCTCTCGCATTAGTGGAGAAGTGGGGTCCTGGGTTGTCGTAACACAGCGAATAAGTGCCTGCTGTACAGTCTCACCAGCGTTTACTAACAAGATTATTTTATTTACGACCTCTGGCAGCTCTGTCAATATATCATCTTTACGTTCCTTTTCCTGGCTGGAAAGTTTTGCTACCATTGCATAGGGGATCATTACCGTAAAGATAATGCCTACAATTAAAATGGTTGTGTCCCCTTCTGAAAGTAATGTAAAAAGAAAAGTTCCTAATAAGCACACTAGTGAAGTGGAAACAAGCTGAGCGACATACATTCTCGTGTGCTGCAGGGCGGTACGGTTCCCATACAGGCTAATCATCTTCTGTTGAATTTTTGCAATTTGACTGTATAACCGCTCCATCACCTTAAAATTATCTATTAAATACAAGGAAACAGGAGCCATAAACATAAGTGGGTATTGATCCTTAAACCCTTCCACCACCACATCGTAGCGTTTACCGACCTTAAGGGATAATCCAAAATAAACTCCTATTATGATAAACGTTAATATGCCATATACAATCATAAGCCTCACACCTTAATATCCATAATTCGTTGGCCATACCAGTATGAAAAGACAAGTATCCCTAGACAAACCGTCATAAAAATTGGCCCCCTGCTGCTCCACTGGTACATCGGAGCTAAGTAATCTTCCGCACTGTATTTAAGTAAAAGGATCATCCCTAAGGGAGCAATACTCATAATCCTGGATTCAAATTTTTTCTGGGCGACCATGACGGCAACCTCTTGTTGAATATCAATTTTTTCACTAATAATATCAGAGGTCCTTCTAATCACCTCTACCAGGTTCCCACCCGTTCGTTTACACGTGATAAACACGTTGGCAAAGTTTTGAATATCTTCTATGTCTGAACGATTACTAAAGTCTAGTAATGCATTTTCAATCGTTTCACCATTTTCAATGCGTCGATTAATGATCTCAAACTCTTGAATGATTAACGTATTTGGGTCTGGATAGAGTAAATATAGATCTGCCACTACTTCACGAAAGCTATTTTCAATTGATCGCCCTGCCGCTAAGGAAGATGACAAGGAGGCAATCGCTTCTTTAAACTGTAATTTTAGCTTCTCTTTCCGCTTGTTTAACAAGGATTTACGTTGAATTCTCGGATATAAAAGGCCTAAAGCGCCAAGCACAATAGTAGCGATAATGCTTTCATAGAATAAATAACCAACAAAAGCGAAAAAGGCGCAAGCTATGACAGCATAAAATACGTATTCTCTAATCGAAAGGCGATATACTGCATAATTTACTAGATGCCCCTCTACTTCTTTTTGTTGCTTTTCTTTAAACTTATCCATGAAGTGCTTTTTCTTTAGTAACTCAAGTTCTTTATTCTTTTCATTCACTAGTTTACTGTCTAGTGGTATTTCTTCTTTCTTTTTCCGTTTTCTCACTGTGTAAATATACGCTCCTACCAAACAAACCAATAGAACAATTAGTAAAATATCTGTCATCTATTCACCCACTCAGCCTTTCCTTATTAACAGAAATACCAGCCAGTTGTGCTTTTGTTTGGTTTAGCAAGGAGTTACCAGTTGCTCGTAATTCGCCGATAACTTCTCCCGTATCGGTTTCTGCTTCTTCCTTAAATTCGTATAGAGGATTTAGAAGAACTTCTCCATTTTCTACACCGATTACCTCACTAATGGCCACGACTTTCCTCGTATTGTCCCTTAGGCGCATTAAATGCACCATAATATCAATGGAAGAGCTTATTTGCTGGCGAATAACTTCAACCGGCAGGGATGCTCCACTTAATACCATTGTCTCAAGTCTGCTAAGCATATCTTTAGTAGAGTTTGCATGGCCTGTTGAAAGTGAACCATCATGACCTGTGTTCATGGCCTGGAGCATATCTAAGGCTTCCGCACCACGAACCTCCCCGACGATAATTCGGTCTGGTCGCATCCGTAGAGAGGATTTGATCAAATCGCGAATGGAAATTTCGCCCTTTCCTTCCGTATTCGCATTCCTAGTTTCCAAGCTTACTAGATTGGGAACACTTTTGATTTGTAACTCTGCTGAATCCTCAATGGTTATGATTCGTTCATCTTGCGGAATAAAGTTAGAAAGAACGTTCAGAAAAGTTGTTTTCCCGGAACCTGTACCTCCACCGATAAAGATATTATATTTTGATACAACGAGTTTCTGTAAGAACTCAGATGCCTCTTTTGAAATGGAATTCTTTTCAATTAAATCTTCAATCATAAGAGGCTTTTCCGGGAATTTCCGAATAGTCATTACAGGTCCCTTTAGGGCAATTGGTGGTAATACCACGTTCACACGTGAACCATCATGCAACCTTGCATCAACAATTGGTGATGATTCATTTACTACTCGGTCAACCTTTGAAACGATTGCCTGGATAATATCCTCCAGTTTTTGTTCACTTTCAAACTGTATATCCACTTGGTAAGTTGAACCATTTTTTTCGATAAACACTTCTTTATGGTTATTTACCATGATCTCTGTAATGCTCTTATCATCAATCAAAGGTTGGAGAACATCATATCCTCGAAAAGCATTATAAATCCTTTCAACTAAGTACTTTATTTCACTCGACTTCAACTTATGTTCGCTTGCATAATCAAAAACCGCTGCTTCCACATATTCGCGCAATTCATGGTTTTTTATGGAATGCATCAAATCCAGTGTTTCTCGCAAGTGCTGAATCAGTTCTTTAATTACCTTCTCTGTTTCCAATTGCAGCACCCTCCCTGTTGGCAATGATTTTGTCTCGAATAATAGCTTGTAATTCCCGATTAAATTGCTCATTACCCAATACTTCCGTACTTGATTGCATAGTTGACCAGGACGCTATATAAGGGAGATAACCATCAATACTCATTTCAACAGAGTCTATTTGAGGCATTGAAGTTCCTAAATGTTTATTGAATAATACCAGTGTCTTATCTTTCACAATATTTTCTTTACCTACCAGCTTCTCTTCTTCTGCAAAGAAGCTTTTAAGTTTCAACTGACTTTGAACATCATTAACAATTGTCCAGATAACATGGTCAGCCTCTTTTAATACTGCGATATTACGCTCATGCAGGGAGCTATCAAGGTCCACGACCACATAATCATACGCACCTGTCTCTACAATTCCGTTTACTAATGTGCTTACATCCTTTTCATTCATCTCAAGCATTTCATCTGCGCTTATTTCGATATCGAAGTAATCCACCATGGAGTATGCATCATATTTTTTTAATGCTTCCATTTTCGACCGTAGTTGCTCTGATTCTGCTTTAACGTAATAAAAAATTTGCAAGGAAGGCTGATCTTCTGCTGATGTAAAATAAAGACGTGTTGAATTAAATAACTCGAGGTTTAAATAAAATACTTTAGCATCTGTTAATGCAAGCTGTTTACAAAGGTTTACAGCAATCGTAGTTTTACCTACACCGCCACTTGCTGAATAGGATGCAATAACCTTTGTCTGTTTACTTCTGCTTAAAAGCTTTCCAGCTACTTCATTATGTTCATAGTAAATAGCTAATATGGACGATACCAATTGGTTTAACCTTTGGTACCTGTAAATTGCATTCCACTCGTTTTTTCCTTTCACTTCATCATCTTCCAAAGTAATAACGGTTGTTTCCGGTTTTACTGGAAGATCTGCTGTGGCTAGTGACGTGCTAATTAATAAAATATCAATCTGTTGTCCCTCTTGTATGTATGTACGTAAATTAGCAGCTTTAGTAAAACTAGTCACAATGAATTGGTCTGTTTCTGTTGAAGTCCGCATAAATGCGGATAGAGATTCTAAGTAATCTGTGTTATCGTCCAATACCACTATACGTAATTTTTTCATATATCCACCACCGTCATTTCGCTATCATCTTTACTACTTTTAAATATTACTAAAGTTGTCACACGAAATTAAGAGCTAAAAGCAAAAACAGTTATTTATACCTATTGTCATTCGGTAATCCTCTTGAATCCAAGATATTTTTATCTTGATTTCAAGATTTTTACACAATAATCGAATATTCTTAGGGTTAAAGTCATAAAATATATGTTTTTAATGCGTTTTCACACATATATTTACTTTAAACAGAATAATTAAATATTTTGAAGTTTTCGTCGGAGTTTAAACGCTTCTAGAAATTGTAAATCAAATACAACTATGGCCCCACACCTTTCTATCTAGTTATAGTAAACATCATTTAAAACTCGGGATTGTAACAAAAATGTAATATCTTATAGACTAAAAATGAAGTTGAAGTTTGTACGTCACTACTAATATTTCGTATTATTTACTGCTTGTTACCCTGATAAATAGTTCCACCCTTTCTTATGATTAATAATATATACCCAGGGAAAAAACTTCTAAACAGTTAAAATGGTTCATAATTTCTTAAGTTTATTGTGTTACCATTAATTACATATGATTACAAACAGATTAAGGAGGATTTGATCAGTTGAAATGTGACCAATGCAATGCTCAATTTGATAGTAAAAATAAAAACTTTTGTCCAGAATGTGGTGCCGATTTATCTGAACAAAGAGAAAAGGAAAGTGTTAGAAAAAAGAAAGCAAAGAATAAGGCACTTATTTTTGGTATTCCCATCTTGGTCGTTATTGCTGTTATTACAACATTTTTCTTTATTGGAAAAGGGAAATTCACGCCAGAAAAGACGCTCACGACTTTTGAAGAGGCTGTGGAACAGGAAGATACTTCTAGATTGGCTAGTTTGTTGATATCTACACAAGATTCTTTTGAGATTACAGAGGATAATGTTGCACGATTTATTACCTATTTAAAAGATAACCCAGCTGCCTATGAAGAACTTTTAAGCAAATTAAATAGTCAAGTAGAAATAATAAATTCTAATTCAGATGGAAACAATGGTACAGCATACTTGGACGATGTTTACGGTACGGTTAACATTACGAAAAGTGGAAAAGAATGGTTTCTATTTGATGGGTATCAACTTCAAGTAATACCTTCTTTTGTAAAACTAAACACTAAAAACAAAGAGGTACAACTATTAATTAATGGAGAAGTAGCAGGAACATCCGATAAGGAAGACTTCAGCGATACATATGGACCATTAATGCCTGGGGCTTATGAGGTAACAGCAAGCTATAAAAATGACTATTCAGAGGTTGAAAACAAACATGTAATGGAGCTATTTAATCTAGGACAAGACACGATGGAGCAGTCATTCCAATTACCACTTGGTGAAATTACTGTCGATTCTTTATTAGATGGGTATACTTTAGCAGTGAATGGTGAGAAAACCGATATCCAAATTGAAGAAGGAGAACAACAGATTGGAACATTTCCAACAGATGGTTCTGTTGCGTTCTCTTTTCATAAGGAATTCCCATGGGGAGAAGTTAGCAGTGATGAACAAGCTGTAGAAAGTGATTACATTGGTCTGGATACAGTAAACGCATTAACGCCAGACATGCAAACTAGCATCATGGAACAGCTCAACACAACGATATCTGAATACCATCAGGCACTTACAAAGAAAGACACATCTATTATGAAAACTGGCGTCACAGATAATATGAAACAGAGCCTTGTAGAGAGGCAAAAAGAAGTGGAAAAAGAGGAACCCGGTTACGAAGGAAAACTTATACAAGCGATTTATGACCTTGAGGAAATTTCCAACCCTAAATTTAATGAAGATATGGACGCCTACACAATTACAATGAGAGCGCACTATGTATTTCATGAACCAGTAGATTCGCTTGGATGGTTACTTGCTGACAGAGAAAAGGATGAGTACACCCGTCCGAGAGAGCTTCAGTTAATATATGACGAGGAAGCAGAGCAATGGAAGTTGGATAGCTACAAGAATGAATACTTTATAATTACTTCTTCCGATGAAAAAGTTTTTGATCTGTAACCATACAAAAAAAGCGGGGATCCCCCGCTTTTTTTATATGCTATTCTACTTTTGTAATTTTAACCTGAATGTCACCACCAGGAGTTACCACAGAAACTTCTGTCCCTACTTCATGTCCTAACAGGCTCTTCGCCATTGGAGAATCATTGGAAATTTTACCTTCAAACGGGTCAGCTTCGGCACTACCTACGATGGTATAGGTTTCTTCGTCTCCATTAGGTAATTCTTGGAAAGTAACAGATTTACCTAATGATACAACATCTGGGTTATCGTTATCATTTTCTATTATAACGGCATTGCGGATCATTTTTTCGACTTGAGCAATCCGTGATTCAACGAAAGCTTGATCATCTTTCGCAGCATCGTACTCTGAGTTCTCAGATAGGTCACCAAAGTCACGAGCTACTTTGATTCGCTCCACTACCTCCTGTCTACGTTCCGTTTTAAGGTAATGTAATTCCTGTTCTAACTTCTCTTTCCCCTCTTGTGTCATATAAAAGCTTTTCTCTATTGCCATTAAAAAAACACTCCTTTTTTGACTTCCTTGGAAATGATTAGCTATATCAATTGAGAATAATTCTCATGATAAATAAAAATATACTAAACAATACTATGGCAGATTTTATCTATATTTTCAACACTTTTCTTTTTATTTTCTAAAATTTTCCTTACTCCAAGGAAGATAGTTGGAAATATAAATTACTTCGGTAGTTTGTTTTTCTCCAGGATGTTCTCTATTTTAGTTGCCATTAAGTCAATAGCAACATGGTTTTGTCCACCTTCTGGAATAATAATATCTGCATAACGTTTTGTTGGCTCAATAAACTGTAAATGAGATGGACGAACATTTTGTATATATTGGTCAATGACTGAATCAAGAGTCCTTCCACGCTCTTTAATATCCCTTAATAGCCTGCGTATAATCCGCAAATCTGCATCAGTATCTACAAACACTTTTATATCCATCAAATCAACCAGTCTAGGGTCTTCCAAAATTAAAATACCTTCCACAATAATTACTTCTTTTGGCTCCACAGGAATTACTTTATCAGAACGCGTATGGAGCTTATAATCATACACTGGTTTCTCTACTGGTTTATTATTTAATAATTCGTGTAAATGCTGAATTAATAAATCGTTATCAAAGGCTAAAGGATGGTCATAATTTGTGCTTAACCTTTCCTCTAAGGGCAAATCACTCTGGTCCTTATAATAATAATCCTGCTCAATCACAAGCACTGTTTTATCGGAAAAGCGCTGGGATATGGATCTGGTTACAGAAGTTTTTCCGCTGCCACTACCTCCCGCTACGCCAATCACTACTGGTCTATCTTGCATTCTTTCGTTTCTCCTTTCAGGGCTTTCGTACACTTATTGCTACTCCATCACCTATAGGTACAATGGAGGTTGTAAAGTTTGGATGCTGCATCAGCCATTTGTTGTAATCCCTTATTTTTTCTACCATTTTTTTATGTCGCTTAGATGCTGTCTCAGGCTCTGCAACAAATCCCCTGAATAATACATTATCGGATAAGATAACGCCTTTTGGAGAAAGCAATGGGCTGGCAAGCTCAAAAAATCTTTTATATTGGCCTTTAGCAGCGTCGATGAAAATAAAATCAAATTTCCCATCAAGCTTCGCTATTTCTTCTAATGCGTCCCCTAAAATAACCTGGATGCTGTTATCCTTTCCGTTTTCCTTAATTTCTTCTAATGCCTGGTTGTATCTCGCTTCATCTCGCTCAATTGTGACAATAGATGCTTCAGGATGTGCGGAAAGCATGCGTAGTGCCGAGTAACCAATAGCGGTACCAACCTCCAAAATTCTGCTCGGCTGATACATACGAATTAATTGGGTAACAAATTGCATACTTACTGCGTCCATTATCGGAACATTATCTCTAGTAGCCTTTGCTTCTAAGTCTTCCATCCACTTTTCACTGTCTGGTAACAACTCAACTAAATAATTATTCATCTCTTCTTTTAAATACATGTACTTCCCTCTGTTTCTATCAGTCATCATCATTCGTAAGTATCAAATAAAGAAGGCTTGCTAAGAAGCATCTAGTCCGCATTAATCTGCAAAAAAGGGCAATGTGAAGATCCTTCACATTCCCTATTATTTCATTTAATCAATATGTTCTTCTCTATTTTGTAGATGTTCTTCATAGGTTTCAGCGTAATAAATTTCCCCTTGGTCATTATGCAGGAAATATAGGTAATTTGACTCCTCGGGATTTAACGCGGCATCCAAGGAACTTTCAGCAAAGTTACTAATTGGTCCTATTGGAAGAGCGTCAACATAATAAGTGTTGTACGGGGATTCAACCTCTAAGTCTTTATTTAGCACCCTATCTTTATGTTCGCCTAG
Source organism: Oceanobacillus kapialis (assembly GCF_044790185.1). GTDB lineage: Bacteria > Bacillota > Bacilli > Bacillales > Amphibacillaceae > Oceanobacillus_B > Oceanobacillus_B kapialis. The sequence goes on from NZ_CP085256.1 coordinate 2,127,529, forward strand.
TGCATAAAGAACTGTTGGATCTGTTTGAAGCCTCATACCTTCTTCCATTCGATTAACGAAAACGCCGGAAATTTTCTTGCGCTGTTCCACACTTCCTGATTCCTTCTCAACAAGAGAGGCGTAAGTTAATATTTCATGAATGGTATAATTCGATTCACGAATAACATCTTGATATTCTGCAACGACAGAAGCTGTTTTATTCAACATTTCCTCGACAACTACCTTTACAGGCGGTGACTCGACATAAAAATTATACGTAGCAGCAAATAGATAACCTTCTAAAGGTGTTCGTATTTCAGGATCTAATATTTCTTCTGAAAGAATGGACGGGTAAGCTTCAATTAATTGCTCAATGTACGTAGTATCATTTACGGTGTCTAAAAATTCTTCTTCTGTAAAAGATAACTCTTCAGCATAAAGTTGGGCAATTTCTTTAATTGTCTTCCCTTCAGGAATTGTAACCGTGTGTACTGGTTCAGCTATCACGCGCCCTTCTTTCATGGAAGCTATTAATTCATCGATTGTCATAGATGGTGTAAAGGTATATTCGCCCGCTTGAAAACCTGATTCGTTTTTAAATTTAATATAGAAACGAAAGATCAGATCATTTTTTATAAGTCCATTTTCCTCCAAAATTGAAGCAATTGCAGAAGTTGAAGAACCAATTGGTATTTCTACAGTAACATTTTCATCACTGGATGGGTCAACTGGCTCTAATGCAGACTTAACATATAAATATCCAGATATACCGCCAATAACGAGAATGAGAAGCAGTGAAATAATAATGATCGCTACAATTTTTCTCACGGTTTTAGCTTCTTCACTTCGAGCAATGAGATTGTCCTTAAATTTTCCATTCTTTTTCTTCTTGGACATTAAGTATCCCCCTCTCATCCGGTATATTATACTAAAATATACGATGTTTTGCTATCATAATCCTAAGTTTCGACATGTACCTTTTATTTTTTTACCAGCATACCTGCTTAGCTACAATCCAAAATATCTAATCACACAAGAAAAAAGCCAGCGCCTATGGACGCCAGCTTCTCTAAATAGTAGCATTTACTCGTTATTTTCTTCCTCAGCCAAAGTATGAAGCATTTCCTCTACCATTTCCCATTCTTCATCAGATTCAATAGGGAATAAAGATAAATCATCATCGTCTTTAGCCTTTTCTTCGTAACGGAAAGCATATACTTCCACTTCTTCATCTTCCGCTTGTTCTACTGGAGTTACCGCAATGTATGAATGATTTGTTTTATCTACATCAAAGGTAAACAATACTTCAAATAAATGTTCTTCCCCGTTTTCATCAGGGATAATAATCCGTTCTTTTTCTTCTAGTGCCATTTATACCACTCCTTTACTTCTGGTCAAGATAGCCCTGTAAAATCATTACAGCGGCCATCTTATCAATAACTTTCTTCCTCTTCTTCCGACTCATGTCTGCTTCCAACAGGATGCGTTCAGCTGCCACGGTGGTCAAACGTTCATCCCATAAAACCGTTTCAATCCCATGGGTTTCTTCCACATGTGCGGCATATCGCTGTGATGCTTCTCCTCGCTCTCCTATTGTACCATTCATATTTTTTGGAAGGCCGATAATAGCTTTTCCAATTTCATGCTCTGCTATAATGTCTGCAAGTTTGCTGTCTGCAGAGGTAATACTCTCTTCGTTCCACTCAATTGTCGTAAGCCCTTGAGCAGTCCAGCCCAATAAATCACTAACAGCTACGCCAATTGTTTTGGAACCAACATCTAATCCCATTATTTTCATTTAGTCGTTCCTTTGCTGTTGTTCAAGATAAAATTTGACCAGCTCTTCAATAACTTCATCCCGTTCAATTTTACGGATCAGATTTCTTGCATCATTATGACGTGGAATGTATGCAGGATCACCAGATAATAAATAACCTACAATCTGATTGATCGGATTATATCCTTTTTCGCGTAATGCCTCATGGACTGTAAAAAGGATCTCTTTTATATCCTGATCAAAAGGTTCCTCCGAAAAATTAAATTTCATCGTTTTATCAATTGAGCTCATCATGACACCTCGATCTTAGAATAACTCTCATTTCTGCTTTGCTTAATAGATTTCCCTGTTTCGAAGCAGCCTGTAACCAGATTTTCCCGAACCCGTCACTGTTACTTTTAGTATAACATGCCTGTTTGTTTCATTATACTTATTCCTCTCCGTTGTTACAAGTTGAAAGGAAATTATTTCAGATTGTCCGCAATATATTGACTAGTTACCTCAAGGGCTTCACCAATTTTACTTGTATCTTTACCGCCTGCTTGTGCCATATCCGGGCGACCACCACCGCCGCCGCCGCAAATGCCAGCAGCTAGTTTTATTAATTGACCAGCATGTAAGCCTCGTTCTATTAGATCTTTTGATACACCAGAAGCAAGCTGTACTTTTCCATTGCTTTCTGAAGCTAATAGAATGACGCCAGAGCCTAGTTTCTGTTTCAGTTCATCAACCATATTACGTAGCTGGTTCATGTCCTTCACATCTACTTTTTGTGCTAAAAAGGATACATCCTGGCTAGTTTCTACTTTATCTAATATAGAAGCTGCTTCTGCATTTGAAAGTTTAGCATTTAATGATTCATTTTCTTTTTGTAAGGTTTTAATTTCATGGAATAACCCATTAATTCGTTCCGGTACATTTTCCTCTGTAGATTTTACCAGCTGTGCAGATTGCTGCAATACATTTAGTTTACTGTTTAAGAAGCTGTATGCATGTTTACTCGTTACTGCTTCAATTCTTCTCGTACCTGCACCAATTCCACTTTCAGAGCTAATCTTAAACAAACCAATTTCCGACGTGTTGGTTACATGGCAACCACCGCATAGCTCAATGCTGTAATCACGCATTTGTACTACTCTAACAACATCGCCATACTTCTCCCCAAATAAAGCCATTGCTCCCATTTCTTTAGCTTCTTCTTTTTGCATGTTCGTAATACGTACAGGTATAGACTCCCAAATCTTTTCGTTTACAATCGTTTCAATCTGCTGCAGCTCTTCTGCTGATACTGCATTAAAATGAGTGAAATCAAAACGCAATCGGTCAGGGCTCACTAAGGAACCTGCTTGGTTTACATGGTCACCAAGTACATCTTTTAAGGCCTGATGTAGTAAGTGGGTAGCAGTATGGTTTTTTACTACAGATGATCTAAAAGGATTGTCGATTTTTGCTTTAAGTGTATCTCCTTTATGAAGCTCCCCATCGGTAATCTCAACTTGGTGGACATGTTGGCCTTTTGGAGCTTTTTGCACATCTTTTACATAAGCAGTACCATGTTCAGAATAAAGCCAGCCTTTATCAGCTACTTGTCCGCCACTCTCTGCATAAAAAGGAGTACGATCTAGAATTAGAAGTACTTCTTCTCCTTTTTTCGCTATTTCAGACATTTCTTTTCCACTAATAATGGCAGCAAGCGTTGTATTCTTTTCCAGTTCTTCATAGCCGACAAATTCACTTTCTATTTCAATGTCTGCTAGGAGACTATCTTGAACCTGCATCGAATCTACTTTTTGACGTGCATTTCTGGCGCGATCACGCTGCTTCTGCATTTCTTTCTCGAAGCCATCAAGATCAATGATGAACCCTTGCTCTTCCACATACTCCTCCGTTAATTCCTTAGGAAATCCGTATGTGTCATAAAGGCGAAAGACTTCTACTCCTGGAAATACATTACTTCCTTTTGCTTTTTCTTTCTCAATAATTGTGCCTAAAATCTCAAGCCCTTCATTTAGCGTTTCATGGAACCGTGTTTCTTCAACTTTTATAATATTCTCGATTAGTTCCTGCTGTTTTAAGACTTCTGGATAAAAATCCTTCATAATATTCCCTACTGTTTCTACAAGACCAAACATAAATGGTTTTTCTATTCCAATCTCTTTGGCAAAACGAACAGCCCGGCGCAATAGACGTCTTAGTACATAGCCTCTTCCTTCATTAGAAGGCACCGCTCCGTCCCCGATCGCAAAGCTGACAGTACGTACATGGTCGGCAATGACTTTAAATGCTGTATCCCCTTTTTGTGACGAACCGTATGTTGTATTCGCTAACTCTTCAGTTTTGCGAATAATCGGCATAAATAAATCTGTCTCAAAGTTTGTTGGAACGTCTTGAATAACAGATACCATACGCTCTAAGCCCATACCTGTATCTATATTTTTCTTTGGCAGTGGTGTATACGTATCGTCAGGATTATGGTTAAACTGGGAGAACACTAAATTCCATATTTCCAAGTAACGATCATTTTCTCCTCCAGGGTATAGTTCCGAATCTTTTGGATCATTGCCATATTTCTCTCCACGATCATAAAAAATTTCTGTGTTCGGGCCACTAGGTCCCTCTCCGATATCCCAGAAATTCTCTTCAAGACGAATAATACGTTCTTCAGGAAGTTTTATATCCTTTAACCAAATATCAAATGCTTCGTCATCTTCTGGATGAACTGTCACTGATAGCAAGCCAGGATCAAAGCCGATCCATTTTTCACTTGTTAAGAATTCCCATGCCCACTCAATTGCTTCTTTCTTAAAATAATCGCCAATGGAAAAGTTTCCTAGCATCTCAAAAAAAGTATGGTGTCTTGCTGTAAAACCAACATTCTCAATGTCATTCGTTCTTATAGACTTTTGAGCATTGACCAAGCGCGGGTTATCAGGTATCACCCTACCATCGAAATATTTCTTTAATGTGGCAACACCACTATTAATCCATAGCAATGTTGGGTCATCTTGTGGTACAAGAGACGCACTAGGCTCAACACGGTGCCCTTTTTCCTTAAAAAAGTCAATAAACATTTGTCTTACTTCAGCAGATGTTAATTGTTTCATCCTTTTCCCTCCTATGAGTATCGATCATAAATACAAAAAAACTCCTCTCTGCGCAATGCAGGGACGAGTTTAAATCGCGGTACCACCCTTATTATAAACAAACGAATAGCTTGTTTATCACTTCATCATGGTAACGGTATGAAACCGACGGGGATTAGCCGTACTCAGGTTTAGCATTCCATGTGTCTGTCTTGAGGTTTTCTTTCAGCCCTGGAAAACCCTCTCTTCTCAATCGACCATCATGTACTCGGAACCTTCAACGAATTTGTCATATAAAGCAGTGGATCAGATGAAGCGGTAGTCAATTACTTCTTGTATAACTAGATCTTAGCTTTATTATAGTTCAGCGATATTATAGATAAGTTTTAACCTATTGTCAACAAAAATCCATCTTCCCTATTTAGGCTTATGGGTGATAAAGATGTTTTATAATCACCTTGGAAGTCGTAAAAAGTGGAACCGCAAGAATCATTCCAACAACACCGAAAAGCTGACCACCTAGAAGGAGCGCAAAAATAATCCCTATCGGGTGAATGTTAATACTCCTTCCGACTATATATGGAGCAAGTAAATTGCTCTCAATTAATTGAAGAACAAATACCGAAAGAATAACGAACAATACCATTTTACCTGATATGGTTAATGCAATCGCTACTGCGGGAACAGATCCGATGATAGGACCAAAATACGGAATAATGTTGGTTATCCCCATTATGATTGCTAATAATAATGCATAGGGCAGTCCGAGCAACTGAAATAAGATAAATGAGGTGATGCTTACAAATAGGCAAACAATCAGCTGACCGCGAATGTAATTTCCGATGGTTTCATCCACAGCTCTTACTATTTTACTAGTCCTCGCTCGGTGCTTTGTAGGGATATACTTTTTTAGGTAATCCTTGATTTTACTATCATCTTTAAGAAAATAGAAAACAAGGACCGGAATGACGGTTATAATTACGATCATATCAAAAATTTTCGTCGTACTCTCAATTATAGTAGAAAGCAACCCATTCATATAATCCTCAAGCCGAACGATCAACTCATCAATTTTATCGTGTACAGCTTCTGGGAGAAAGGATGTATACTCATACATTTGGTAGATTAGTGCTTCGTACATACCGATAAAATGAGGAAGCTGTTCGTTTAAATCCCTAATTTGCGACAACGTAACTGGAAATATCCGATAAATTAAATAACCTACTCCACCGAAAAATAATAAGTAAATAAGTGAAATTGCTAGACCCCTTGGTATTCCTATACGCTGAATTCGATTTATTATCGGATATAGTAAATATGCTATAAAACAGGCGATAATAAAAGGAGCCAGTAAATGCCATAAGAAAGAAAGGATGGCACCATATAACGGAAAAAGCTTTACCAATAAATAAACAAATAAAAAAAGAAAAATACCAAAGATTAACCAGTAGAGAATCGTTATTCCCTTCCTGTCTTTGAACATAGTCAGCATCCTCCCTGCATAGTATTACTAGCTTTCAAATGCTACCACTGTATTTTTCTTTCTTCTTGTGAAAATAAATCATCCAACGAACTAAGCGATCCATCTGCCTCTACTTGATGAACCGTTAACCTATCATCTACGATCGCCATTTCAATGAAACAAGTCCAGCAGTAATATTGCTGCACTCCAATTTTGCCTATATCCTTACCATTACAATTCGGACAACGCATTAACTCAAGCCCCTTTAACTTAAAACTTATTAAGCTAGGCTTTCCCGAATTGCATAGAATTATACATTACATAAAATCATAAGGAGAAATATCTTCTACCTCTTCTGGACTGACATCCACAGGGTTCTCAAGTCGTGCTTGCAACTGCTCTTTAAGGGCCGAATAACGCTTATTCGTATCTATTGTTTCAATTCCGCGCTTAAAGGCTCTCTGCTCCCCACAAATAATAAGAGACTTCTTGCTGCGGGTTATCGCAGTATACAATAAGTTTTTTCGAAGCATACGGTTATACGCAGAGACAACTGGTAATATAACTATCGGAAATTCACTTCCCTGTGATTTATGAATGGAAATACAGTAAGCATGCATAATATTTGTATAATCCTTCCTTTCATAAACCACTTCTTTCTCATCGAACACAATTACCAACTGTTCAACATTATCCGTGTTTTCATCTTCGGTAAAAATGGCAACTACCTCGCCAATATCACCATTATAAACCCCATCTTCTGGTTGATTTACAAGCTGGATGACTTTATCACCAACCCGAAATACAGCATCTTGTGTCCGCACTTCTCTTTTCTGTGGGGATTTTGGGTTAATTAATTTTTGAAGTTCTTTATTGATCATCGTGATTCCTGCCGTTGATCGATACATTGGGGCAAGGACCTGGATATCCCGTACCTCAATCCCCTTCTTCATTGCCTTGGAGAAAATCTTTAAAATGACATCTAACAGTTGTGGTTCATAGCAGGAAATATAGCTGAAATCTTTATCGTTTTCTAAGCTAGTTTCCTTGTCATTCTTTATTTCATGCGCAAGCTGTATAATCTTTGATCCTTCTTTCTGTCGGTATACTTCGGTTAGACGTACGAAAGGAATATATCCACTGCTAAGTAAATCCGATAACACCTGTCCCGGGCCTACAGAAGGAAGCTGATCCTCGTCCCCTACAATTAGTACCTGCATATCTTTAGGAATTGCCTTAAATAAATTATTCGCCATCCAAATGTCTACCATGGAAAATTCATCGATTATCAGAAACCTTCCATCAAGCTGTTCACTCTCATTCTTTTCAAATCCACTACCTCCGTCCCAACCAAGTAGACGATGGATGGTAACGGCAGGAAGTCCAGTTGATTCTGTTAGTCGCTTTGCAGCTCGCCCAGTCGGTGCAGTTAGGATAAACGGGTAATCAGAACGATTATCATAATCTTGTTTATCTAAAGAAAGGCTGTGAATTGTCGCATAGGTATTTAATATCCCTTTTAATACGGTGGTTTTCCCTGTACCAGGTCCGCCAGTCAAAATCATCATTTTTGAGTGGATTGCCTGATTGATCGCTTCAAATTGCTCTTTCCCATAGCTTAAAACTTCCTCTTCTTCTATCTCACCGATGATTTTCATTAATTCAGCTGTAGGGGTTTGATGATCAAGCTCTTCACTCATTATCCTCTTCACTTGAGCGGCGAAACCATCTTCTGCATAATAAAGCGAGGGTAGATAGGCATTACCATCCTGCAAGATAACCTTTTTCTCTTTATTTAACTCCGTTAATCTGTTATGAATCGAATCTGGTGATAGATCAGCAGTTGCTAGTAAATCAAGTACTCGTCCTGAACATTCATCGACAGGCATATATACATTTCCTTCCTGCACACTTTTTTGCAGAATATATATACACCCTGCGCCAATCCGATTTGGATGGTTGGGAGCAAGTCCATTTCTTCTAGCAATTTCATCAGCTGTCTGAAAACCAAAGCCTTCAATATCAAATACATACCGATAAGGGTCCGCTTCTAATATATCAACAGCTTCTTCCTTATAAACTTGGTATATTTTTTGTGCCATTTTAAGACCAATATTATAGGTAGACAGATGGACCACAACATGTTCAAACCCTTGGTTCTCCTGAAGCGTTCGTGCCAGGTATTCCGCTTTTTCCTTTTTAATACCTGGCACCTTTTCTAACACCTCGGGGTTGTTAAGTATTTTGGTAATAGCATTTTCACCAAGCTTCTCTACTATTCTTTCTGCTGTTTTCTCACCAATACCGTAAAACATGTCACTGGAAAGGTAAGCTATTAACCCATCTTTTGTTTCAGGAATAAATGTTTTGTAGGATCGAACATTATATTGAAGTCCAAACTTGACATGCTTTTCGAATTCTCCATAAAAAAAGTAAGGGGTATTTTCCTGTAAGTTGGAAAAGTATCCCTTTGCTACAATGTCTTTTTCTTGGAATTCTTCATTCGTTTCCAATACTTTAATTTTTGCTATGGAAAAGTGCTCGGTTTCATTATGAAAAATGGTGTATAGTAGTTCTCCTTTAATATAGCCGATATCTCCCTCTCCGGAATGCCTGCCAGTTTCCATTTAACACAACCCCACAATCTTACCTTTCACTTAATAACTGTTCCGCATTTTTCTTTCCGTTCTGAGCCAGCACATGATCTGGCTGTGCTTGCAGAGCAGACTCAAAATGCTCTAATCCCTTTTCAACATGATCATGAAACAGTGCAATAACACCAAGGTTATAATGAGCATCACTATGCGTCTGGTCTAACTTTATGACCTTCTCTAAAACCGTTTCCGCATCAGAAATATGGTCACTTTGGGCTAGAGCCAGACCATATTGGAATAAAATCTCCTCATCCTCTGGCGCTAGCTCCGCTGCCCTTAATAAATAAGGAAGTGCTAGCTTGTCATGTTCTTGTTGTTGGAAGGTCATACCGAGCATATAATATACATCAGCTTCTTCCAAGCCTAGCTCAATCGCCTTCTGATAATTAGTTTGTGCCTTTACAAAGTTATCCTGTTCAACGTAAAGATTGCCTAAACCGTAGTAAGCAGTTCCAGCATTTGCATCAAGTTCAATCGCCTTTTCAAAAAAACGCTTTGCCCGTTCTTGGTCATTAACATGCATTAATAGGTTACCAAAGTTCACATAGCCTACAGGGTCGTTAGGTTTCTCTTCAATAACTTCCGAGAAAAGGGCTGCTGCCTCTTCAAACTTATTCTCCTGCATATAGGCAATTGCTTGTTTGTTTTTATCCATCGTAAAACCCCTTATTTAACCAACATAATCTAATGCTTTCTCATCTTTAAGAATTTCATCAATCGTCCCACCGCCTAAGCAAACCTCTCCATCATAGAAAACAACTGCTTGGCCTGGTGTAATAGCTCGTTCCATTTCAGCAAAATCTACTCTAACTTTCCCATTATCTAATAAAGTGACTGTTACATCGCTATCTTTTTGACGATACCTAAATTTAGCTGTGCATGTGAAGGTATTTTCAATTCTGTCTTTGTTAATCCAGTTTAGGTCTGTAGCGATTAAGCCATCTGAATAAAGGGTATCGTGTGAGTATCCTTGCTCCACATAAAGAATGTTGTCTTTTAAGTTTTTACCGACAACGAACCATGGATCTCCCGCACCGCCAATACCTAAACCTTGACGTTGACCGATCGTGTAATACATTAAGCCATCATGTTTTCCTTTTGTTTCTCCACTTAATGTTTTCATCTCGCCTGGTTGTGCTGGCAAGTACTCACTTAAGAACTCTTTAAAGTTCCGTTCACCAATAAAACAGATTCCGGTACTGTCTTTCTTATCTGCCGTTACGAGGTCATGTTTCTTTGCAATTTCTCGAACCTCAGATTTAGGAAGATGTCCAAGTGGAAACATAACTTTTTCCAGAACTTCTTCTGTTAATTGGTTTAAAAAGTAAGTTTGATCTTTATTGTCATCCACACCACGAAGCATTTCTACGCGTCCATCTGACTCACGTACTTGCGCATAGTGGCCTGTTGCTAAATAGTCAGCTCCAAGTGAAATGGCGTGATCAAGAAACGCTTTGAATTTAATTTCTTTGTTACACATCACATCAGGGTTTGGTGTTCTTCCTGCTTTGTATTCATCTAGAAAATAGGTAAACACTTTATCCCAATATTGCTTTTCAAAGTTGACTGCATAATATGGGATATCAAGCTGGTTGCATACGCGGACAACATCATCATAATCCTCTGTCGCCGTACAGACCCCAAATTCATCCGTGTCATCCCAATTCTTCATAAAGATACCGACAACGTCATAGCCTTGTTGCTTTAACAACAAAGCTGCCACTGAAGAATCAACTCCACCACTCATACCAACTACGACTCTTGTATCTTCATTTCTTTTCATATCTATTCATCCTTTTTATGAAACTAATCGTTTTACTATTTTGGACACTCTTTCCGCTGCTTCTGTGACGTTTTCCTTTGTATTCGCAAGCCCAAAACTAAACCGGATGGAATTTGTGGTACATGGATGTCCTTCACCAAACATTGCACTTAGCACATGTGAAGGCTCTACAGAACCCGCAGTACAAGCACTCCCACTAGAAGCAGCAATTCCACTTAGGTCAAAATTAGTAAGAAGTGTTTCCACATTGGTCCCCGGAAAACTTATATTTACAATAGAAGCAATGGCAGAATCAGAATCCCCATTGATAGCAAAATTTATTTCATTATTTTTAAGTGTTTGGACAAAGAGGTCCTTGTAGCTTTTATAAAGCTCATTTCTCTCCTGCCGCTTTTCCATGGCTATTTCTACAGCCCGTTTAAATCCAACTATAGCAGGAACATTCTCTGTGCCTGGACGGCGTTTCCGTTCCTGTTCACCGCCAAATTGTAATGCTTGTAAGGAGGTTCCTTCCTTAATATAAAGAAATGCAATTCCTTTAGGCCCGTTAATTTTGTGAGAAGAAACGGTTAACAAATCGATGCCCATTTCTCTCACATCAATATCCAGTAATCCATACGCTTGAACTGCATCTGTATGAAAATATGCTTGATGGTCTTTTACAAGAGCTGCAGCTTCCTCAATTGGCTGAATTATTCCAGTTTCATTATTCACGAACATAATAGACACTAGAATGGTATCCTCACGAAGCGCGTTACGTAAGTCCTTTATTGCTATTTTTCCATCCTCATAAATGGGCAGGTAAGTGACATCAAATCCCATTTTCTCGAGTGTCTCTGCTGTGTGCAGTGTTGCATGATGCTCCTGGCTCACTGTTATGATATGCTTTCCTTTTTGCTCATTAGCTAAAGCTGTACCGATAAGCGCCATATTATCCCCCTCGGTACCGCCACTTGTAAAGACAAGCTCTTTCTCATTGGCATGAATACTTTTGGCAAGAACTCTCCTCGCCTCATCTAGTTGCTGCCTCGCTTTTCTGCCGAATGAATGGACACTTGATGGGTTTCCAAATACATTCGTAAATGTGGCGTGCATCGTTGCAATAACGTCCTCGTGCATGGGACTTGTGGCAGCATGATCCAAGTAGATTTGTTCCATCACAATCTTTCCTTCCAAACAAATTATCCACCTTTACTGGCAGTATGACACACTAGAAAAATACTCACAGGTAAATAAAGAATTTCAATTAGGGTTGAACTGCTAATAAAGCTAGATTTGTTAGTAGAGATAATACTCCACTGGATAAAGTTGTTCCTTATATATAAAACATGTAGCCTTCTTCAGGTTGCTCTCCGTTATGGTTTGCCAAATCTTCTAATGTTGTTGTATCTAATACATCTTTAACAGCATCCCGGATCCTCATCCAAAGTGCTTGTTTTGCAGGCTCTTCATCTTCAATACCTTCTACGGGCGTGATTGGCCCTTCTAATACTCTGATAATGTCCCCTGCCTTTATTGTGCTAGGTTCCTTTGCCAAAATATATCCACCGTAAGCACCACGTACACTTTTAATTAAACCTGCATTCCTTAGAGGGGATGCCAACTGTTCCAAATAGTGTTCAGACAATTCATTTTCCCTTGCAATATTTTTTAAAGAAGTCGGCCCGTTACCGTGGTTTTTAGCTAAACAAATCATAATGGTTAGGCCATATCTTCCTTTTGTTGAAATTTTCACTTGATACACCTCTATTTTGCGTACAATGCTATTATTTTTATACGTTTATACACATGATAGTATAGCACGAATCTTGTCTTTCTTGCATTTTATCGGCATCATGCTTAAGCTAGAATTAGACAATTTTATTTATCTTACTTCAAAAAATAGAAGGACTGCTATTCACCAGACTTTAGAGAAACGAACGGAAATGCTTTTTGTGAAACAAACTATTATTTTACTATAGAGGACGGTATAAATGAAACAGAAACCACTCGCCTTTCGGATGCGGCCAGCGAATGTTGACCAAATAATAGGTCAGGAGCATTTGGTCGCAGCAGGGAAAATTATATATAGAATGGTAGAAGCAAACCGATTAGCATCCATGATTTTATTTGGCCCTCCTGGCACTGGAAAAACATCTATGGCACAGGCTCTTGCTAAAAGTCTTGGCATGCCGGTAAAAAAACTAAATGCTGTAACAGATAAAAAGAAAGAAATGGAAATTGCTGTAGAGGAAGCCAAAATGCGTGGCCAGTTAGTCTTAATTTTAGATGAGGTTCATCGTTTAGATAAGTCAAAACAAGACTTTCTTCTTCCCCATCTGGAAAGTAATCTAATTACCTTAATCGGCTGTACAACAAGTAACCCCTATCATTCGATTAATCCAGCAATCCGCAGTAGATGTCACCTATTTGAACTCCATAGATTAACAGAAGAACATGTTAAAACAGCCATCTTGAGAGCAATCGAGGATGAAGAAGAAGGCTTTGGAGATCAACAGGTGGTACTAACAGATGAAGCTTTAACACATTTTGCTAGAAGTGCAAACGGGGATATGCGTGCTGCATTGAACGGCTTAGAGCTTGCCGTATCGTCTACCCCCAATAACAACGAAGGTAAAGTTGAAATTACCCTCGATGTCGCAGAAGAGTGTATGCAAAAAAAGAGTTTTTCTCATGACAAAGGCGGAGATGCACATTATGATGTGCTATCAGCTTTTCAAAAATCAATTCGTGGAAGTGATGTAGATGCAGCACTCCATTATTTAGCAAGGTTAATTGAAGCAGGTGACCTTGACAGTATTGCACGGAGAATGATTGTTACTGCTTATGAGGATATAGGTGTTGCCAATCCACAGGCTGGTCCACGGGCTGTGGCCGCCGTACAGGCTGCTGAACGGCTAGGCTTTCCTGAAGCACGTATCCCCTTATCTGTTGCAATCGTGGAATTATGTCTGTCACCTAAATCGAATACGGCATATAAAGCATTAGATGCCGCACTTGCTGATATCCAATCCGGAAAAAGTGGCGAAATACCAGCTCATTTAAAGGATTCCCATTATCAGGGAGCCAGCAAGCTTGGTCGCGGTGTCGATTACAAATACCCTCATAATTACGAAAATGCATGGATTGACCAGCAATATTTGCCGGATTCTATTAAAAACAAACACTACTACCAGCCAAAAAGTACTGGTAAATTTGAGACTGCCATGAAACAAGTTTACGAAAAAATTCAACGTGAGAAAACAAAATAAAACCGTACCTCCTGACTAGCTTCCATTCATTTTAAAAATGTTTTTTGTGCTAGAAGGCAGATATTCTACTTTAACTAGGGATCCCAAGGTATAAAATCTCTTCTTCTCGGTAAAGCTAACATTATAAAACAAGAAATCTATGATTTATTTTATCGATGAAGGAGTGGTACGAATGGTAAAAGTGAGGCAGGATGCATGGTCCCATGAGGACGATTTATTACTTGCAGAAACAGTTTTACGCCATATTAGGGAAGGTAGTACGCAATTAAATGCATTTGATGAAGTAGGAGACAAACTAAATCGAACTTCTGCTGCATGCGGGTTTCGTTGGAATGCTGAGGTCCGTGCAAAATACGACAATGCTATCGATCTTGCAAAAAGACAAAGAAAAGAGAAGAAACGAGCTTTAGCTGGTCAATCAGCACGTGTCAGAAAACCTGTTACACCAATTGCAGCGCCTGTACTAGAAAACGAAGAACAACCAACAACAGAATATACACCAGCAATCGTTGAGAGCTCCCCTATTACAATGGATGCTGTTATTCGCTTTCTAAAGGAAGTTAAAAAAGACTACTATGCTTCCAATCAATCAAAAGCATCTCTTGTGCACATGCAAGAAGAGAATACAAATTTAAAAGAAGAAATAAAAGATTTACAACAGCAGCTTAAACAAACAGAACAACAACTGGCAACAATCCAAGAAGATTACCAAGTGTTTATCCAAATTATGGATAGGGCTAGAAAGATGACGGTACTTGAGGAAACTGGATCAGCAGCTCCTGCCTTCCGTATGGACAAAAACGGCAATCTTCAGCAGCTTGCACAAGGTAATCAAGCTTTATAAAGGGGTGGGGAGTACCTTCCTTCCCACCAAATGTTAATTGATTGAATTGAGCCTTTCCTGGCAGTTGATCCCCATGGTCTTACTGCCAGCTAAAAGTGGGATAAAAAAGGAAAACTATACCAAAAACAAACATCCTGCAGATATTCTGCAGGATGTTTGTTTTATGTACGAAATAATCCCGATTGTGCCGTCCGCTAACAAGTTTTGATCCCGCTCATGGCAGGTGGGTGCTCTGTTCTGCATATGTTATGCTTCCTTGCCACAAAGGGAAGGCCTGCACGCAATGCAGAAACGAAAACGAGCTCCCAAATAATCAGTTGTTCGGTCAAACACTTTATTCAGACGTACACATCAGGATTATTCATTCAATTTAATTGTAAATTTATATTAACATACAGCACTTCACTTTTCAACAGTGACAATTCTCCTGTTTTAAGCTTCCTCGGTAGTAGCAGCCTTTTCTGTTAATCCAATAGCAAGCTCATCAAGCTGTGTATGACTTACTCTACTTGGTGCTTCTGTTAGCAGGTCTGCCGCAGATGCTGTTTTTGGAAACAGAATCGTGTCACGCAGGTTAGATCTCCCAGCCAACAGCATAATAATTCTATCCAATCCAAGCGCTACGCCACCATGCGGTGGTGCTCCATATTCCAAAGCTTCCATTAAAAAGCCAAACTGTTCATTTGCTTCTTCTTCTGTAAATCCTAACACTCTGAACATTTGCTGCTGCTGTTCTTTTTTATGGATACGCACAGAACCCCCGCCAAGCTCATAGCCGTTTAGCACAAGATCATAAGCGTTAGCACGGACACTTCCTGGATCGGTCTCAAGTTTAGATGCATCTTCCTCCACAGGTGAAGTAAATGGGTGATGGGCAGCAAAATATCTTTCTAGCTCTTCATCATATTCTAATAAAGGCCAGTCTGTTACCCACAGGAAGTTAAATAAACTTTCATCAATAAGGTTGAGGTCTCTACCCAATTTCAGTCTTAAAGCGCCCAGACTGTCATACACAATACTTGTTTTATCAGAACCAAATAGCAGGAGGTCTCCATCTTCAACTGCTGCTGTTTCTTTAATTCCAGCTATCTCTTCTTCAGTTAAGAACTTAGCAATTGGTCCTTTTAATTCTTCTCCCTCAGCTTTGAGCCAAGCCATCCCTTTAGCACCGTAAACTTTTACAAATTCAGTTAGTTTATCAATATCTTTTCTAGAATAATTAGCTGCCTGCCCCTTAACGTTTAACAGACATACTTTCCCACCAGTTTCGATAGCACTTTGGAAAACTTTAAAGTCAGAGTTTGCTAATACCTCCGTAACATGTATCAGCTCCATGCCAAAGCGGGTGTCCGGCTTGTCAGAACCATATCTCGCCATTGCTTCATCATAAGGCATCCTTGGGATTGGGAGTGAAATATCTAGGTTCTTCACTTCCTTCATGACCTGCTTCATCATTTCTTCAGTCATTTCCATAATTTCATCACTTGTCAGGAAGGATGTTTCAATATCTATTTGTGTAAACTCTGGCTGACGGTCTGCTCTCAAATCTTCATCACGGAAACAGCGAGCGATTTGATAATATTTTTCAAATCCACCCATCATAATTAATTGCTTAAACAACTGTGGAGATTGAGGCAAGGCATAAAATTCACCCGGATGCACCCTGCTTGGAACAAGATAATCTCTAGCTCCTTCTGGCGTGCTCTTTGTTAAAATTGGTGTTTCCATTTCCAAAAAATCATTGCTATTTAGATAGTTGCGCACTGCCTGTGTCGTTTTATGACGCAGCTTAAAGGTTTCTTGAAGTGCTCCTCTACGTAGATCCATATAACGATATTTCAATCGTAAATCTTCTGATACGTCTGTTTCATCTTGAATAACAAAAGGAGGAGTCTTTGCTTTATTAATAATCGTTAGTTCGTTTGCAAGCACTTCAATCGTACCAGTTGACATATTAGGATTTACTGTAGAAGCATCTCGTTTTACTACCGATCCTTTAACTTCAACCACATATTCCGTTCTCACCGATTCCGCAATTTCGAGGGCTTCCTTTGAAATATCTGGATTGAAAACCACTTGGACAAGCCCTGACTTATCACGCAAGTCTATAAATATTAATCCACCAAGATCCCGGCGTTTTTGCACCCAGCCTTTTAATAATACAGATTGCTCAATATGAATGTCGCGCAATGTGCCTGCATAAACTCTCTCACTCATCTTCATTTCCTCCTACCAATGTCTCTTTCATGTATGAAACAATGTCGCTTAAGTTAACTTCCTTTTGGTCACCTGTTTCAAGGTTCTTAACATTTACTACCTGTTTATCTAATTCTTCTTCACCTAGTACAAGTACGTAACTGCTATTGTAGCGATCAGCTGATTTAAATTGCGCCTTCATTTTACGTCCCAAGTAATCTTTGTCCGCTTGCAGACCAGAAGCACGCAAGTCGTGTAATATCCTTACCGATTCTTTCTCCGCTTTCTCACCCATTGCAACAATGTAGCAATCTAAGCTATCTTCCAAAGCAACCTGTTTATTTTCTGCTTCTAACGCCATTAATAGTCGCTCAAAACCCATACCGAAACCAATGCCCGGTGTATTAGGGCCACCTAACTCTTCAACTAGTCCATTGTATCTTCCGCCACCAGCTAAAGTGGTAATAGCACCAAATCCTTCAGCTTCACTCATGATTTCAAATGCAGTATGGTTATAGTAATCAAGACCACGAACTAGGTTTTTGTCTACTTCATAGTCAATTCCCATTAACGTTAAGTAGCTTTTCACCTGCTCAAAGTATTCCCTTGACTCATCATTTAAGTAATCCAATATCGAAGGGGCATTTTTCATGGCAGGGTGGTCTCTGTCCTTTTTACAGTCAAGTATTCGAAGTGGGTTTTGATTTAACCTCACTTGACAATCACTACATAGCTCCTCTTTCACAGGTGTAAAATGCTCCACAAGTGCTCTGCGGTGGTTTTCCCTACTTTCGCCATCACCAAGGGAATTAATAACCAGCTTTAAGGAAGTCAATCCTAATTCTTTATAACAAGCCATTGCTAGATCAATAACCTCAGCGTCAATAGCAGGATCAGCACTTCCAAGAACTTCAACTCCAAACTGGTTCAGTTGACGCATTCTCCCCTTTTGCGGTCGCTCATAACGAAACATTGGAGCAAAATAATAAAGCTTTGTCGGCTGACTAGGATTTCCAAACAGCTTGTTTTCCACATAAGCACGGGTTACAGAAGCAGTTCCCTCCGGCCTTAACGTTAGACTTCTTCCGCCTCTGTCTTCAAAGGTATACATTTCCTTTTGCACGATATCAGTCGAGTCCCCAACACCACGTTGAAATAACTCGGTATGCTCAAAGACAGGGGTTCGAATTTCTTCAAAATGGTAACGACGACAAAGCTCTTTAATTATGTTCTCTGCATACTGCCATTTTCTTGTATCTTCTGGCAGGAGATCTACAGTTCCCCTGGGCGCTTTCATATTCATGGTCCATCCTCCTATATAACTTCTTTTCATTTGTACTAACACTTATGCCATCTCACGTCTTTTTGAGTATACAAAAAACTCCCGTCCCTTATTAAATAAGGGACGGGAGTTTACCCGCGTTGCCACCCTAGTTGATGCACGTTGTGCACCCTCTCTTCACAGTTAACGCCTGCAAAACGTTTATACTTACATATCAGCATAAAGCCTCGGGAGTGTCTTTCATTAAGCCATCAAATGAAAATGCTCTCAGCCCATGGCATTTCCTCTCTTCTACATGTGGGACTCAACTACTTTTTCCGTCATCGGTTCCTTTTTATTCGTGTATTATGGAATGATTATTATATTAATTGTTGCAAGGAGGAATGTCAAGCACGATTCAATTTTTTCTTTAACTTCTTTACTTCTCCTAAAGAGATACCAAACTCCTGAGCTAATTCCATATGATTGGCATGTCCCTCCATCTCCATAAAATGATGTAAATTTACCCCAAATAATTCTTTATTATGATTGGTAACCCACTGTTTGTCATTTGCTCGCATAATTCTACCCCCAAAGTTTGGATACTAGATTTTAAACTTAGGATTAGCTTTGCCTATTTGATTGGTTTTTATTATACTTTCTCTAAGAGTACATAATTTTAGGGGGAACTATATTGCACATTAAGAGAAAAGGGTTATTTTTTCTCAGTTTAATAGTAGTTTTGTTTTTAATACCTTCTACTATCAGCGCTGATGAAGTCGAACTCTCAGGAGATAATGTTAATATCCGAAGCGGTCCTGGTACGGATTATAATGTGATTGGCAGTGGCAATACAGGTGATACATTTGAACTTCTTGAGGAGCAAGGCGAATGGGTTAAGATCGCATTTCAAGAGGAAGAAGGATGGGTCACAGGCTCTTTTATCGAGATAATAGAGGACGAAGCTGTCCAAGCTGATTGGACTTCAGGTGATCGTATAACAGTGCCTTTAGAAAATACACATCTTCGTTCCACTGCTTCTACAGAAGGGGAAATTATCGGCTTTGCTGACAAAGGAGATACGTTTGATGTATTAAGTGAACAGGGTGATTGGCTGGAGGTTTCCAACGAAGCTTTAACTGGTTTTGTCTCAAAGCGCATTGTTAACATGGAACCCACTTCTTCTTCATCTATCTTTAAAGATAAGACTATTGTTATTGATGCAGGTCACGGCGGTCGGGATGTCGGAGCGATTGGAGCTACTGACGTATTGGAAAAAGATGTAGCGTTCTTAACCGCACAGGAACTAGCAAACGAACTTACAATGCTTGGGGCAGAAGTGTTGCAGACACGCCCTCAGGATGAGTATATTTCACTTGGAAGTAGAGTTACGTTTGCCAACACAATGGATACCGATGCCTTTATTAGCATTCACTATAATAGTATCCCCGAACACCCGGATGTTACTGGGATTGGAACTTATTATTATAAAGGACAAAATGAAGTACTTGCCTCCTATATTCAAAATGGGATAGTTAAAGAAACAGAGACAACAGACAGAGGGATCACCCATGGAAACTTTCTTGTCTTGAGACAAAGTTTACAGCCCTCTGCCCTCTTAGAACTAGGCTTTCTATCCAATCCAGAGAAAGAGTCGTTACTTGGTACAGTTGCCTATCAAAAACAACTTGTGACAGGGATAGTGAATGGTTTAGGAAAGTATTTTGCAAATCAGTAATTCGGATCATAATCAAAAAAGGTTTAGCCTTTATTAGGCTAAACCTTTTTATGTTATTCCTTATTCTTTGCTATCAATGATTAATGTTACGGGACCGTTATTTGTTAATTTAATGTCCATCATTTCACCAAATCTGCCTGTTTCCACCTGAATATTTTCTTCTCTAATAAGCTCATTAAATTGATTATAGAGTTGCAGCGCAGATTCAGGTCTAGCAGCCTGCATGAAATTTGGCCTTCTTCCCTTTCTTGTATCTCCATATAGGGTAAATTGTGAAATAGAAAGGATACTTCCACTTACATCCTTTAAGGACAAATTCATTTTTTCATTTTCGTCTTCAAAAATTCTAAGATTTGTAATTTTATTAGCAAGGTATTTAGCATCTTCTATTGTATCCTCGTGTGTGACTCCTAATAAAACCACAAGCCCACTTTCAATCCTACCAACAACTTCATCGTCCACTGACACACTAGCATCGTTTGCACGTTGAATGACTGCTTTCATGATAGATCCCCCTGTTGCTTTTATCTTAAATTAAGAAGTATGATTAATTGTATCTGATTATTTTTTCTTAAAACTAATCGGCTAACAACTTATTGCTCTTCGTTTTGCCTATATTATTGTAAGGTTCTTGTAACGGTGTAGACATCCTTTATCTGTTTGATTCGTTCAACGATTTTACGTAAGTGTCCTGTATTATGAATTAAAATGGTTATTTGAATAAACGCCATCTTGTTTCTATCGGATCTACCATTTACATACGTTATGTTGGTTTTCGTTTCGTTAACTGCCTGTAACACTTCATTTACGAGTCCACGACGATCATAGCCGGAGATTTCCAGCTCTACATGGTATTGTTTTTGGGCAGAAGGATGCTTTTCCCATTCCACATGTAAATAGCGCTGTTTTGCTTCCTCGGTCTGGACATTTGGACAATCTGCTCGATGCACAGAAACGCCCCTACCCTTCGTTATATAACCCATAATGTCATCACCAGGTACAGGGTTACAACACTTAGACAATCGAACTAATAAATTATCGACACCTTCTACACGAACCCCAGAATCCCGTTTATGTGGTTTCTTGTCTTTTATATCCGTTGTTTTGACTTCCTCAATTGTTTGCGCTAAGTCTTGCTCTTTTTGTTGAGACTGTCTTATTTTATCGGTAAGTCTTGTAGCAATTAGCGCTGCAGTTATCCCTTGATACCCAACAGCAGCATACATATCATCTTCATTCATAAAATTAAACTTCTCGTATACCCTCTGCAAGTTCTCCTGGGTGAGAACTTCTTTTGGCTCCAATGATAACGCCTGAATTTCTTTATCAACCGCTTCTTTTCCTTTAGCAATATTTTCATCACGTCGTTGCTTTTTAAAGAATTGCTTGATTTTACTTTTAGCCTGGGAGGTTTGGGTAATTTTCAGCCAATCCTGTGATGGACCATACGAATGCTTGGAAGTCATTACTTCAATTATGTCGCCATTTTTCAGATTATAATCTAATGGTTCCATCTTCCCGTTAATCTTTGCTCCGATTGTTTTATTGCCTATTTCGGTATGAATTTTGTAGGCAAAATCGAGAGGAACAGAGCCTGATGGCAGTTCGATAACGTCACCTTTAGGAGTAAACACATAAACCATATCAGAGAAAAGGTCAACTTTTAAAGTTTCCATAAATTCTTCCGCATCGTGGGTTTCATTCTGCCAGTCAAGAATTTCTCTAAACCAGGTTAACTTTTCTTCAAACGACTTTTTGCCATTATGAACCTGTTTTCCTTCTTTATAAGCCCAATGTGCAGCTATTCCATATTCTGCGATTTCATGCATCTCTTTTGTACGGATCTGTACCTCAAGCGGGTCTCCCTTTGGACCAATTACCGTTGTGTGGAGGGACTGGTACAGATTTGGCTTTGGCATGGCAATATAATCTTTAAATCGCCCCGGCATTGGCTTCCAGCATGTATGGATAATTCCAAGCACAGCATAACAGTCTTTAATACTATCCACCAGAATCCGGACGGCAAGCAAATCATAAATTTCGTTAAACTGCTTGTTCTGTTTTACCATTTTATGATAGATACTATATAGATGCTTTGGTCTTCCTGACATTTCAGCATGTATATTGACTTCTACCAATTGTTTAGAGACGTCATCTATTACTTGGTCAATATAGGATTCACGTTGGTCCCTTTTTTGCTTCATTAGTTGGACAATTCGATAATATTGCTGTGGATTTAAATAACGTAGAGCTGTGTCTTCCAGCTCCCATTTTATCGTGGAAATACCAAGCCTATGGGCTAATGGTGCAAAAATTTCTAAGGTTTCATTCGAAATGCGGCGTTGTTTCTCAGGAGGCAAGTGTTTAAGTGTTCTCATATTATGAAGACGATCAGCAAGCTTGATAAGAATGACACGAATATCTTTTGCCATTGCGACAAACATTTTTCGATGGTTTTCTGCTTGTATAGCTTCTTTGGACTTATACTTTATTTTTCCAAGCTTCGTAACACCGTCAACTAGCATGGCTACTTCCCTATTAAAGGCAGTCTCCAGTTCTTCCACCGTGATTTCCGTGTCTTCTACAACATCATGTAGAAATCCTCCAGCAATGGTTTCAGCATCCATTTTCAAATCTGCAAGAATTCCTGCTACTTGCACCGGATGAATAATATAAGGTTCTCCTGACCTACGAAACTGATCTGCATGTGCGTTCTCGGCAAACTTGTATGCATGCCTAATAAAAGTAGCATCTTCTTCTGTAAGATACTCCCGTACTTTTTTTATAATGTCTTCTATTGATACTATATTATCTTTAGCCATGTAATCACCTTGTTTGGTAAAGTTCGTTTAATTCCGATCTTTTTTGACCGGCATGCATGTAGCTTCTTTTTGTCAATTTTAGTCGAAAATTTCTACTTAAATCTTGTTGGTCAAACTGTATAATGCATATTATATGCTTTTCCTACACGTATGTACAATGAAAAAAATTATTGCCGTATTTTTCTAACTTTACTATTGTAGCATTTAGAAGAACAGGCCTGCTGGATATTATCCCAACAGACCTGTTCTTTGATCCCATGTAGGTAAATATTTGAGTACTTTTCGTTTACAAATTAATAGCTCATTAAGGAAAGTACATCGTAACCATCCAGCTTTTGCATACCGTCTAGATAGCTAAGCTCAATGATAAACGCACATCCTACGACAATCCCGCCTAATTCTTCAACTAACTTAATCGTGGCCTCTATAGTACCACCTGTTGCAAGAAGGTCATCCGTAATCAAGACACGCTGGCCAGGCTTGATAGCATCTTTATGAATCGTTAGTACATTGCTTCCGTATTCAAGGCCGTAATTTACCTTAATGACTTCTCGGGGCAGTTTTCCTTCTTTACGAACAGGAGCAAATCCTACTTCTAAAGCATAAGAGACAGGACAGCCAATTATGAAACCACGTGCTTCTGGCCCTACTACGATATCAATTTCCTTCTCTTTTGCAAATGAAACTATTTCGTCTACAGCTGATTTAAATGCTTTGCCATTATCCATTAAAGGGGTAATGTCTTTAAAGCGAATACCCTCTTTTGGCCAATCTTCTACTATTTTTACATATTGTTTATAATCCATAACTTAGCTCCTCCTTGGGACTTCCCACATGGTCCATGCAATTATTGAACCAGTTTCGCAATTCATTGTAATTTGAGTAATATAAAGTCTTTTCTATTTCGGCTTGCTCTAATTGTGTCTGATAAGCAGAAGACTCCAAAAGATCCTTTTTATCGGGCTTTGGATTTACGGTAATAATGCCGTTATCTATTTTAACAAAGCCGAGTTCAAAAAACACTTCTGAAATAAAAAAGATACGATCCCTACTCCAACCTTTCGCATTTATGATAGGTTGAAGCTCATTATTTAAATCAAGTACTTTTTTCTTTAATAATACAGTATAATACCATTTAAAGTCTTCTCTCGTTGGCAACGCATTTAAGAAGGCACTATTTTCTATATAGTAGCAGGCATGTATACTATTTGGCTTGGCTTCTCGAATAATACCTTTTAAGTGCTCGAGATCTTGTGGCATATCATAAATATAGACAGCATCAGCTGCAGGCACTTCATCAATAGTGTCATACTGGATATGTGGTATCTCAGCATTTCCCTGTGTTTTAGTAGTTCCAATGATGAGGTTGGATTCATGGTATTGCAAATATGGGCTAATATCTATATTTTTTCTACCACGATGATCAAATAGCTGCCATTGGCTGATTGCCATGTCTTGAAGTACTACCTGTGGTTTCCTCATTCCGTTCCACTCATTAATGCTTAATTCTCCAACTATCGCCATCGGCGTGTTCGGTGAGATATGTGGGTACAACTCCCCAAACCCAAAGCCAATCCCCTCAAGTACTTGTCCATTGTCTTTAAATAATAGCTTAAGATGTCGCTTCGTACTACCAATTTGTCTTACTTCAGACGGAGTCGCAGTTAATTGAAAAATCGGCTTAGGATTCTTCATTCCAAAGGGTGCTAGCTTTCCTATATCATCTACTAGCTTTTCATTAATATCCTCTATATTGACCTCACTACTTATTTCTAACAGCTGCTTGAAATCATCTGCTGTTAACTTACTCCGAATAGATTCATTTAAATGGCTTTGCAATGCTTCAAGATTTTCAAGTGGTAACGTCATCCCCGCTGCCTGAGAGTGTCCACCGAAATGCGTAAATAAATCTCTAACTTCCATACAATTTTGAAATAAATCAAAAGCAGGTATACTACGAGCTGATCCTTTTACTTGAGAGGTTTCTGGCTTCATTGTTAATACAATCGCAGGCTGGTCATATTTTCGTACAAGCTTGGAGGCCACAATCCCAAGCACGCCTTCATTCCAGCCTTCTTTTGCTACAATTATAACGCCCTTTTCCTGCGTAGGATCTACCATTTTTTCTGCTTCTTTTACAATATCATTTACAATCTGTTGTCTTTTACTATTAATTTGATCAATCTCTAAAGCAATCTCTTGTGCTTCCATTTTGTCTTCTGTCATGAGAAGTTGGACAGCTAAATCGGCGTCCTGTAACCTCCCGACAGCATTTATCCGTGGACCGATTAAAAATCCAACATCCTCTTCCGACACGTTTCCTTCAATTTTACAAACAGTCATAAGAGCTCGTAGTCCAACATTATTCGTATTAGATAATGCTCGTAACCCATGAAAAGCAAGTATTCGATTTTCACTTACCAATGGGACAAGATCCGCAATAGTACCAATTGCTACGAAAGGTAAAAATTGTTTTGGGAAATAACCTAGCAAGTATTCCGCAAATTTAAAGGCTACACCAACACCTGCTAGCTCTTGAAAACTATTGGAGGTAGTAAGCTTTGGGTGTATAATAGCGTACGCATCAGGGAGTGCTTCCTGTACTTCATGGTGATCTGTAATAATAAGATCAACACCTAATTCCTTAGCTATCGCTGCTTCATGTATTGCAGCTATCCCGTTATCAACCGTAATGATAAGTGTATATCCTTGGGCTTTTGCTTCCTTAAAAGCAGCTTCATTAGGGCCATAACCTTCTGTAAACCTATTAGGTATATAGTAATCACAAGTTGCACCAAGTTCTTTTAATGTAAGGAGTAGAACTGTTGTGGAGCTAACTCCATCAGCATCATAGTCGCCGTACACTAGAATTTTTTCTTGTTTCGCGATAGCCTCGTGCACTCTTTCTGCAGCAACATCAATTGAATTAAGAACTGCAGGGTTATGTAATGAACTTATATCAGGTGATAAAAATTGTTTTGCCGCCTCACTTGTCGTTATCCCTCGCTGAGCTAAAAGTTCTTTAATGATAGGCGATAACGTTACTGTGTCGTCCATCCACAGGTCTTTTGCGTTTGTTATTTCATTGTGCTTCCATATTGCCTTACTTTGTAACATAAATTCACCCCTGACTAATCTATTATACAAGAGTAAGCCAAGGGTAGCAATGCTGTTTTATTCCAGTTAGCTAAGATAGTTAGGTGAATATCAAAGAAACCTTACACTATTAAAAACTCACCTTGATTCATCAGTTTGATTTATAGGGTTCCCATCAATGTTATGATCAACCGTTTCAGTTGATTCTACCCCATTTTCCTGCAAACGATGATGTAAGGTATCATTTTCTTTTTGCAGATTTCTAACTTGCCTTTGGAGACGGAATAATCTTACAGCTCCTACAGCAGCAGTTATAATGCCTCCCATTAAAACGGAGAAGAGGATAATAAGAATTAGCGGAGATTCTGCTGTCCAAAATAAATAACTTACTTCCACTGCTTCTACATTTGTTACTGCAAATACTGCTACTATAATGCCAAAAATAATTGCTAGAATGACATAACTTTGTCCTTTCATATTATACCTCCTTCTTTTTCTATACCTCTACTAACTATCATACCCTGCATTTCCTCTCATTAAGCAGGAAGGATAAGATTCGAATATAGACCGCCGTTTCTCCAGGATAGAATATAACTTCTCCCCTAAGAAAAAAGGCCGGTCAGGTTAGGATTTCGTTAAAAATCCCAGCCTGACCGGCCAGCAATAAAGTGAAGCTTCATTTGGTGGGATGGTTCCCTTTTTCCCCACCAAATGTTAGTTGAACGAATCGGACCTTTACTGCCAGTTAAGGCAGGATAAAAGTGTTCAAATGTAAAATTAGAGTAGAGATCGCTTATACCTGAGGTCCTTCCACACGTTTTTTCTTTGTGAAGTCTACAGGTTTATTCTTAATCATTTTCCCTCTCCAAGCCAGCCAAATTTGAGCTGCTAGGAAAAGTGACGAATATGTTCCGACAATCAAACCTACAGCTAACGCAATGGCAAATCCAGTTATCGAAGAAGCACCAAGGAATAAGAATGCGAGCACTGCAATTAACGTAGTAATCGTCGTATTCATACTTCTCGTCAACGTCTGTACGAGACTCCTGTTTACAATAACTGCTAGCTCTTTAAAGGTTTTTACGCGTTTCTCTTTTCGTAAGTTTTCCCTAATTCGATCAAAGGTTACGATCGTATCATTTATGGAATACCCGACAATGGTTAAGATTGCGGCTACTATCGTGACATCAAATTCAATACGCGTAATACTAAAGATTACGAGTACGAAAAATGCATCATGTAACAACGCAATAATTGCGGTAAT
Source organism: Oceanobacillus kapialis (assembly GCF_044790185.1). Classification (GTDB taxonomy): domain Bacteria; phylum Bacillota; class Bacilli; order Bacillales; family Amphibacillaceae; genus Oceanobacillus_B; species Oceanobacillus_B kapialis. The sequence goes on from NZ_CP085256.1 coordinate 2,154,739, forward strand.
GGCAAAAAACAATTCAAATCTAAATGCAACATAGATAATCATAAACACGGAGGCAATGGCAACCGCATATATGGCGTTTTCCACTAATTCTTCTCCCACGATCGGTGAAACAACACTTATATTAGGAGAGCTACCATATTCATCCTCAAAATACGTGGTTACTTCAGCTACCTTGTCTTCAGATAACACCTTATCAAATCTTGCCACAGCTCGTTCCTTGTTCTCACCTGAAATTACAACACTCGTATCAAGACCGAGGCTTTCAAAGTCTGAGACTACCTGCTCTTCTGTTAAACTACTTTCTGCCAGGACTTCAACACGAGATCCACTTGTGAAATCTATTCCTGGATTCAATTTAAACAATAGCAAGGAAGCTATACCAACAATTACCATAATGCTGGAAATCACAAAGAACTTTTTACGATGTTTAACAATGTCAGGGGTCTTCTTAAGGAATGTTGGTTCTGGTTCTTCTTTTTTAGAGATGTCCTGAATGGAATCTTTGTTCACGCCAAACCAACTTGTCCGTTTGTTTAACAGTTTACTTTTCACCCATAGTCCTAATAACAGCCTTGTACCGAACACAGCAGTTAAGAAACTTATGAGAATGCTAACAATTAGCATGGTCGCAAAACCTTTTACAGAACTTGTCCCAAAAATAAATAGTACTGCTGCTGCAAGCAATGTCGTTAAATTGGCATCAAAGATGGTGGACAAGGAATTTTTGGAACCTGTTTTAAATGCTGCAATAACTGATTTTCCTGTGTGCAGTTCCTCTTTAATTCGTTCAAAGGTAATGACATTGGCATCAACTGCCATCCCCACACCAAGAATTAATGCAGCAATTCCTGGCAATGTCAGGACACCGTTCATTAATTCAAATACAAGAAGTATTAAATAGATATAAATACTTAAGTTAACTGCCGCAACAAAACCCGGTAAACGATAAACTACAATCATGAATAAGAAAATTAACGCAACACCAATAAAACCAGCAAAAACCGTTTTATCAAGTGCCATTTCTCCAAACTGTGCACCGACAGAAGTAGAATACATTTCATTCATATGCACTGGCAATGACCCAGAATTAATGATGTCAGCTAATCGCTGTGCTGATTCCACCGTGAAGTTACCTGAAATCATAACATTAGTCGTGTTGAGTGTTTGGTCTACACTAGGTGCTGAAATATACTTGGGATCTTCTTTTTGTGATTCTTCTTCATAAGAATCGCCTTCCTGATAATCCATCCAGATGACAAGTTTATTATCTGGTGCCCCCATATTTTTTATCTGAGTCGTTACGTCAGCAAATTGTGATGCATCCTTTAATTGTAACGTTACAATGGGAGCATTAGTCTGTTGATGGAAATCCTGTTGGGCACTACCTTCCACTACATCGTTACCATCTAGTAGCTCCTGGTCATTCACATCACGGAAGGATAAATTTGCGGAAGTAGAGAGGATTTCCCTTGCCTCTGTCTGATCCGTCACTCCTGCAAGCTGAACCCTTATTCTATTTTCACCCTCAATATCAATGCTTGCTTCACTAATTCCTAAGCGGTTAACACGATCATTTAGTGTTTGAACAGTTGATTCAAGCAGTTTTCTATCGACCTCTGCATTTTCATCAACTGGCTCCACCTCGTATAGCACTTCAAAGCCACCTTGAAGGTCTAATCCTAAATTAATGTCCTTTGTAATTCCCGTAACCGTTGATCCGATCAAACCCGCAAAGACGAGTACGATTAGAAAAAAGGCAACAATTCTGCCTCTCTTTTTCATTTATCTATGCCTCCAAACAAATGGTTTAGTAACTTAACCAAAACTTTTACTTTTATATTTTAGATATAAGGAAAGCTTTTTCGAATATGTAGACTATCCACCTTCTTCTTGCTCGCCTAGCGTTAATGCTGAAATGGATGCAAATAAATCATCGTCCTGGTAAGCCTCAACTGTCAAATAACTAATATAAGTACCTGAACCAAGATGGAAAATATCTTGTACGACTTCATATATTCTTTTTTCAGGATCACCTTTCCATACCTTTTTCACTAAACAGTCCCAAACCTCATCTGGGTTGGCTCGTGAATATCCCATCATTTGAAATTCATTTGCCTTACTTTCCAAGGTTGGCAAGATCATAGGCTTCCATTCGGATACAGTTTGTACAATTTCCATTATGCCCCTCCTTACACGGAGATTAGTTTCTATTTTTGCTTTATGCCTTCTTGTCATGCTTGGACCACTTGCAAGCATATATATCATTGTATATGAAAAATTATTATTTGAGAAGGCAGGTCTGGCAATAATGACCAAACAAACATTTTTACAAGGTACACTTATTTTAATTTTAGCCGGGATGATTACACGATTTCTTGGCTTTATCAACCGAATTGTTGTAGCTCGTCTTATGGGAGAAGAAGGGGTTGGGCTATACATGATGGCGCTCCCTACCCTGTTTATGGTAATGACTCTTACACAGCTAGGACTTCCTGTGGCTATATCAAAAAGAGTGGCAGAAGCTGAAGCGAAAAACGACCCTCAAAAAGTAAAACGAATTTTAATTGTCTCCATCATTGCCACGAGCATAACAAGCATTGTGTTTACTGTAGGACTCATGTTTGCTGCTCCCTTTGTAGCATCATCTCTTCTAACAGATGAAAGAACACTTTACCCGTTACTTGCTATCAGCCCTATCCTTCCTATTGTTGCGGTTTCTTCTGTCTTAAGAGGGTATTTTCAAGGAAAGCAAAACATGAAGCCACAAAGCTATGCCCAAGTAATCGAGCAAATCGTTCGTATCACATGCGTTGCTTTTTTTGTTAAATTGTTGTTGCCTTACGGAGTGGAATTTGCAGCAGCAGGAGCAATGATTAGTGTTATATTAGGAGAGTTTATTTCGCTTTTGTACATGCTCTATGTATTTAAGCGGAAGAAAAAAGTTAAAATACGCACTAACTTTTTCAGCTATTTAAAATCAAGCAAATCAACAGTAAAGGAACTATTTTCCATTGCTCTACCTAGTACTGGAAGTCGTATGATTGGTTCCTTTACCAATTTCCTTGAACCTATTCTTGTCGCCCAAAGTCTCGCTATTGCTGGCATCTCCAGCTCCTTGGCTACAAAGCAGTATGGCGAGCTTACAGGCTATATCTTTCCCTTATTATTTTTGCCGACATTTATCACACATTCCTTGTCGATCGCACTTGTTCCGTCTATTTCTGAGGCAGAAGCCAACCTAAACAAAAACCTAGTACATTATCGCATTCATCAGTCCATTCGTTTATCCTTTGCTTCTGGAGCAATCGCAACAGTCGTTCTTTGCCTTTTTTCTTCACCTATCCTAACTTATATGTACGGAACAGACAAGGCCAGTAGTTTACTTGTCCTGATGGCTCCTTTCTTCATTTTATTGTATGTGCAATCTCCTTTACAAGCTGCATTACAGGCACTCGATTTAGCAAAACCAGCTATGTGGAATAGTTTGATAGGTGCAATTTGTAAATTAACTGTATTATTTCTTCTCGCATCTAACCCGAGTTTCGGTATTCACGGTGTTGCCATCGCAATGTCTGTAGGGGTCGTGCTTGTTACATTACTTCATTTTGCAGCATTACAAAAAGCCATTCAATTTTCCATTCCATTAAAAGACATATGTAAAATGGTTGCCTTGATTGGTGTTACCTGGATGGTAGGATCATGGATAAAAGACATATACGAGACCGTTCAACCTAACATTCTATTATTCGCGCTCTCCTTACTTGCTCTTGTTATCTTCTATATTATTACACTCTTCATGCTTCGTTTTATCACAAAAGAAGAGCTAATCCAACTCCCCTTCTTTAAAAAATGGTTGAAATAAAAGTGCAGTGCAAGCATCTGGGACTTAGGATTATAACTACAAAAAAACCTGCCTTTCCGGCAGGTTTTATAGTTGTCCCATATATGGGATGAGATAACGCACATAAATATAAATGGTGGCTATTATTAAGGATAAAACAACGAGTGGTACGCCAAACAACATATAACGAATAAATGAAATTCTATTTCCTGACCTTTCTGCTAAACCGGCAACCACAACATTTGCCGAGGAACCAATTAAGGTAGCATTTCCACCAAGGCAAGCTCCAAGTGATAAGGACCACCAGACGGGGTCTAAGTAGACCATTCCATAGCTTTCAAACTCCTGTACGACCGGAATCATTGCCGCAACAAACGGTATATTATCTACTATCCCTGAAAAAAGCCCTGATACCCATAACACGAGCAAAGTTGTTTCCACATAGTCACCATTAGTTGAGCGTACGATAGCACGAGCAAGTTCATCTATAACCCCCACCTCTTGCAAGCCCCCCACTAGGGTGAACAATCCAATAAAAAAGAACAATGTAACCCATTCTACCTTTTCTAATACTCTCTCTGCCTCTAATTCATCCTGTGTAAGAAATAATAGAAGTAGTGCGCCAGCTAGGGCAATCGTTGTTAAGTCAATATGAACAAAAGCATGTAGTAGGAATCCTGTTATAGTTAAACTGAGCACACCTACCGATTTGTATAACATCGGAGTCTTTTTTAAATGGGATTTGGCATCTATCTTCTTTAATTCCCTCGCATCAATTTTAGATTTTTTAAGCGTTTTTCTAAAACATAGATAGAGAAAGAGTATCATGCATACGAACATAATCAAGGCAACTGGACCTACATGGATTAAAAAGGATAAGAAGGTTAAATGATCGACAGCTTGTCCAATCATAATATTGGGGGGATCTCCAATTAGCGTTGCAGCTCCTCCAATGTTTGAGCTAAATATAATCATTAACATATAAGGAAATGCTGGTATGTTTAAAAGTTTTGTTATGTTTAACAGGATAGGTACAAAAATAAGAACCGTTGTTACATTATCCAACATAGCTGATCCTATTGCAGTTAATACCCCTACCCCAATCAGTAAGGGGATGGGCCTCCCACCAACTTGCTGTGCAAATCGTATTGCAATAAAAGTAAATAGCCCTGTTTTCTCTGTAATTGAAATCAACACCATCATCGAAAATAGTAAGGCAATCGTATCCCAATCAATATATTCGGTGAATATATCTTGTGTTGTAAATATCCCTGTTAGTAACAAGAGGGTTCCCCCTGATAATGCTACTACTGCCCGGTTTATTTTATCGGTCATAATGAAGAAATAGCTTACGATAAAAATAATTGTTGCTAGAAGAACATCCATTTCTCACCTGCTTTCCCTAAGGCTTATGCATTATGATTCATTACTATAACTATGTGAAAGCAAGCCAAAATATTTTTCGTCTATTTTGTTTTTTTCTGAATACTATTATGGTAGGTGGACAATCTTAAGGGGGATATAGAATGAAAAGACAACAATTTACAGCCTTATTATTTGGATGGATTATTGTGTTAGGTCTTATACTACTTTCAAGTTTTATCTTGGCTTTGCTGCTTCGTTTTTCTACATTTAACGAACCAGCATTAACATGGGTAACACTCGTAATTGGATTAATCTCTTTATTTATTGGCGGTCTAGTGGCAGGAGCAAAAAGTAAAGCTAAGGGATGGGTTATCGGGGCTTTTACAGGTCTAGGTTTTACCCTTTTTACCTTTCTAGTACAGTATTTAGGCTATCAGGTAGGCTTTAGTATGGAACAAATCATCCATCACACTGCTTATATTCTCGTAGCACTATTTGGCGGTATGGTAGGTGTCAACATTGCTGGTGAACACGCTGAAAATTAATGACAATAATTTAAGAAGACTTCTATAACACTAGATATGATTGAGTAAAAAATAAAACGAAGTTAACAGATTTTTGTTAACTTCGTTTTTTATGTATTAAATACATAATGTTCTCAAGCACGCTTCCACCACAGGAGATAGGCCTATGGTGGCTCATAATACTACTGTTTTACTTCACGGATAGCTGATCGGTCATATGTCAGCTTTGTACCGTCACCAGCCTGAATTACAACAGTGCTCTCATCAATTGCGTGAACCACACCATGGAATCCACCAATTGTGATAACGGATTGTCCTTTTTGAAGATCTGATTGCATCTGCCTCACTTGCTTTTGACGTTTTTGTTGAGGACGTATTAGCAAGAAATAGAAGATTACAAACATTAGAATAATCGGTGATAGTGATATAAGCATTTCCATTTTCGTATTCCCTCCTTTCAAGCTCTATAAAAAACCTCTTTAGAAGTTCTTTGCATCCGGTTTATTTAGACCATATTGCTCAAAGAATTCTTCCTTAAAGTCACCAAGTCTATCTTCAGCGATTGCTGTTCGGACTTGCTCCATTAATTTTAACAGAAAATAGAGGTTATGATAAGTAGTAAGCCTAAAACCGAATGTTTCATTACATTTTATTAAATGACGAATGTAAGCTCGGGAATAGTTTTTACATACATGACAATCACAATTTTCATCTATTGGGCCAAAATCTCTCGCATACTTCGCATTACGGACAACTAGTCGCCCATTAGAAGTCATGCATGTCCCATTTCGAGCAATTCTTGTGGGAAGTACACAATCAAACATGTCAATCCCTCTAAGTGCTCCATCAATTAATGAATCAGGTGAACCTACCCCCATTAGATAACGTGGCTTGTTTGAAGGCATAAGAGGTGTCGTAAATTCTAATACACGATTCATGACATCCTTTGGTTCCCCAACAGATAGACCGCCAATTGCATAACCTGGAAAATCTAAAGAAACTAGGTCCTGGGCACTCAATCTACGCAAATCTTCATATTCTCCACCTTGTATGATACCGAAAAGCCCTTGATCGTGTTTACGTTGGTGTGCTTCCAAGCATCTTTCTGCCCAACGAGAGGTTCGCTCAACTGAGGATTTCATATAGTCATAAGTCGCAGGGTATGGGGGACATTCATCGAAAGCCATCATAATATCTGAACCTAAGGCGTTTTGAATATCCATCGCTTTTTCAGGTGAGAGAAAGAGTTTATCTCCACTTAGATGGTTTCTAAAGTGAACACCTTCTTCTTTAATCTCACGCATATCACTTAAACTGAAAACCTGAAACCCGCCTGAATCTGTGAGAATAGCGCCATCCCAGTTCATAAACTTATGCAGGCCTCCTGCTTCCCTCACAATATCCTCCCCTGGTCGAAGCCAGAGATGATACGTGTTAGAGAGAATGATATTAGCATTCATCCCTTTAAGCTCCTCTGGGCTCATCGTTTTCACTGTCGCAAGTGTACCAACTGGCATAAATGTTGGGGTATCAAACGAGCCGTGCGGAGTATGAACTCGTCCCAATCTTGCTCCTGTTTGTTTACATGTCTTTATTAATTCATATGTTATGGGTGTCATCAAATATACTTCCTTTTTTATATAGTAAGCATGGGGATACTTCTCCCACATGCATATAACAGTTCCAATTCATTAGATAATGAACATTGCATCGCCAAAGCTAAAGAAACGGTACCTTTCTCGAACCGCTGCTTCGTATGCACTTAAAATAGGCTCTTTTCCTGCCAAAGCGCTGACTAGCATAATTAAAGTTGATTTAGGCAGATGAAAGTTAGTTATCAGGCCATCTACTGCACGGAATTGATAAGGAGGATAAATAAAAATATCTGTCCATCCACTTGTCTCTACAAATATACCATCCTGGTCTCTGGCAATCGTCTCAAGCGTTCTGGTGGAGGTTGTGCCTACAGAGATAATCCTTCCACCTTGTTCTTTTACTTGGTTCAACGTGTCAGCCGTTTCTTGTGACATACGATAGAATTCAGCATGCATTTGATGCTCGTCAATGTTTTCTACACTAACCGGGCGAAATGTTCCAAGCCCCACGTGTAATGTGATAAAGGTTACTGTGACACCGATTGTTTTCAATTCTTCAAGTAGTTCATTTGTAAAATGTAATCCTGCTGTTGGCGCCGCAGCTGAACCTTCCTCTTTCGCATAGACGGTTTGGTATCTTTCTTTTTCTGGGAGCTTTTCTTTAATATACGGAGGGAGTGGCATTTCTCCTAGCTCATCTAACACCTCATAGAAAATTCCATTATAAGAAAACTCCATAGTACGTCCACCATGCTCCTTTAAGCCAACACAAGTAGCACGAAGCTTCCCATCACCAAAGTTAAGGACAGTTCCTTCCTTTACCTTTTTAGCAGGTTTAACAAGTACTTCCCAGGTATCTCCCTGTTCTTGGTGAAGTAATAGAACTTCAATATTAGCACCAGTGCCTTCTTTTACACCATATAGTCTGGCAGGCAAAACACGGGTGTTATTAAGTACCAAGCAATCTCCTGGTTTAAAATAATCTTTAATATCTTTAAAGGTTTTATGTGCTATTTCTTTTGTATTTTTGTTTAGTAAAAGTAACCGAGAGGATGTGCGATCCTCTAAAGGAGTTTGGGCAATTAATTCTTCTGGTAAATGAAAATCAAAATCTTCTATATTCATGATGCATCTCCTAACTTAGCGAAACTTTCCTAGAATGAAGAATATCAAGGAAAGTATAATACTTATGATAATGGAAGTCATAATGGGAAAATGAAAGGTAACATTTCCCTTTTTAAAAGAAAGGTCACCAGGTAGTTTCCCAATAAAGGTCCAGATAACACCTACAAGAACCAAAACAATCCCTGCAATAATAAGGAGTTTACCTATGTTCATTCAGCGTCCGGTCCTTTCATTCCAAAATGCTGATAAGCTTTATGTGTAACAACACGCCCTCTTGGTGTTCTTTGGATAAATCCGATTTGCAATAAATAAGGCTCGTAAACATCTTCAATCGTTTGGGATTCTTCGCCAATTGTCGCCGCTATCGTATCCAATCCCACAGGGCCTCCTTGGAAGCTCTCGATCATCCCTTTTAATAGCTTATGATCAATATGGTCAAGGCCCTCATCATCAACTTGCAACATTGAAAGCGCCTCAGCCGTCGTTTCTGAACTTATTTCTGTCTCGCCCTTTACTTGGGAGAGATCACGTATTCGTTTTAACAGACGGTTGGCAATTCTCGGGGTTCCCCTAGACCTCCTTGCCACTTCTGTTGCAGCTTCTTTTGTGATAGAAGTTTGGAAGATTTCTGCTGTTCGTTCAATAATCGCGCATAGATCTTTTGCTTCATAAAATTCCAAACGGCTAAGCACGCCAAATCGGTCTCGAAGTGGTGCAGACAACAATCCCGCTCTTGTAGTGGCACCTACAAGGGTGAATGGGGGAAGATCGATTCTTACGGATCTGGCACTCGGGCCTGTTCCAATCACAATATCAAGAAAAAAGTCCTCCATTGCCGGGTAGAGTACTTCCTCTACAGATCGTGGCAACCGGTGTATTTCGTCAATAAATAAAACATCTCCAGGCTCGAGAGAAGAAAGGATTGCTGCTAGGTCACCAGCACGTTCAATTGCTGGTCCTGAGGTTGAACGAAATTGGACGCCCATTTCGTTTGCAATAATGGCAGCCAATGTAGTTTTCCCCAATCCTGGTGGACCATATAACAGTACATGATCTAATGGTTCTTCCCGCATTCTGGCAGCTTGAATAAAAATACTTAGATTTTCTTTCACTTTATGCTGGCCAATATACTGATTCAATGCAGAAGGACGAAGACTTAGCTCCATGGAATCCGCTTCTTGATATTCTCCTGTCACCATCCGCTCTTCCATTATTCTCCCCCTCTCCTACTTTTTCATTAATAGTGATAATGCTTTTCTAATCAGTTCATCTGTGTTTTTACTTTCTGTGGCCTTTAATTCTGGCATAATCCCTTTTACTTCCCTATCTGTGTATCCAAGTGCCTTTAATGCCTCCGCTGCTTCCTGAATGCTCTCTGCATCTGCTTGGGTTGCTGTAGGTACTTCTGTATCAACATCAGAAATGGAAAGTACATTAGTCAGTTTCCCTTTAAGATCTAAAATAATTTGTCTCGCCGTCTTTTTACCTACACCTGGGAAGCTGGTTAAAAATTTATCATCTTCCCGCTCAATTGCAGCAGCGATCCCAGATACTTCCACCCCTCCGAGGATTCCCAGTGCACCTTTTGGGCCTATTCCAGATACGGAAATTAATTTGGTAAATAAAAACTTTTCGTCTTCATTTTTAAAGCCGTATAGCATTTGGGCATCTTCCCGAACATAATGATACGTAAATATTTTTATTTCTTTATGTAAAGACGACTGAAATACAAAAGGATTGGCACAATATAGTTCGTAGCCAATACCCTGGACGTCCACAATTATAGAATCATCTAAAATATATGTAAGTATTCCTTTAACATAGGCAATCATTCATCCTGCTCCTTTACATTCCTTTCATTATTTTATCATAACTTCATACAACGTGAAACTTATTGTCATTTTTGTACCTTTCTTTAAGGGATAGATTTAAAAGGCCAGAACAGATAATTGGCTAAGAATGTAAGAAGAATTACTAAAAAAGCCGAAAGATTCGACGCTTAAACAGGACGGTTCCTCTGTATCGCGTAGCATAATCTTTCGACCTTGCTTGTTAATTTGACTCTTCTAAATTATGGTGAATGTCTTGAACATCTTCGCTTTCTTCCAAGGTTTCGATAAGGGTTAACATTTTCGTTTCATCATTTTCATTCACTGCACTGTATGTTTGAGGAATAAGCGTAACCTCAGAGTCAGCAATCTCATAACCACTTTCTGTTAAGTGATCCACCACTGCTTGAAAGCTTTCTGGTTCTGTAAAAATTTCGTAGGCGCCTTCTTGCGTCGTTATATCTTCTGCTCCACCCTCTAATGCTTCTAAAGTGAGCTCGTCTTCGTCTATTTCTCCATTCTCATTTGCAATAATAATGTATCCTTTACGATCAAACATGAAAGAAACACTTCCATTTTCTCCAAGGTTTCCGTCGTTTTTCTTAAAAGCATGGCGAACTTCAGCAGCAGTACGATTTTTATTATCTGTTAAGACGTTAACGATAACCGCTACTCCTCCTGGACCGTAACCTTCATACGTTATTTCTTCAAAGCTCGCCCCGTCAAGTGTTCCGGTTGCTTTTTTAATCGCACGATCAATATTATCATTGGGCATGTTATCCGCCTTTGCTTTATCAACTGCTAAGCGTAGAGATGCATTGGTGGATATATCTCCACCTCCCTGTTTTGCAGCAGTGTATATATCCTTCGCATGGCGCATAAAAACTTTACCTTTTTTCGCATCCTGTGCATTTTTTCTTCTCTGTATGTTCTTCCATTTAGAATGACCAGCCATCGGACATTCTCCTCTCTAGAAATTTCCTTTTTTACTATATCAAAAAAAAGGAATTTCATAAAGTGAAACTTTATTTGACAAGAGGTCCCCCTTCTTCCCTACCAAATGTTAGGTGGCCGAATCGAACCTTTACTGGCAGTAACTTCCCGCATGCTTGAAGTGTGAACCTTCCTACCAGTTAAGGCGGGATAAAGGCCTATCTAAAGTTGTTTCTTATTTAAGGAGTATTTCCCTCCGGTTTGGCATCCCGGTTATTCATGTATTCCCAATATGCATTATCTGTAAAAACAATAATTTCTTTTTTTGTGTCTGGTAACAACCTTTTAATTTCCTCTTTTACTTGATCTGGAACATTTTCGCCTGCATATTCTCTTTGAATCAAACCTACTAATATTTTATCCTCTGTTGATGCAACTTGTGCCGTCACAATATCTTTCCGGTTTTCCAGCTCTTCGGACAGCCATAATGCCTCTTCATTAGTGTAAGCATCGGAATAGCCTTTTTCAAAATCCGCATCGTTTGCTCCTTCTTGGTGACTTTGCGGATAACCTCCCCGCTCGCCAATTGAAGGTTCCTGGTTTCTATCTACTCGCTCCTGGTCGGTTTCATAGTGTACATATTCTGTATTCTCTTTGTTTTGTTGATCACTTCCCTGTCCTTGCTCGTTTTGTGCTGTATTACAGCCAGCGAGTAATAACAAAGAAAATCCTATTACAATACTTGTTTTCAATTAAAAAACCTCCTTTATCCATAGTTTGGATAAGGGAGGTTTTTTTACACAGTTAATTTAAGGGAATTACTTTATTATTTCTCACGATGAAATTGTGGCAGACCATCGCGCTTGTGGGCCGTCTTTTTATGCATGGCTTCGATAATCTCTTTGTCACGATCAGGAATTTGTTCGCCTTTTAGATAAGCATCAATAGTATCATAGCTTGTTCCCATTTCATCCTCATCTGTTTGGCCTTCCCAAAGGTCGGCACTCGGTTTTTTCTCGACAACTTGATCTGGTACGCCAAGATATTTTGCCATTTCTCGAACTTCCTGCTTTGTAAATTCTACAATTGGCAGAATATCGACACCGCCATCACCGTATTTCGTAAAGTAGCCAGTGTACCATTCAGCTGCATTATCTGTGCCCACTACTAAATAATTATAATTTGTTGCTAGTGCATACAAGGTACTCATCCGTAAGCGTGCGCGAAGGTTTGCACCAGCCAATTTATCATTTTCTTCAATAAATGCATCACTTTCATTTAGACTACTCTTAATTTCCGCGTACATGGTTTTATGTGTGTCTGTTAGGTCCACTGTCATGGTTTGTATTCCACTGCTCTGTGCTACTTGCTTTGCGTCATCTAAGTTTTCGTCACTTGTGTAAATTGGTAGTAGAACACCTAACGAATTATCCGGAAAAGCTCTATGGATAAGGTGGGATACAACTGCAGAATCCAATCCCCCACTTATTCCTACAACTAGGCCCTTCACCCCAGCCTGTTTAACTTGTTCACGTAACCATTGTACAATTTGTTCTACCTGTTTTTCCACAACTATCTCTCCTTTTAGCCTTTGAATATTACTCATTTTACCACTAATATGATATTTTTTAAAAAATAATGAGCTTTGCTTTGGCTGTTTACTTCACTAATACCACCATTCCCACCTATTTTATTCCCTTCTCTTTTAGATACAAACGTATAAAAAAAGAGACGATGCATTTCGTCTCTTTTTTATCTAAGTTAATAGTTGGTCTGTAGTTTGTAAAAATGATTACTCTCAATGAATACAAGCTATTATTCATCATCGGCCAAATCTTTTTTATCTTCCTGTCGATTACTAAAGTTTGGATAAGCTGGTGGTGTCGGAGCAAAATTCCCCATACCTTCCATTTGCTGAGGGTACATTTGTGGTTGGAATGGCTGCCCCATTGGCATTTGGTGTTGCATAGGGTCAAACATAGAAGGTTGGACCATATCATGCATTTTTGGACCTGAGCACCCACAATCATCTTGCATAGGTTGCATATGTCCAGGTGCCATACCATGTGGCCCCATCGGATGCGCAGGCATAGCATGCCAATCTGCAACCTGCCCCATTACCTTGAACGGAACCGGAGGATAGCATGGATGTACAATGTGACAGCACATTGGGACCATATGTGTTGGTACAGGCTGTGGTTGCATGTGATATTGCGGCTGCACTTCAGGCTTCATTTGTGGTTGCGGAGTGTGCATCGGGTAAGTTTTCTTTGCTTCCACTTTCGGTTTTTCTTTTGGCATTTCTTTTTTTACTTCCTTCTTCGGCTGTACATGATGATGCGTCTCTGGGAAATTAATCGTTGTATAATTTTGAAATTCCTGTTCTAATATAGGCATTTGCATAATAGGTTGTGATGGCATTTGTGGCATCATTGGCATTTCTGGCTTAACCGGCTTCTGGATTTCTTTTTCGTCTTCCTTCATAACTGGCATTGGTTTTGGAGAGATGTCTTTGTATGATTCTTTCACCGTTTCTTTCTTTGGCATAGATTGTTGTTTGACTGCTTTAGAGCTGCTCGGAATTTTTATTTTCATACCAGGCATGATCATATCAGGACTCGACAACTGGCTATTCATTTGTTTTAGTTCTTCGAAATCCACCCCGTATTTCTTAGATAATTCCCAGAGTGTATCTCCTTTTTGAACGATGTGTATTTTCAAAACGAACCGAACTCCTTTCGATATATAACTGGGCTAATTACTCTATATCAACATATGCACGTATGGTAAAAAAGTTGAAAGATATTTATAAAAGCACTTTTCGAAGTGGGCTATTCTGGTTAGAAACGTATGTGGGGTTAGAAAGATTATTTAGTAAAACATTTTTTATAAAAAAACCGCCTATCTGTATGATAGACGGTCTTCTTTCACTATGAGATTGCTAACTTAAATACGGGGTATGTGCCCATGATAGTTACATTACAGCCCAACGCCTCCAACTCCCCTTTTACTCCGGGAAACAACACGTCATCGTAGGGTTGGTCAACATCTATAATAAAAAAGTAATTACCTAATCCTGTTTTCATTGGTCTGGATTCTATTTTTGAAAGATTCATCTTCCTCCATGCAAAGGCAGATAAAACTTGATGTAAGGCACCTGCTTGATCACTTGGCAATGAAATAAGCATACTTGTTTTTTCTCCACTGATCGGATGCTTAATCGATAGCTTTGTTTCATCCTTACAAAGCACGATGAAACGAGTATGGTTATTTGGATAATCATGGATGTTCTCTTTCAATAGCTTGAGACCATATACTTCTGCCGCTAGTTTGTTGCCGATTGCTGCAATTGGTTCATTGCTCTCACTGACCATCTCAGCTGCTTTTCCTGTAGAGGTGGTATACTGTGTTTTAGCCTCTGGAAGTAACTGGTGCAGGTATTGATGACACTGTGCGATCGCATGGCTGTGTGAGTGTACCTCCGTAATATCGCCGAGATTTCCCTTAAAGTTTGGATGCACTAATAAATGCTGTTGTATAGGCACCACAATTTCTGCCATAATTGGCAGTGTAACTTGATGTACCAAATAGTCAACTGTTAGCTGGACCGTTCCTTCAATTGCGTTTTCCATAGGCACAACCGCAATGTCGATTTCGTTTTGTTCTACTGCATCGATACATTCTGGAATGGTTGCATAGCTTTCTTTATGTTCTCCATTAAATGCTGCGTCTACTGCTAGTTTTGTGAAGGTCCCCTTAGGTCCCAAATAACCAATTTTTGCTACCACCATTTCTCCCCCTATTTCCGCCGCTATGAAGCATCTTACTCAATAAATTCGAATTCAAAATCAAGAAGGCGAATTGTATCTCCATCTGTAGCACCACGTGCGCGAAGCGCTTCGTCCACACCCATTCCTCGTAATTGTCTCGAGAAACGTTGCACTGCTTCATCTCGTGCAAAGTCTGTCATCTTAAACAGTTTTTCAATCTTATCACCTGAAAGCACATATGCCCCATCGTCATCACGCGTAATTTTAAATGGCGCATCTTCTTTTGTATAACGATAGATAACTTTCTCTTCCACTTCCTCCATTTTAGGAGCAACCTTTGGAATAGCGTCCAATTGATCGGCAATTGCAAATAAAATATCACGCAAGCCTTCCTTTGTCAAAGCAGATATTTCGTAAACTGAAATATCTTCTGATAACTTTTCTTTAAAAGAAGTTAAGTTTTCCGCAGCTCCGGGCATGTCCATTTTATTGGCTGCAATAATCTGCGGACGTTCTGTTAGCTTTAAGTCATACTCTTTTAATTCCTCGTTTATTTTGACATAGTCATCATATGGATCGCGACCTTCCGTTCCAGCCATATCAATAACATGAACAATTAATCTGGTACGCTCTACATGACGGAGAAATTGATGGCCAAGTCCTATTCCTTCATGCGCTCCCTCAATCAAACCTGGAAGATCAGCCATTACAAAACTTCGCTGGTCACTGGTATCCACTACTCCCAAATTAGGAGCAAGCGTTGTGAAGTGATAATCAGCGATTTTAGGTTTTGCCGCACTTACGACCGAAAGAAAAGTTGACTTTCCAACGCTAGGGAACCCAACAAGACCAACATCTGCAATTAACTTGAGCTCTACTTTTATATTCCTTTCCTGTCCAGGTTCACCGTTTTCGGCCATATCAGGAGCAGGGTTTCTTGGTGTTGCAAAGCGCGTGTTGCCTCGTCCTCCGCGCCCACCTTTAACAATTACTGCCCGTTGCTTATGTGTTGTCAAATCAGCAATAACCTCTTCGGTCTCTTCATCCATAACTGTTGTGCCAGGAGGAACAGGAACCACTAACGGTTCTGCATTTTTCCCGTGCTGTGTCTTACTCATGCCGTTTTCTCCACGTTTTCCTTTGAAGTGGCGATTATAACGGAAATCCATTAAAGTGTTTAACCCTTCATCCACTTCAAAAACAATATCGCCACCATTTCCACCATCTCCACCAGCTGGGCCGCCTTTGGGTACATATTTTTCTCTTCGATAGGCAACTAAACCGTTCCCGCCATCCCCAGCTTTCACATATACACTGACCTGATCTACAAACATTGTTGTTCACCTCATATTTCACACGGAATTACAAACGTACACATGATTCCGTCCTTGGTATTTTCTGTACTCATTTTATATTCCAGCTTTAAGCTGTTTAGCTCTCTAATAACTACTTCCTTGTCATTAAAATTCCCCTCAATTGACAGTTTGACACGTAAAAAGTTTGCTTTTTCGGTCTCTGTGAGCTGGAAGTTGACCTCGAACAATTCCATCCCTTTATGTAGTTGGCTAACAAGCGAAACTATTCGGTTACACTGTCTAACCAGCTGCTCATCTGATTCAGAGATTTTTTTGTTTTCGGTATGTATTTGGTATGTCAAACGAAAATCCTCATAATAAACATTAAACTGGATGACCCACAATGTTAGTAAGGTCCCTTGTAAATGCATTAATTTCCGTTCCTCGTTGTAATAATCTAAACTTTCTTTCACTTTACTTTCGACTCTATCTGGTTTATTCATGCTTAAGTAGCCATGAATAATTTGTAAATGGTTCATTAAATCATGACGATAATGCTGTAATAATAAAATAACATCCTTCTCGTTCATGTCTTCCCCCTCCATTACATAACAAAAGTATAGCAGAAAAGCCGGCAATTCTCCTAACCAAAAATGAAAAACCAAAAGTGCAAAGCTTTTGGAGCCGGGTGTGGCTCTTTCTAAAGCACACATTTTTATACTTTCAAGTAATAGTAGAAAAGCTAAGACTCTTTTTAATATAAGCGACAATTGCCTTAATAGCATAACATACATCTTGTTATGTCACGAATGTGATTGTTTAGAGCCTATACCAAAAGCGCAAACACCCTCTTATGTAGTTGAAGGCCGTCGTTACTGCCAAACAAACATTATGGAGCCAAATTTGTATCCTCCGTATTTTATAAAAAAAACTCCAACCTAAAAAGAGTTGGAGTTTTTATATACATCAAACTATTAAGCTTCTTGTGCCACTGGATATACACTAACCTTTTTACGGTCACGGCCAAAGCGCTCAAATTTCACAACGCCATCAGCTTTCGCAAAAAGTGTGTCGTCTCCACCACGACCAACGTTTTCGCCTGGGTAGATCTTCGTACCGCGTTGACGGTAAAGGATAGAACCACCTGTTACGAATTGGCCATCAGCGCGTTTAGCACCAAGACGTTTGGATTCAGAATCACGGCCGTTCTTTGTGCTACCAGCACCTTTTTTCTGGGAGAAAAATTGCAAATCAAGACGTAGCATACCACTGCACCTCCTTAAATTGTGCGTATCGTAATAAATTCTCCATATTCATTTTCAATGGATTGTAATGATACCAGCATGCCTTCGAACAAGAGTTGAACCTGTTCCATGTTATTCACGGTATCAGGAATCTGGACATATAAATATCCGCCATCCTCGCCCTGCTCAATTTGTAATTCAGCATTGCATAGTGAAAACACTGCATTTACGGTACCAATCGAGACTGCTGAAACTCCTGCACATACAAGATCGTAGCCATATGGTCCACTATCTGCATGTCCAGAAAGTTTAAATGCTGTTATTCGATTGTCATTACGATAAATTGTCGCCTGAATCATAGAGAAAAACCTTTATGCATTGATTTTATCAATAACTAGTTTTGTATAAGGCTGACGATGACCTTGCTTACGATGATAGTTCTTTTTAGGCTTGTATTTGAAAACAGTAACCTTTTTCTGACGACCATGCTTTTCCACTTTTGCAGTGACAGTAGCACCTTCCACGTATGGTGCGCCTACTTTCACATCGTCTCCACCTACGAATAGAACTTTTTCAAATGTAACAGATTCGTTTGCATCTGCTGCAACTTTTTCCACGTAAATTTCTTGGCCTTCTACCACTTTTACTTGTTTACCGCCTGTTTCGATAATTGCGTACATACCTTGCACCTCCTTAATTAACTCAGACTCGCCATACAGGTACTCATTTTAGAGTTTATCCAAACCTGTTCTGCGCGGTTGTAGCACTGGTGCTACGATGAATAACGTATTGATGTTACCATGTATGCAACTACTTTGTCAAGATAAACTCCAATAAAATTCTCTTGTTTCATGCGCCTTTTTCAACAAGTTCACCAATTGAACGGTGATAATTTTCCCCTTTGAAATATGCTCGCAGACACTCTTGTTCTTCAATAGCTTGATGCTTTCCATACCTGTTCACTACATAGATGGTATGCCTCTTCTCCTGGCTAAAAGTTGAAAACACTCGCATCAACGAGCTATCAGGGTTTACATATAGAGGTTTACTTTTCAGTACAGCATGCTTTGTTTCATAGCGTTTAATTAAGAACCGCATAAAAACATAATGACGCTGCTTCCATTCTGACTGATTCTCCATAAATAAAAACAGGGCAATTAGAAATGTGCTTAACGTAAAAGTAGGAAGAAACAGCTGTAGGACTATAAAACTAACCGCTAAGAGCATAGAAAGAAGGATGATCGTATGATAGGCGCGTTTGTATGGCAAGAATGTTGCAAGTAATAAAAAAAGCAACTTTCCCCCATCAAGCGGCCATAAAGGTAACAGATTAAATAATAAAATAGCTGTATTATAATCATACATCATATCGATTAGGGAAGGCGGCATGAAATTCATTGTCGATAAACCGAATATCCCAGCATAGATTAGCACATGTTGAAACGGCCCTGCAATTGTTACAAAAAACTCTTCGGAAATAGGTCTTGTCCCATGTTCATCTGTTTTCATCACACCACCAAACACCCAAAGCATGATGGTATCTATTCGCCAATTAAACGATTTTGCCATGGCATAATGGCCAAGTTCGTGGATTAGCACAAATAAAAAAATGATAGCCATCTCCACGAACGTACCAGTTAAAAAGGATATAAATAGAAAAGCGAGTAAAATGGGATGCAAATGAATCTTTGGCAAGTGGTTACTTGCTATCGTCAACTTTAATTACCTGCACAGGATCTATATAATCCTTATCCTTTTCAATAGCAAAATAGACAGTTGTATTCTCTGGCTGTGGTATAAACTGGCCAATTGGCTGATTACTATCTACAAACTGATAAAGATGAACATTCAAATCGCTTAGATAACCGTATGTTGAAATACTTCCATCAGCATGCTGAATTTTAACGGTTTTCTCTGTATTCGTATCATTCCCTGCAAACACCACCACTCCATCGCGCAAAGCAGATACAGCCGATGACTCTTCTGGAGCAATCTTAATACCCGTCCCATTTACTTGAAAAGACTCAGTTACACTGCCATTTACAGGTAATGCAAGTACTTGCTCTGCATTACTATTGTCAGCGTCCTCCCTAGGTGGTAGTGCAAGCGGTGTCCCAAAAGATTCCTGATACCACTGATTTACTTTGGCAAAAGGGAACTCCTCAGTAAGTACATTGCTCGTCCAATCCTTCGTTGACTCAAGTATTGGCGTATTCACTTCCCACATGAGAGCGACACCAAAAAAGAGCATAATAGATAAAATGGCCTTAAATAAAAAACCAGTTATCATCTTGTTCTTTCGTTCCCCCGGCTCTCCTTGCCCTTCAAAAATTGGCATATATCCATGCTTTTCTTCATCTTGTGGAAATGCCGGGAATACTTGTTTTTTTCCACCTTCTTTAGCTGGCAGACCTCGAGACTTCTTGCGCTGATTAATCGCTTGTCTTACCTTTTTTACATTTGCACCATTATTCATTATCCTCACAATCCTTCGCATACTTTTGTACAAGTTTATGAAGGATTTTTTTCAGATATGTTAAAAACCTGAGGGGAACAAGAACAAACTTGCAGCCTCAGGTTTCTAGTTTTCTATTATCCTCGTATACCCAAAAACTTCTTAACTCTTTGGAAAACACCCTTTTCATCTTCAAGAGATTGAAGGGGTACAGTTTCTCCAAGAATTCTTCTTGCAATATTTCGATATGCTATGGAAGCTTTGGAATTTGATTGTAATGCTACTGGTTCTCCGCTATTTGATGCTTTGATCACATCGTCATCATCCACTACAATTCCAATCAAATCAATTGATAGAATCTGTACAATATCATCAATTTCGATCATGTCTCCGCTTTTCATCATATGGTTGCGAATCCGGTTGATCACAAGTAAAGGGGGGGCAATGCTTTCCTGCTCTAACAATCCAATTATTCGATCAGCATCTCTAACACTTGATTTTTCCGGCGTAGTTACAACAATCGCTTTATCAGCACCAGCTATTGCATTTTTAAATCCTTGTTCAATACCCGCTGGACAATCAATAATGACATAATCATACTCCTGCTTTAATTCTGTGACAATTTTTCTCATGCCCTCTTCCGTCACAGCAGATTTATCACTAGTCTGGGCTGCTGGGAGTAAAGACAAATAATCAAAACGCTTGTCCTTAATCAACGCTTGCTTTAGCTTGCAACGCTCCTCTATCACATCCACAATATCATAAATAATGCGATTCTCGAGTCCCATTACAACATCTAGGTTCCGTAATCCGATATCAGTATCAATAAGACATACTTTTTTGTCCATCAGCGCTAAACCGGTACCAATGTTTGCAGTCGTAGTCGTTTTCCCTACTCCACCCTTTCCAGATGTAATCACAATTGCTTCACCCATTTTGCATTCTCCTTCCGAATCCGCTTATTTCGCTTTTATGTGAAAGAACTTGTAGTCGGTCTATTACAATTTTATCTTGCTTCTCATCAATCAGACCACATTCCATATACACACCATCAGATTCATAATCTGGAGCACGACTGATATAATCTGCTATTCTTAGCTGACTTGGCTTCATATAAGAGGCAGTGATAAATGCCTCTTTGTCCCCATTTATTCCTGCATGAGCGATTCCATTTAGTCTCCCCATTATGTAGATATTACCGGTAGAAACAACTTTCCCGCCAGGGTTCACATCCCCTATTAATAGAAGGTCACCGGTAACTTCTAGCACCTGTCCAGAGCGAACAATTCGATTTATCGTTTTAACCTCGCTTGCTTCCTTCCAAAGTAGCGCATCTTCTCTGCGTACTACATCGGAGATCACTGAATCAATTGTGAACCGCTCATCTTCTGTAATGATGTTACGTATAAGCTCTTTTTGATCTTCCTGCACATATCGGTCACCTAACTTCACCTTTACGGAGACTACCGGTTCATCATGCTTAGGACGGCTTGCATGTATCTTTTCACGCAGTTCATTTATCGCATGCTCAAAAGTACAGGAATCATCAATAAATAAAGTGAGTCCTTCCTTTGTACCTTTTATCGTTATAAGTTGTTTCTTATCAAGCACCATTACTCACCTCATTACTGTTACCTTAGCAATCGTTTCTAATTATCCACCGCTTATTAAATTCGTTTTACTTATAATGTATTGCCCCTAGTTAATTGCTCTTGTCCCCAAAATGTAAGTCTCTTTACTATGATCGGATAAAGAACGATGAGGAAAACAAGATTAGAAATAACCGTTGGCAGCAGTCGAGCCATTAGATAATCGGCCCACGCCATGTCATTTATCCCTGCTACCATATAAATTACATGTATGGCAATATCCGAAAGTCCTAAGGCCACTGTCCCCAATAAAATGCTGACATGTATATTTCCGTGCAACATTTTATTCAACATATGAATGACATAGATCGCAAAGGCGTAAGAAAACATGTATACACCTAATATTCCTGTATACACCACATCGATTAACAAACCGAAAATAAGTGCATACATGAAAGAATAATAAGTTGTTTCTTTATCATAAAATACTGTCATTAACACTAATAGAATAAGGATCCAATGAGGGACGATCATTAGGTCCCCTGTTAAAAGACTTGCAGGCAGAAGATCTAATGCCACGCCTTCAAACACAAGAAAAAGAAACAGGATCAAGGGGAGGTATAGCCGCTTCATTCTGCTTCCTCCTCACTGTCTCCAGTGTCTTCCTCTCCATCCATCGCACGATCTACCACAATCACCTGATTAATGTCATACATGTCAGCTGCTGGTTCTACTAAAGCAGTTCGAGTTAAACCATATTGATCAGGCACTACTTCCTGTACCTCCCCAATAGGTAAACCAGATGGGAAAACACCACCAAGACCTGAAGAAAACACCAATTCACCCGGCTCAAGATCCTTGTCTGACTCTTCAATTATCCGAAACAACAAAGAACCAGACTCTTCATCATACTCTTCTATCATTCCAAAAATTTCTTTACCGTCCTCGCGAGGAATAGATGCAGAAATCCGATTAAATTGATCAAATCCTGTTAGTAGCTGTACCTTGGCTGTTGAAGCAGAAGTTGTTAGAATCTTCCCTATCATTCCGTCTGGTGTAATAACAGCCATGTTTTCTGCAACACCATCATCTGAACCTTTATTAATGGTCACCTGCTCAACCCAACGTTCCGGGGAGCGAGCCATTACAGTCGCTTGAATGGGGGTAAAGTTTTGCATTTGATCGGATTCCTTTAATTCTGCAATGTTTCTTAATTCTTCATTCTCTTCTTTTAATTCTTGGACTTCATATATTAAGCCTTTATACTCAGCCAATTTCTCTTTTAATACCTTGTTTTCAGAGTATGTGTCACGAAAATCATCCACATTTGTAAAAATGTCGGTTATAAAATTAACCGGTGTATGCACGATTCCCTGTGCAAAACCTACTGTATCATGTACGAATTGCTCAACGATAGACAGATTCGAACGGTCCCTTAATGAATAACCAATTAAAGCAACAAGTACAATAAACCCTATCAAAAATATAAAAAGTTTTCTTCTACGAAAAAAAGACATCTTAACACCTGCTTAATCTATTGTCGGACGTGATGATACATTCGGATGGGAGCGAAAATGCTGAATATATTCAAGAGATTTCCCTGTACCAATTGCAACACTTTCCAGTGGGTCTTCTGTTACAAACACAGGCATTTTGGTTTCATCACTTATGACCTGATCAATGTTACGCAGCAATGACCCTCCTCCTGAAAGCACAATCCCGCGGTCCATAATATCTGCTGCCAGTTCAGGAGGCGTTTTTTCAAGTGTTGATTTTACTGATTCTACAATTGCAGTTACTGTATCTTCAAGTGACTGCGCAATCTCCTTAGCTGTAATGGTAATTGTCTTTGGCAAACCTGTCAGCATATCGCGGCCGCGTATATCCATCTCTTCATCGTTTGAAACCTCACCTGCTGTGCCAATATCCATCTTAATTGATTCTGCAGAACGCTCACCAATTAGCAAATTATAGTTTTTCTTAATGTATGAGATGATCGCTTCATCCATATCATCCCCTGCAACGCGAATGGATTGGCTTGTTACAACACCACCGAGTGAAATAACAGCCACTTCAGTAGTACCTCCCCCAATATCTACAATCATGCTACCCGTAGGTTCCCATACTGGAAGACCGGCACCTATTGCAGCAGCAAACGGCTCAGAAATAGGGTAGGCTTCTTTTGCCCCGGCTTGTTTCGTTGCGTCTATTACCGCTCTTTCTTCTACCATCGTAATTCCAGAAGGTACACAAACCATAACATTCGGCTTTTTAGCAAAATACGATCGATTTTTCATCGCTTTCTTAATATAATACTTCATCATAACTGCTGTCGTATCGTAATCAGCAATTACCCCGTCTTTCATTGGACGAATTACCGTAATATTTCCTGGCGTCCTGCCGATCATATTACGGGCAGAGTTTCCAACCGCTTCAACATCACCTGTTTGAATATTTTTCGCAACAACGGAAGGCTCACGTACGACGACACCTTTTCCTTTTACAAAAACTAGTGTATTAGCGGTACCTAAGTCTATTCCCAAATCCTGAGACAAATTAAAAATTCCCAATCAAATCTTCCTCTCCAAAATAACACTATATCGAATTATATGTTATGTGCCAGCATAGGCTAGGCCTTATCCTGAGCACTCATTCAAGACTGTTAAAGTAACAATCTTAATAAGCGCCATCTTCAAAATAAAGATCGAAAAATGGCGCTGTCTATATGTTCGTCAATATAATTATACGAGAAAATTAATAAAATAGATAGTATTATCCATGACCTAAATTAGCTTTTTTAAACAGGATTCTATAATAAACCGCATAGATCATATCGTTTAAAATAAATTTATAGATCAGTTATCATGCAAATAGTATGGTTGAATAAACAAATTTTCCAGATGATCATGAAAGAAGGCCTGCTTCCGATAACATATTGAAAGCAGACCTTCTATTTTATAAGTCTTTTTGTTGTTTATTTTGATTCTAACATTTCTTGAATGGTATCTAATTGTTTTTCTAAGTTTATTAGCCTTCTTTCTAGTTGCCGCTCTTTTTCTAATTGTGCAGCCCCATCCTCCACTGCCTCTTCAATAGCTAAAGCAGCAGCATACGAACCTAAGGCATCCCCAATCGTACTGAACAAACCAGCTACCCACGCGACTTTCAAACTTGTAGCAAGCTGAATTTATTGGTCAGTTTCGATCTTCCTTATATTTATATGGTGTTTCTCCTTCATGTACAACAACCCCTATATCTTTCCTCATCATATTTATAGATTATTCGAGATGGGCGTTTGATGTTAATCACTTTAACAAAGGAATTTTCTCATCAGCAGTTAAGGCTCTTTTATGGGAACATCCCTTGCTATTGAAAGAACTATACATATCCTTTTTCTTTCAAAGAAATAAATTTTCTATCACCGATTATTAGGTGATCTAAAAGTTCAATACCAATCATTTTTCCTGAATCAACTAGTCTTTTGGTGACGTGAATATCTTCTTTGGACGGGGTAGGGTCTCCTGAGGGGTGGTTGTGGATGACAATAATAGATGCTGCTGACCGTTTAACAGCCTCTCTGAAAACTTCTCTGGGATGTACAATAGAAGCATTAAGACTACCAATAAAGATAGTTTGCCGATGAATAACTTGGTTTTTTGTATCCAAAAATAGGACAACAAAGTGTTCCTGCTTAAGGCTTCGCATTTCTTCCATTACATAGTTTGCACCGTCTTCAGGTGAACGAATGACATATCGGCTATCTGGCTTATAAAGGTGCATTCTTTTTCCTAACTCTATGGCTGATAAAAGCTGAACTCCTTTGGCATTCCCAATTCCTTTTATGGCAATCAGCTCTTCAATTGTCGCATCATGCAAAAGCTTTAATCCTTCAAAGTGCATGAGAACACGATTAGATAGTGCCATGACAGATTCTGCTTTCGTGCCAGATCCTAGAAGAATAGCCAGTAACTCTTGGTTTGA